>CBEUNJ010000021.1:0-19093 GCA_965544465.1 uncultured Chlorobaculum sp.
TGCCGTCTCCGTTTCTGAACATATTTTAACCCTCCGCAAATAACCAGCTATACTATTTTATTTAAAAGAGTTAATCAGGAAAAAAGCATCAAAAAGCAATCAATTTCCGGTCAATTTCAATTTCTCTGGCACGTTATTTGAATACCTATTCTTGTACACTCTCTTACAACAAATAATCGCCAACAACGCCAAAGATTTACAACCATGTATAGAATCATCAACGAATCGGAATACATCGCGGTCACCTTCACCGGATCGGTCAGTTTTTCAGAACTCCTCGACGCCTTCCTGCGCCTTACCGCACTGCCTGGTTTTGGCGAAAAGGGCCGCATCTGGGTCTTCACCGGCGATGACGAAACAAGCCTTTCACTTGCCACCATTTCGTCGGTCATGCCAATCATCAAGAAGCTGAACCAGAAGAGCAGCAAGAATAACAAGGTAGCCATTGTGTTGCAGAACGGTCTGCACAACGCCATCACCGACCTGTTTGAGACCGGTAGCCGCCGTGGCCCACGCCGTGTCGATCTGTTCGAAGATATGGACAGCGCCGTGCAGTGGATCGCTGCGTAAAGAGAATGGACAAGGGATAATGGATTTGAGAGTGCCACTCACTGAGGTAACGAGCAGAAGCTCTTGGCTCGCCATTATCAATTATCCATTATCAACTATCAATTACCCGCCGTCCATCGCGATCAAAAAATCGCTCTTTGCGATAGCCGAATCGTGAGGCGGCGAGCTTGAGCAGCATCGCGAACACCGATTGATACCGCACCGCGCCATCGCGCTTTTCGATGCTTCTGATTGCCGGAACCAGCGCGGCGGCAACGGTGTCGGACGTTTCAGCCATCGCGTTGAAAAAGCGCTTCTGCCCAGCGGTAGCGTCGCGAAGCAACAGATCGGTCAGCACCAATCCGGGGCTTAGTTCGTGAACGCCGATGGAGCTGTTGCACGCCTTCTCCAGCTCTTCGACTATCAGCTCGCTCATGATCGCCACGGCGCGCTTCGAGGCGCGATGCGCCACCGAGGTTGGCGACGATCGCAGCCCTGCCGATGAAAACCCCATGTTGAAGAGATGATAGAGCGGAGGCCCGTCGCCTTCAGGTTGGCGGAGCATCGCCTTGAGCGCTTCCGAGCAAAGCATCATGCTGCCAGAAAGGTTGGTGCGACAGGTCTCGTCGATGTCGGAGCAATCAAGCTGCCAGAGCGGTCGGCGCAACCGTCCGGCTGTTCCGGCGTTGTTAATCCAGCGATGGATGAGGCCAAGCTTCGCAACGGCGAAGGCGGTGAACCCGGCGGCCTGCTCTGGATCGGAGACATCACACACCATGCCGTGCACGCTACCGGACGGCACCGCCGTCCGTAGTTGCCGCAACGCTGCATCAAGCCGCGCTTCACTTCGCCCACACAGCACCACCCGATCACCCTTGCGCAGGAACTCCAGCGCCATCGCCAAACCAAGCCCGGCGGTCGCGCCCGTAATGACCACGCCCAGCGATTCAGGAATGTTGTTCAAAAGCTGCAAAAACAGGTTACGTTGATTCGACGGGAAGTTACGAAATATTCAACAGATCGGACGATGCATGGGCACCGGACGGAATAAGGCCTCGCCCCCGACAAAGCGGGACAAACGATACATGGCGACGTTATCTCACGTTTGTCATTCTGAGTCCGACGCAGTCGGGCGAAGAATCCAAAAAGTCACGTAACAATCTATTAATTAATCAGTTAACTCTAAAAAGAACTGGATTCTTCATTTCGTTCAGAATGACAAGAGGGGCAGGCAATGATGCTCAAAAACAGAGTTGGAGATAATCTTTTGAGCCAACCGCGCGATCCGGCAAGCCCGCAAGGTAAGGCAATCCCCCCCCCCATAACTCCTGACTGCGCCTGCCGTTCTGCCGGATAAATTGTTTAGATTTAATCAATATCAGATAAGGCAATCACGAAAAGGACTTGCCCGCATGGAATCCTACTACCATGAACTTCTTCAGGAGTTTCACCTGCCGCTGACCAATCCGGTGCTGGTGTTTTCGCTCGTCCTGTTGATCATCCTGCTCTCGCCGATTCTGCTCAAACGGTTCAATATTCCAGGCACGGTCAGCCTGATTCTTTCCGGCGTGCTCATCGGACCATACGCCCTGAACCTGCTCGAAAAAAGTTCGGCGGTAGAGCTGTTCTCAACCATTGGACTGCTCTACATCATGTTCATCGCAGGCGTGGAACTTCAGGTCAACGAGCTGAAGCGGAACCGCAATCCGAGCATTCTGTTCGGGCTTCTAACCTTTGCGCTGCCCATTGTCGCGCTCTATCCTGTCTGCCGCTTTCTGCTGAACTATAACGTGAGCGCGAGCATCCTGACGGCAAGTATGCTTGCCACGCACACGCTGGTCGCCTACCCGATTGTCAACCGCATGGGCATCGCCAAGAACCAGGCCGTGCCGGTGACGGTGGCCGGAACAATTATGAACGACACGGCGGTGCTGCTCCTGCTGGCGATCATTATCGGCTACAGCCAGGGTAACCTGAGCCGGGAGTTCATGCTTCACCTCAGCATTGCACTCACGATCTTCACAATGATCGTCTTCATCGTCCTCCCCTTCATCGCTCGCTGGTTCTTCACCAAGCTCGAAAACGAGAAGCACGCACACTACATCTTCGTGCTCGCGGCGATCTTTTTTTCGGCGTTTCTGTCGCGGGTCGCCGGACTGGAACCAATCGTCGGAGCGTTCGCGGCGGGGCTGGCTCTCAACCCGCTCATCCCGAACTCCTCGGCCCTGATGAACCGCATCGAGTTCATCGGCAACTCGCTGTTCATCCCCTTTTTCCTGATCAGCGTGGGAATGCTGGTTGACCTGCGCGTGATCCTGAGCGGGCCGATGACTCTGATCATCGCCGCTTTGCTGACCGTCGTGGCAATTGCCGGAAAGTGGCTTCCCGCTTTTCTGATCCAGAAGCTTTTCGGCTTTTCGACGGCGCAGCGGCAGTTGATGTTTGGCCTGAGCAGCTCGCGCGCGGCGGCCACCATCGCCATCGCGCTGGTTGGCTACAAAGCGCGAATTCTCGACCTGAATATCCTGAACGCCACCATCATCCTGATTCTGATTACCTGCATCGTCGGCTCAATGGTGACGGAACAGGCGGCCAAGAACATTGTCGTTGATGAGAGCCAGAGTACCCCGGAAGACGACAACGGCGAGGAGAGCTTCTCCGAACAGATTCTGCTGCCAATCGCGGGAGGATTGCCCTCCGAGAGGGTTCTTGAATTTGCGGTGCTCATTCGGGAAAAACGGTCGGCCAAGCCACTGATTCTGCTAAGCGTGGTGCCCAACGACCACAAGGCCGAGCTGAATATAAAAAAAGCGAAAAAAGCGCTAGAGCCGATGGTCAACTACGCAGCGTCATTCGATACGAAGCTCGATATCGTGGCCACGATTGACTATAACTTCAACAGCGGTATCAGCCGGATGGTCAAGGAGTTGCGAGCCGACCTGGTGGTGTACGGCTGGCCCCGGCATCGCGGCTTCATCGGCAGGCTGATTAACGATTCTGCCGAAAGCATCGTGAACTGCACAAGCAAAACCACCATCATCTGCCAACTCACCCAACCGCTAGCCCTGCACCGGAGAATGGTAATCATCTGCCCACCGCTGGCCGAAATGGAGAAAGGCTTCGAACAATGGATCAGCAAACTGTCGCTGCTGGCGCTGGAGCTAAGCATCCCGATGCAGTTCCACTGCGACCGCACAAGCCGCATCGCCATCAACGACAGCATCGCCGCAATGCCATCGTCGCCGAACCTGCTCTTCGAACCGATGAAAACCGCGCGTGACTGGCAAAATCTTTCCCGTCAGCGCAAGCGCTTCAAGGATGACGATATTGTGGCCATGGTCAGCGCTCGCCGGGATTCGGTTTCGTACAAAGCTTTTTTCGACCAGGCCCCCGAACAACTCGAAAAGCATTGTAGCGACATCAGCAAAATCATGATCTACCCAGCCAGTTACGGCCCCGCCAATATTGCCGAAGGGTACGTCGATGTGGTCGTGCCGGAGCCAATCCGCATTGACGCTTCGGCAATTCGCCACATCGGAAACGAGTTGTCGCAGTTCATGAGAAAAAACCGGCTACAGCTCAGACGAACACTCAGAAACAAACGCCGATCCGAAAAGAAAAGGCCGAACAACAGTAACAAACCATAAGGGCACCTCTAAACAGTATCATGAGAGCGCCGAGAGCAAGGCGGATGGAGCACAGAAACCGAAGTTTTTAGAGATGATCATGCGTGGATTTCAAAACATTCTGAGCCCCCACGCAAGGTTATTTCAAGCTCCTTGCCCTCTCATGGCCACCGCACAGGCCGCTGAAGTACCGTGCAGCGCCAATCCCGCAACGGATGGCCGTCACATCCGAAGCACCGTCAGAGGTGAATCCCGCCAAACTTTCCCGTGATCTCAAGCAGTACCTCGGCATCCGATACCGCTTCGGAGGCGACTCACCTGCCGTATCCATCACATCGATATTTTTATCGGTAACGATACCTTCATTCACTCCTCGCTCTCCAGAGCCATCACCTGCGACACGCTCAACGAAAGCTATTTCCGCAAGATTTCGATCTTCATTCCGACGCCATCGACAAGAGCGGTTTCCACTCCTGACCGTCACTTCGCCGATCTCACAGGCCGCGCCTCATTCCTGCAAGAATGGGCCTTGTGATTTCATGCGGCATGTTGTCGAAATCGGTATATTACTTTCTTGAAACATCGTGCCGGTTAGGTACAATCGCACATTACACGTCATTCATTTATCGCATCAAGCCGTAAAAAAGCAGTCGGCTGCACGATACTGAACGTTTTGAAGTAGTATGAAAACAGTCATCAAAATATCACTGCTGTTTTTTCTGATTACCAGCGCCCTTTTGGCCACCTTGTATCTCAGCCTCGGTTTTCTGGTATCGCTTCACTCCGCGAAACCTGAAAAAGCCGACGTCATCGTGGTGCTAGGGGGTGACAACGGCCTGCGCGTCAAAAAAGGGATCAGGCTGTACAAGGCGGGATACGCGAAAAATATTGTACTGACCGGCATCGATAGTCGCTACTACAACCCGAGCCGTCCCAATTGGCGTGAACGACGGATGCTTGAGGCCGGAGTGCCGAAAACGGCAATCACGGTCGATATCTGGTCGGAAACAAGCTGGGAAGAGGCCGAGAACACGGCAGATTTAATGGATAAAAAAGGGTGGAACTCCGCGCTTGTAGTGAGCGATCCACCGCACATGCTCCGGCTGTACAAAACTTGGAAACAGTCGTTTGAAGGCTCTTCAAAACGCTGTATTCTGGTGGCCACAAAACCGGAATGGTGGCATCCGCTGTTCTGGTGGCGCGATCCGTTCAGCAAGCAGTTCGTGCTGAATGAAATCAAGAAGAATATTTACTACCTGCTGACCTATTACTAAAAGGGCACCCCTAAAGGATGGGTTCACTACGCCGATGACACAGCAGTAACACCGGGGCCTTCGATAATGCTGCGTCCGCCGGTTTGAGGTTTCACGAGAATGTGCGTGGCGATGCGCTCGCGAAGCGCCGCGACGTGGGAGATAACACCGATGAGCTTGCTGGAACGCTGCAAGCCGGCGAGCGTCTCAAGCGCCGTTTCAAGCGCCTCGTCGTCGAGCGTGCCGAACCCTTCGTCCAGAAACAGCGAATCGACGCGCACGTTGCGACTCGACATCTGCGACAGGCCAAGCGCGAGCGCGAGGCTGACGATAAAGCTTTCGCCGCCGGAAAGGTTGCGCGTGGAGCGGATTTCACCCGCCTGCCACAGGTCGATGACGCTGAGTTCGAGCGGCTGGTTCGGATTGTGCAACAACTCATACCGATCGGTCATCTGACGGAGCTGCCGGTTGGCGTTCTGGATCATCAATTCGAAGGTGATGCCCTGGGCGAAATTGCGGAACTTCTTGCCGTCCGCCGAGCCGATAAGCTCGTGAAGCAGCTCCCAGCGCCGGTACTCCCGCTTCCGCGCCTCGACCGCCTGTAATTTGAGGCGATGCTCCTCGGCAGCGCGCCCGTTGTCACGAAGCCGCCCCTCAATTTCGCCGACCCGTCCGCCAAGCTGACGTAACTCCTCCTGCCGCTGGTCGATACGCTCCGCAAGTACCTCACCCGATTCCGTCGTGAGCCGCCGCTGTTGCGCCTCTTCAAGCCGCATCTGCCGCTCTTTGCGCCGCGCTTCGAGCTCAAGGAGGCGCTTGTCGATGGAGTCGGCAAGCGCTTCGAGCCGCTGGCGTTCTGCAAGATCAAGCCGAGCTTCGAGAAAAGCCGCCTCGCCGTCGAAACCGCGCTGCCGAAGTTCAGTGATGAAGGCCGCCTCGCGCTCATCAAGCTCCGTACGACGGTTTCGCGACGTCTGACGCAGACCAGCAATTGTGAAGTCGAGAACGCTCAGCGCTTCGCGTGCGGCATTGCGGGCGTCCACTGCGACGTCGAGCTGGATACGACATTCCTGAAGCTCAGCTTCCAGACGCGCCTGCTCAGCATCGGCGCTGTTACCGCCAAAGAGGCCGGAGCGCTCGGCCTTCAGCGCTTCGAGGCTGGTGATGGCGCTCTCGACGCTCCGCCGTCTGGCGGCACAATCGAGTTCGATTGTGGCAAGCTGCTGGTCAAAGTTCGACAAACGGGTCTCGACGGCGAGCTGTTCCTGTTCGAGGTTGCGGAGTTGCGCGTCGTTGCGCATCCACACCTCGCTCCGCTCTTCGAGTGCTGCGACGATGATGGACGAATCATCGACTGTGGAAACCCCAAACGGTGTAAGCAGATTCAGGAAGTATTGCTGACGCTTGGCAAGATTCCGCCGTGCCTCATCCAGCTCCTTTTCGCTCCGCGCCAGTTCGAGCCGTAGTGCACGATGCTGCTCGGTTGCCCGCTCGTAACGGCGCAGGGCGGATTGCGCCGACTCGTGACGCTGCAACAGTTCAACTTCATCGTCCCGAATCTGCTGTTCGAGCCTTTCAAGCTGCCCAATGCGTTCGGCAAGCGCATCCCGCTGCGAAGCGGCAAGCTGCAATGCGTCGCTGACAACCGGTTCAGCCTCGCGCGGCGGAGCGTCAATGCCCGCCTCCTTGAGCAACGCAAGGCACCTGCGTCCGGACGATGTATACAATTCAACCAAGTCATTCTGTCGCTTCACGCTCTCCTCGATCTCCTTGCCGGTTTCAGCAAGCGCGATTTCACCTTTCCGGACAGCCACGTCACGCTCCCGCACGGCGACTCGCACAGCTTGCAAGGCCTGGTCATCGCGATTCGGTACAGCTCCACGTTCATCGACATACGGATGATGCGGCGAACCACAGAGCGGGCAGGGTTTGCCATCAACGAGCCGATGGCGCTCCTCTTCGAGGCTCCGCACCCGGTCAGCAAGCCGCGCAATCTCCTCCTGCGCAGCCGCCTCGCGTTCGGCAAGTTCGAGAAGCTGACGAGCATGATCGAGCTTCTGCGACAACCCGTACCGCCTGCGCTCCGCATCCTGAATGTTAGTCTTGATCGCCTCAATCTTTGGAGGAAACTGCTTGCCCTCGGTGTAGAGATTCGCGATCTGCTGGAGCAACAGGTGACGCTCCCGAAGACGGTCGAACTCCCCGCGAAGTCCTTTAAGCGTTGCGCCATCGAGCTGCACGGTGAACGACGCCTTCAACTCGTCGAGCGCCGTGCGAGAGGCATCGAACAAGGATTTCGACTCGCGAGCCTCCGCTTCGGCGAGCGCCAGTTCGTCCTGCAAGGCGACAAGGCCACGCTGAAGATCGGCGATGGCCGAGGCGGCGGCGGCTTCGCGCTCGGCGGCGGGACGCAACTCGTCGAGCGCGTGACGAATGCCAGACAACGCTCTGGAAATCGAGGCGTCGATGCGATGCTCATCCTGCCACACGCGCAACGCCTGCAAGGCGGAGCGAGTTGATTCGAGCGCCGCAGAGGATTCGGTCCGTTCGCGCTGGAGTTGCTCACGACGCGCTTCAAGCTCATCATGCTCCTGCTTTAGCCGCCCGGCCTCGCGCGAAGAATTGGCGATCTGCTCATCGAGCCGACGGGCTTGGAGCACCAACGGCTTGGCGCTCTCGATCGTCTGTGTGGCGAGTTCGAGCGACCGACCGGCAGCTTCGTGCGCCGCATTCGCCTCCTGCGCACGGCGTTCTGCTTCCGGGCGCTGCAGTTCACGCGCGGCAAGCTCTTCAGCGCTTCTCCGCAACTCCTCACGCAGACGCTGCACGTCGGCATAAGCCGCTTCGGCAAGCGCAGCAACACGAGCCCGCTCAAGGCGGTCGGCATCAGCGCTAAACGCTGAGCGTTCGCCCTCAAGCGCTTCGAGCTCGATGATGGTTGAGGCGACCGCCTCTTCGAGCTGCGCAACCTCTTCAAGCCAATGCAGAGCTGCAGAATCCGATTTAAGGCTTGCCGACAACTCCCTCTCTTTGTTGAGCAGAGCGGAACGCTCAGTCTCCAGCTCGGCTAACGCCTCCGGCCCGAGCAGGCGAATGCCGCCCGCCTCGATTTCAAGCCGCTGAAGCAACTCCTGCTCGGCCCGCTTGCGTTCGTGAACCTTCATCGAAATGAGCGAGTAAATCTCCGTGCCGGTGATCTGTTCGAGCACCGGAGCCCGCTGATCGGCGTCGGCTTGCAGGAAGGCCGCGAAACCACCTTGGGCCAGCAGCATCGAGCGGGTAAAACGGTCGAAGTCCATGCCGGTTCGCGCCTCCACCTCTTGGCGCGTCTCCTGTACTTTTGACTGGATAAGCGCGCCTGTCGCGGCGTCGGCAATCTCGTGCTTCTGCGGCTGCAAGGCGCCGCCCGGCTTTCTGCGCGAGCGGTGCTGGCTCCAGGTGCAGCGGAAGGTGCCGGAGTCTGTGGCAAAAATCACCTCGGCAAAGCACTCGCCTGCGTGGCGCGACATGATTTCATTGCTGCTCGCGGTGATTTTGCGCAGCCGTGGAGTTTCTCCGTAGAGCGCAAGACAGATGGCGTCGAGGATGGTGCTCTTGCCCGATCCGGTGGGGCCGGTGATGGCGAACAGACCATCAGCGACGTATTCAGGGCGTGTGAAATCGATTTGCCACTCCCCCTGCAGCGAGTTGAGATTGGCGAAACGGAGCGTCAGAATCTTCATGCTCCCTCCCTCTCTTCAGCCCGAACGTCCGGCTCATGGATCGAGCGCAGCACCTCGCGGTAACTCTCCATCAGCGCGGGTCGGAGCGCATCATCCGTGCCGCTCGCTTCGAGACAGCGCTCGAACACCGCCTCAGGATCGAGCTGTTCAAGCGTCTCGTCCGCCCCGTTCTGCCGAAGCGACTGCGCGATGGCGCGATTGCTACGAATTCGTCTGATTTCAAGCAACGAGCCTTCGAGTGCCGCTTCGAGCGTCTCCTGCACCACCGACGCAGGCTGATCGCCAGCGTAGTCTATCTCCAGCCACGCCGAACTGCCCGCCGACCGGAGCGCGGCAATAGCGGAAGTCACGTCGTCAAGGCTACCCGCAAGCTTTTCGAGCGGCTGGAAGCCGGGAACTTCGATTTCGGACACGGTAGGAACGCGCCCGGCGAACTCCAGCTCAAGCACCAGCTTGCGCTGTTTTGCCTCACCGAAGCCCATCGGAATCGGTGAGCCGGAGTAACGCAACCTCGCCTCGCCGCCCACTGTTTGCGGCACGTGCAGGTGACCGAGCGCCACGTAATCGAACAAGGCAGGAAAAGCCGACGCTCCGACATGAGCAAGTGAGCCGACGTAAAGATCACGCACGCCATCCCCCTCGACCGTCGAGCCACCCGCCGTAAAGAGATGGCCCGTAGCAATCACCGGAATGTCCCGGTCGATGCTTTGTCGCTGCTTCTCAGCAATGCAGGCAACCTCGGCGTAGTGGCGTGCGATGCCTTCTATCAGCTTGCGACTCTTGTCCTCCATGCTCTCCCCCGGCTCGACCGTGCGAATGTCGCGATCCCGCAGATAAGGCACTGCGCACACCACCGCTTCCGGCTCACCGTCGGCGTCACGAAGCAGCAGCACCTCGTCGGCAGCATTGCCTGTTACCGCCCCGAGCACATGCACGTCAAACGAGCGAAGCAAATCCTTCGGAGCATCAAGGAACGACGGCGAATCATGATTGCCGCCGACTATAATAATATGGCGGCAGGGCGATTGGGACGACAACGAGATGCGATGCAAGAACTGGTAATAGAGTTTCTGGGATGCATTGGAAGGCGTCGTCGTATCGAAAATGTCCCCCGCCACGATCAGCGCATCGATCCCCCGCGACTCGACGAGACCGGCAAGCCAGTCGAGAAACAGCTCGAACTCCCGCTGCCGACTGCGCCTGTACAACGTGCGCCCAAGATGCCAGTCCGATGTATGAAGGATTTTCACAATTGATAATGGAGAATGGATAATTGACAATGTAGAAAGAGCCTGCGCGCTTGGCAACTGTTGATTGCCAGTGCTCATTGCTAAATTTTTTGATGTAGTATTTTGCTTTTTTTATAAAGCACTTTATGAACACCAACAACAAAGCCATTAAAACCTGTACCTTGCGCCCGTGTTAGTCCACAAAAAGAACACAAACGACATCAAAGACTGCAAGGACCAAAGGGTAAGCACACCTGTTCAGCCCATACAGAAACAACCCCCTCCCATTGTAGCAACGCTTCGCGAAGCGTCCGTAAGGTGCTCACAACTTCATCCCACGGGCTTCGCAAGCCCGCCACTACGCTTCATTTTCATTATCAAGTGTCAACTGTTCATTATCCACGAACTCTTGTGGCAGTTTTTTCGAAACCTTTGCGCCCAACCGGCGAATCTCTTCAACTCGTCCAGCGAGGTTGCCGCGCCCTTCGGTGAGACGTTTCATGGCGAGATCGAAGGTGTCGGAGACTCCGGCGAGTTTTTTGCGAGCCTCACTCATCGCTTCGGCGACGCGCACAACCTGGTCGTAGATGCGGCCAGCTTTGTCAGCGATGAGTTCGGCATTTTGATTCTCGTTCTCGCGCCGCCAAATTTGCGCGATCAAGCGCAGCGTTATCATCAGCGTCGCCGGGCCGGTGACGACGACGTTCTTTCCAGCGAGTTCGTAAAAGAGCGACGGATCGGCCTGCATCGCCGCCTGGTATGCCGGTTCGAGCGGGATACACATGATGACGAAGTCGAGCGTGCGGTTGCCCCGAAGCGCGGCGTAGTCCTTACGTTCCAGCTCGGTAACGTGCCGCCGCACCGACTGCACATGTTCGCGCAACGCCTCGCTGCGCCGGGCCTCGCTCTGTTCGCCGCACCAGCGCTCGTAGGCGGTCAGCGACACCTTCGCATCGACGACAACCGCCTTGTCGCCCGGCAAATGCACCATGAAATCGGGCCGCACCAACCGCCCGTCCTCCGTGCGGTCGCTCTCCTGCACGGTGTACTCACGCCCCTTCACCAGCCCCGAGGCCTCCAACAGCCGCTCGACGATCAGCTCACCCCAGTCCCCCTGCTTCTTGCTCTCGCCCTTGATTGCCCGCGCGAGGTTGTTGGCCTCATCGCTCACCTGATGGTTCAGCTCCTGAAGCTGCCGCACCTGTTCGAGCAGGCGCGCCGACAGCTCCGTATCGCTACGATGCACCTCATCAACGCGCTGGCGGAACGAGTCGAGCTGCAACCGGAACGGCTCCAAGAGCCCGTCGAGCCGCTGCCGGTGCTGCTCCGAAAGCGCCGCCCCCCGCTCCTCAACGATACGGTTCGCCAGATTCTCCATCGCCGCCTCCAGCCGTGCCTCATCGACCCGCCGCGTCTCTAACGAAGCCGCTCCTCGCTGCCGCTCATGCTCCACCTCCGCCTGCAACCGCGCATTCTCCACCGAAAGCGCATTAGACTCGCGCTGACTGCGCAGAAGCAAAAATCCGAGTATGGCGATAAAAATGATGAGCAGAAGGATAACGGGGGTTAAGGTCATGGGTGGATCGGGGTTGAAGTTGCGCGTTTACACATCATTAAAGATAGCCATTAGCACAACAATCAGAGTGACGCTGTCAGGGTTTTTATGCGGGTTGAACGCGGACATTGCAGGAATGACGATGCGGGCAGGAACCATCGGAAGTTTACAAGCAATAAACTGGCGACCATCGGCAGCCACGCCCGAACTCGATCTTGGCAACACGCCATTCTCCTCGACAATACTCAAATACCACTTGGAATACTCCTCGTACAACTCGCGAAGAAACTCTAGGGTACCTCTAAACAGTATCATGAGAGAGCTGAGTGCAAGGCGGATGGAGCGCAAAAACCGGAGTGTACGCAGTGTAGCACGCGAGATTTCGAGCACCACCCAAGCGCCGACAATCGGGTGCCGCGCAATAAGTTTTTAGCGGCGCCCGTTAGTTTATCATGGATCATTGACAGCTGATAACAGCTGATAATTGTAGGGGCGAGCCTATTGAACTGTCGGCTTGGACGTCCACGCTTGCTTTTTTCCTGCTCTTTTTGTCAACTTGGAAAAAAAGGAGGAGACTATGATGCGTGCTATGGTGCTTGAGGAGATTGCTGATTTGCAGGTGGAGTCGGAGCCGTTGGTGCTTCGAGAATTGCCCGTGCCTGAAGTGGGGCAAGGCGAATTGCTGCTTCAAGTCAGCGCTTGCGGCGTGTGCCACACCGAGCTCGACGAAATCGAGGGACGGACGCCGCCGCCACGCTTTCCAGTCATTCTTGGACATCAAGTAGTTGGACGGGTCGTCGCTTGCGGCGATGGCGTAACAGGTGCCGAAGTCGGCAGTCGGCGTGGCGTGGCGTGGATTTTCTCCTCGTGCGGCCACTGCGATCTCTGTCGATCGGGCAAGGAGAACCTTTGTGCGGAGTTCCGTGCGACGGGCCGCGATGCCGACGGCGGGTACGCCGAGTACATGGTGGCTCCAGAAGCTTTTACCTACGCCATTCCCAATCTTTTCACCGACGCCGAAGCCGCGCCGCTGTTGTGCGGTGGCGCGATTGGTTATCGTTCATTGATGCTCACCAACATCCGCGACGGCCAGATTCTCGGTCTGACCGGCTTCGGCGCGTCGGGCCATCAGGTGCTCAAGCTTGCCCGTTACCTCTATCCCAAATCCCCGGTTTTCGTCTTCGCCCGCAGCGAAAAGGATCGCAAGTTCGCCCGCTCGCTCGGGGCAGATTGGGCGGGTGAAACCACCGCCGAGCCGCCTGAGCTTTGCCATGCAATCATCGACACGACGCCCGCTTGGCTGCCGGTGCTCTCCGCGCTCGAACGGCTCCGGCCAAGCGGGCGGCTCGTCATCAACGCCATCCGCAAGGAGTCGCGCGACAATGAGCTGCTGGCTGATCTTGCCTACGAAAAGCATCTCTGGATGGAGAAAGAGATCAAGAGCGTGGCCAACATCACGCGGGCCGATGTGTCGGCGTTCCTTGACATCGCCGCCCGGATGGAGCTGAAGCCCGAGATCAAGCACTATTCACTCGAAGAAGCCAATCGCGCGCTGCTCGATATTCGTCACGGAAAGGCCAAGGGCGCGGCGGTGCTGGTGAGCTGATCAAGAGGTTTTGGCAATTTCCTCTCTGACGGCTTTGATCAGATCGTCGAGATTGGTGATCGAGTCGATTTGCTCCTTGTTCAGCAGCACCTCGATGTTGTCGGTTTTCCGGAGGATGGCCGGATACTCAAACCGGAGATTATACCGTTTCTCGAATTCATCCCGATGAAAGAACTCTATCGGCATGCCGACGCTTGTGCGAAATTCCCTCCAGTTCTTTTTTTCGGCAAAGGTATCATGCGTCAGCGAGCAGAGACTGCAACTGTAGGTGTCCGGACTTAGAATTTTATGCCCGATGTCGAGCAGACCGTTGATTGGCCCGCTGTCGGTGTTATAGACAAAAATCAGCGAGGTTTTCATGATCTGTAGCATTAGGGTTGTTCACGATTGCCTGGAAGGTCTGTTCCGTAACGCCTGCATTTGCTGAAACAATCCTGTCGGAAGTCACATCGTTTCAGGCACTCGTGTTGTGGTGGTCGATCAGGGCGAGCGCTTCGTCAGCGGAGTTGCAGACCTTGTAGTAATCCTGATAGCCGGGCTTGATCATGCGGTCAGCGGCGATGCGCTCGAAAAATTGCAGAAGCTGCTCCCAGAAGCCATGCACATTCAGCAGAATGATCGGTTTGGCGTGGTGGCCGAGGTGCTTCCAGGTGAGAATCTCCATCAGCTCGTCGAGCGTGCCGAGTCCGCCCGGCAAAATCACAAAGGCATCCGCCCAGTCGGTGAGCAGCATTTTGCGCTGGTGCATCGTTTCCACCACGTGCAGCTCGCTTAGGCCGTTGTGGGCTACTTCGCGCTCTTCGAGAAAGCGAGGGATAATGCCCTTGACCGTACCGCCAGCCTTCAGCGCTGCATCAGCCGTGCGGCCCATCAATCCGACGTGTCCGCCGCCGAACACCAGATTGATGTTCCGTTCGGCAAGACCCCGGCCAAGCGTTGCCGCCGCCCTGAAAAAGGGTTCCGGAGCAAGGTTGCTGGAGCTGCAATAGACGGTGACGGAGCGGATCATGTTGCGTCGGGTTTATAGGTTCCGGTGATGCTATCCGGCGAGCGCCGGTAAATGTAGGTGGCGGGTTCGTCGATCTTCAGGACGCGGTGGCGGCAGGCGGCGCGATCCCACAGGTCGGGGTCTTCGGCATACTCCAACGCACGGAATCCTCCAATCGCCATGAACAGCTCGCGCCGCCCGAAGAATGTGCCCGCGAGAATGCAGTTGTTGACGTTCACCCACCTCGCCGGGTCGAACCTATCGCGCACCCACGGTTCCCCCTCGCACACAAATCCTCCTGAAAGCAACGCCGGCATCGCTGAGCTCTGTTCCATTATCAAGAGGCGCGATTCGAGGTGTCCGGGAAGGTACAGGTCATCGCTGTCGAGGAAGGTGACGTAACGCCCGAACGAAGCCTGGATGCCTGCGTTGCGCGACAAGGCCGCCTTGCGGTTGCTGTGCTTCAGGTAGCGGATGTTGCCGTGCTGGCTGAGGTAGGCGTTCACTACAGCGAAAGTTTCGTCTGAACTGCCATCGTCGACGACGATCAGTTCCCAGTCGGTAAAGCTTTGCGCGAGCACGCTCTCGATGGCCTCGGCAAGGCGCGGCGCACGGTTGAAGGTGGGCAGGATGATTGAAACGGCCGGCTGAATATCGAAGATAGGGGCTCTCATGCTTGTTGTCTTCCGGGTTTCAGGATTCGACGACAAGCTGCACGAAAAGTTCGCGCGAGCGGGGGTGGTTGTCGTGGTCGATGAAGACGATCTGCTGCCATGTGCCGAGCACCGCTTTTCCGCCGCTGACGGGCAGCGTCATCGCCGGACCCATGAAGGAGGCACGCAGGTGCGAAAAACCGTTGTCGTCGCCCCAGGTTTCGGAGTGGCGACTTTTTTCTTTGCTCGAGAAGAGCTTTTCGAGCTTCTCGCGGAAGTCCTCGACCAACGCCGGCTCGAACTCGATAGTTGTAACCGAGGCCGTTGAGCCGATGGCCGACACGGTAACGATGCCGCTGTTCATCCCCGACTCGGAGATGATGCGGTTCACTTCGCGCGTGACATCGACGATGTCAGAAAAGCCTTTCGTTTCCAGGAAAATGCGGTCGCTGTAGGTCATGGATTGATCGCTTTGATGGCGAAGGCGCACACCATCATGCCCGCAACCAGAAAGTTCTGGGCGATGGCGTTGTAGCGCACATCCATCGTTCGTGGCGAGCGCACGAGGCTGAATTGCAGGAAGCACTGCGGCACGACGAGCGCCCCCGTCACCCAGCCGAACAGCGGTTCGCCAATCATGAACATGTAGCCCGCCGCCATGAGCTGGCCGAGGTCGATCATCACCGCCGCGATGATCGCTGCCTTGCGTTCGCCGAAGACCGCCGGAAGGGTGTGGATGCCTACCTGGCGGTCGCCCTCAATTGACTTGAAATCGTTGATAGTCATGGTGCCAGTGCTCGCGACGGTATAGAGTGTGGCCACGATGAGCGACGGCGTGATGGCGTGCAGCGAAAAGTTGGGTCGATAGGCGATTTCGCCCGCCACCCACGGAATGATAAGGTAGGAGATTGCTACGATGATGTTGCCCGCCCAGAGCCGCTTTTTCAGCTTGATCGGGTTGGCGCTGTACAAATGCGCATTGATGATGCCAACAACGACGTAGAGCGCGATGAGAGGGTGTACCATCCAGCCGACGATGACCGAGAGCACCGACCAGAGTGAGATGAGCAGCGTAGCGCTTTTGAGCGAAATCGCGCCGCCGGGAATCGGGCGGTTGGGTTCGTTGATTTCGTCGAGGTCGCGGTCGAAGTAGTCGTTGAGCATCTGGCAGGTGCCGGTGGCGAGCGGGCCAGTCAAGAGCATGGCGAGCCAAAACTTTATTTCTCCGAGCTGTTGCCAGCCGAACGCGCCGCTTGCAACAGCGCCGCAGATGAAGCTCCAGACGACAGGAATCCATGTAACCGGTTTGAGGAACCGGACGAACAGGGCAAAGCTGGAGACCGGTTCAAGCGCGCAGCGTCCCTGAACAAAGGGCTTGCGGCGGCTGATTCCGGTGGAGTCAGCGGTGTCCTGCGTTTTGTTGAAAGCGATGTTGTCCGGAGAATTGTTACTCACCCGCCAGGAATTGGATTGGTCGAAACTCAGAGAGTTGAAAATAACATGTAAATCCAAGGAATAAAACTTCATGCGGGAAATAATAGCCGCCGCTGAAAACATCCTGCTTCGGCAGTGCGTGGCATCGAAGCGGCTCCACTCCTGAATGCGGTTTGTTCAGCCGCCGCTGCCGCGTAGTAGGCGTTTTTTCTGTCATCAGGCGCGGCTTTGTTCGATACGTTGTGGAAACATCCGGCGCAAAGCGTTTTGAGCTTTGATTTGCGCAGCGCTGCTCAGGAATTTAAGATGGTCTCTATGTTCAACGACTACGTCGAGCACAGCTTGACGACCTGGACTGAAACGCCGGTTCAGCTCGAGCGCTTCGAGGCGTTGCTGTGCTTTTCTCCGGATTCTTTTGTGACGCGCGGATTAAGAGGATTCGATAGCCAGATTTGGCTTATTATGTTCATATAGCTCGATTTCCGCGTTTGACCGAACCTCCGAGTTGACCTGTTTTCGTACACAGGGATATACCGGTCAAGGCATCGGAAGCAAGATTCTTGCAGCGCTTGAGTCCCGTGCCGCCAACATGGGCGTTACCGCGATTGTCTCTTTGCCCTCGTCGTTAAACGCGCAGAACCTGCATTGTTATCGGGCGCGTTGATTTGTCGAATAAGGGCGGTTGATGGGCATCGGCCATCGAAACGGATTGTGTTTCGATGTGGTATGTATGAAACAGTCCATTCTCAAGTAATGGCGATTCTTTCAAAACGAGCTTTTTGACAACAATTGTCGAAATCTCTTTGTACTTTTGAGTATAAAGGCTCATTGTTTTTTTCTGATTGTCGGAAGTTGTAGTAGTAGGCTGAGGATGTTTAAAACAAGGGAAATTGCTATGTCAGATAGGATCAAACACTTCCTTGCTGGAGGAGAGTTTGGGGCGTTCGGTGACGTATTCAAATCGTTCGGTCAATCGAACGCATTGCTTTTGATCACGACGGTGTTACTGGCTTTTTTGACGCTTACGTTACTTCCGGGTGATGCGATGGCTCGAAAAAGCGCCAAGCCTGAGGGCGAAGATGCTGTGACCGCGTTTCTGGTAAAAAAAACGCACAGTTCCAGTTTTCTGAAGGAGAAAAATATTGATAAGCGTCTCTCTCCAGCAAGTCTTACCAAGATCATGACCTGTATGATCGCCATCGAGAGCGGCCATCTTGATGATGTCGTCACCATTCCGCCAGTGGCAACCAAGGTTGAACCGACCAAGGCTGGTTTTAAACCGGGCGACCGTTTCACATTGCGTGATCTGGTCAAAGCGGCGATGGTTCATTCATGCAATGACGCAGCTTTCGCCATTGCTGTGCACCTTGGCGGCAGCCTCAAGGGATTCACAGCCAAGATGAATGCTCGCGCCCGCGCGCTTGGCATGACGCATACGGTATTTACCAATCCTGCCGGTTACGACCGAGGCCCCTATGCGGGCAACCACTCGACGGCAAGAGACCTGATGAAACTGACCGAGCACGCCATCAGGTATTCCGAATTCAACAATATTACCAAATTGAACAGAGTGGTGTTCAAGGAACTGAATACCGGCAAGCGTTATGCGCTAGGCACCCACAACAAGCTGCTCAACCGTTACCCATACAGCGTCGGCATCAAGACCGGCTACACCTCGAAAGCTGGCCCGTGCCTTATTGCCAGGGCGATACGAAACGGCAAGGATATGCTGGTCGTCATGCTTCACGCAAAAACCGACCGCTGGAAGCTGGCTTCAACCATGTTCGATCATGGATTTCGTAGCTCCACCCACGCAAGCAAGCCAGCTCAGGCGGCGGTTTCACCCTCGAAAAAGCGAGCTGCATCTGCGTCTGCTCCTGAACAAACCTCCGTTGCAGCCGCCAGGCATAGGGCTGTTCCTCCTGCCGCGGTGGTATACGCTCGAAGGGCAAAGGCGCTTAACGCGTTACGGCACAAAGTTGAACGCCAGACAGCCGAACGGGAGGCAACAAAAAAAAAGTCGCGAAAAAATTCAGGAGATCAGGCCGGAACCCGGCAACATCGGGAGGACGGGAAGCAAGCGCTTTCGCTTTCGACAGTCCGAAACACGCCCAATGGCTGATCGTTGGGTTACGTATGGACTGGTTAGCGTTTACAGGTCATCAAGGTTCGGTGGCTTCTGGAGAGCGTCTGGCTGTCAGCTTAGAACTCGTCAAGTGTGCCATGAATGGCGTTTGACAACAACTCGATGGTTATCAATTTCTACTCTGTTTCATGCTTAAGGGCACCTCTAAAAAGTGTCATGAGCGACCTGAGTGCAAGGCGGATGGAGCGCAGAAACCGGAATGTACGTACTGTACATGAGGATTTCGAGCACCACCCAACGCAGCAATCGGGTCGCGCAATAAGTTTTTAGAGGTACCCTTAAACATATCGTCATGTGGCGTCTCATGGAGGAGGCTCACGGCAACAGCGCAG
>CBEUNJ010000022.1:0-18469 GCA_965544465.1 uncultured Chlorobaculum sp.
GTTATCTATGCCAACTGGACGATGTTTGGAAGCTCCGGCTACGTCAAGCATCCTCCAAGTATTCGCCGTTGCTTAACAAAACGCCAACCGCTGCTAAGCGCGCACGAAAACACCAAATGGATTTGCAGAACCAAAAGCATTCACACTCCAAAGGCGTTGGCCGTGCACAAAATCATTGGCTGCCGTTCAGAGCGCACAGTCTCTGACAACCAGACCTTTCAGCTGAACCACTACCCCATCCAGAGCGTGGAATACTTTGAAAAAGTCAAAATGGTTCGCGGTGATGCTCTCAATGCTCAAATGAATGATATTCGCGACAAAGAGTATTTTCGTCGCTACGATGAGCCTGCAACGCTCACCGATACCACGTTGGCCGATCTACTTGAATAAGCCCACCTATTAACAAAGCCTGAAAGAACAGCAAACGAGCTCGGCTGAACATAAACCAAACGGAGAGCAGACATACCGCCCCGTCTGCCCTCCGCTTGCTAACAAGTCTTCATTTTTGAGACCGTCGCTATGCAACAGTTGCTTACTGCCCAGCCATCATCGCGGCAACGTCAGATTCAACCGTGCCGATGCCTTTCAGGTCGAACTTCTCGATGATTGCGGCGGCGACGTTTGGCGTCAGAAACTCCGGCAGTGTTGGGCCGAGCCTGATGCCTTTGACTCCGAGGGCGAGCAAGCCGAGCAGCACGGTGACCGCTTTCTGCTCGTACCAGGCAATGTCGTAGGAGATCGGCAGGTCGTTGATGTCCTCCAGCTCGAACACCTCCTTGAGCTTGAGCGCTATGACGGCCAGCGAGTAGCTGTCGTTGCACTGACCGGCGTCGAGCACGCGCGGGATGCCGCCGATGTCGCCGAGCGGGAGCTTGTTGTAACGGTACTTGGCGCATCCGGCGGTAAGAATCACCGTATCCTGCGGCAGCGCCTCAGCAACATCGGTGTAGTACTTGCGCGTGGCGTGGCGTCCGTCACAGCCGCCCATCACCACGAAGCGCTTGATCGCGCCCGACTTGACCGCATCGACCACCTTGTCGGCCAGCGCGATCACCTGGGCGTGGGCGAAGCCGCCAACGATCTCGCCGGTCTCGATCTCGATCGGAGCCTTGCAGGTTTTTGCCAGCTCGATGATCTCCGAAAAGTCTTTCTGGCCGCCTTCGGGACGCGCCGGAATGTGCTTGAGGCCGGGCCAGCCCGCCATGCCGGTGGTGAACATGCGATTGCGGTAGGACTCGCGCACCGGTACGATGCAGTTGGTGGTCATCAGAATCGGACCGTTGAAGCTCTCGAACTCGCGATCTTGCTTCCACCACGATCCGCCATAGTTGCCGACGAAGTGGTCGTACTTCCTGAAGGCCGGGTAGTAGTGCGCGGGCAGCATTTCGCAATGGGTATAAACGTCCACGCCGGTGCCTTCGGTCTGCTTGAGCAGGTCTTCCATGTCGCGCAGGTCGTGGCCCGAGATGAGGATGCCGGGACGGTTGCCGACGCCGATATTAACCGTGGTGATCTCCGGGTTGCCGTAGGTTTCGGTGTTGGCCTTGTCGAGCAACGCCATCGCCTTGACGGCGGTCTCACCAGTCTCCATCACGAGGCCAAGCAGCTCGTCGGCGGAGTGGTCACGCAGAAGCGCGGCGAGCCCTTTGAGGTAGAAAGCGTAGATGCTATCGTCGTGGTAGCCGAGCAAGGCAGCGTGGTCGGTGTAGGCGGCCAGGCCCTTGAGGCCGTACAGAATCAGGCTCTTGAGCGAGCGCAGATCGGGGTCGTCACTCAGACTGTCGATGCCGTGCTTGTCGGCCTTGGCGAGGAACTCGTCCTTGGTGCTGCCACTCCAGGTCGCGGCGTCGTGCTCGGGCGAACTGCCGGCGAGCGTCTTGACTTCGTCGCGCATGGCGAGCGCTCTGCTGATCTGCTCCACGATGGCCACGTCGTCGAAGTTGGTGTTGGTGACGGTCACGAACAGGCTCTCGCTGATGAACTGGCCGTACTTGCGGTCGAGCGGCTGCGGAAGCGCCTCGGCGCACAGGGCGATGCCCTCGGCTGCGTAGATCAGCACATCCTGAAGTTTGGCGGTCATCTCATCCTTGCCGCACACGCCCCGGACAAAACAGCCCGTACCCTTGATGCTCTCCTGACATTGATCGCAATGCATACTCATGATATTTTCCTTATGATTTTATTGGTTGTTTACATCCGGTAACAGCATGCAGGCCTGCTGCCGGTCGGTTGCGCAGCACTCCTTGTCACCAAATTTCTCTTTCGCGAGTACCCTCTGCATGAGGGCTGTTTTGATGATAGATTAGCGAGAACGCGCCTCGATGACGGCGCTGAACTCTTCGATAGCCCCCTGATCATCGCCGGTCTGGCAGCAGATCAACCCACGGTTGCCCCAGGCGGTGACCGGTTCGCGAAATCGCAGGCCAAGCTTGATCGCCAGCCGCGCCCCCTTCCCCGGGCACGCGGGAATGCAATCGCCACAGCCAGCGCACGTCTTCTCGTCTATTGTTATGATCTGCCGTTTCATGCACTCTCCTGTGGTTCTGTCTCTCTGCTTTGGCTGGAGACCTCCACCGCCTTTAAATCATCGATCAGCTTACCGATGGTCACCATTGAAAACTCGCTGTTCACCATCCGCTCAATGCGCATAATTTCATGGCGCAACACGCAATTAGCCCGATTCGAGCAGAGCTGCTTGCGAAACATGCACTCCGAGAGCTGCACCTTGCCCTGAAAAATTTCGATCACATCAGCAATGCCGATTTCGCCCGGTGCCTTGGCCAGCTTCACACCACCACCCGCCCCCTCTTTCGACTCCACCAGCCCGCCTCGGATCAGCTCCTGCAAGATGCGCCGCAGGAACTGGTACGGAATGGTTTGCTCATCGGAGATCACTTTAGCCGAAACCCAGCCATCGGGCTTCATGCCGAGGGAGATCAGTGCCCTGACGGCGTAGTCGGTTGCTTTGTTGAGTACTTTCATCACTGTTATGTTTCTGACACCAATTTAGTATCAGTTAGTCGAATTCCAAACTCAACTGCAAACATTTCCAACTGATTCTTTGTTCATCAAAAGGTTCTGGTGCCGTGAGAAGTCCTTTAGCGGCTTCAATTTCCAACCAGGAGGATGTATATTTGCAGAACACTTCATGTTCCCGGTCAACACGCGGAACGTCTTGATTTTTATTCATCTGGCCGCTTGCACAGGCCCAAAACCGGAACACCATGCTTCAACTGGAGACCGCCGGACACAAAGCCCTCAACGATCTTCGCTCGCGAGGCGAGTTTCCCCCGAAATGGACGAACATCGGCGAACTTGAGCAACGTACCGACCAGTTCATGGAGCGATTCCAGACCGAGCGTTTCGAAGCATCGAAGAAACTGGGGCCGGGGTTTTTCATCCCGGAATTGATCGACCAGGCGGTGAGAACCAGCGACGTGGAGCACATGGATAACGAGTCGCACCACGGCGACGACCGGCTCGAATGGGTGCAGGCGCTCGACCGGATGAACCGGATGACGCTATCCTACGAGCATCAGTGCGACCTGCTCATGCCGGTCATCGAACAGCTTGGCCGCTCCGGAAAGCCGGTCGGCATTCTGGAACTTGCCGCTGGGTCGGGTGGGCTGGCTTTCGCCATCGCTGAGCGGGCACAACGCTCCGGAATTGAGGTGAAAGTGACGGCGTCGGACATCGTACCAGAGATGATCAGCGAGGGCAACCGGGTGGCGGCGGAGCGAAACCTGCCGGTCACGTTCCGGCAACTGAACGCCTTCAGCCTCGACGGACTCGAACCCGGCTCGGTGGATCTCATGGTGGTTTCGCAGAGCCTGCACCACTTTTCACCAGGCCAGATCGCGCTCATGATCGCCCAGGCGGAGCGGCACGGCGCATCCGTCTTCATCGGCATCGACGGCTTCCGCAGTCTGCTCCTGACCGGCGGCGTGCCGCTGGTGGCGAGTCTTCAGGGCATCCTGCCCTTCACGCTTGACGGCCTGACCTCGGCCCGCAAGTTCTATTCCGAAATCGAACTCTCGATCATCGCCGCCATCGCCACCGGAGCCGAACGCCATCGAGTGGAGTGTTCATGGCCATTGAGCCTCCTGCACGTCCCGCTGAACAGGGACATCTGATGATTGGTAAAGCGCGATAAAGATTTTACTTTTACTCTGTTCTGTCATCACCTATCAATCGGAGAATATGCCCATGAACATCGGCAAAATAGTGACGCTGACGATTATCGTGCTGATCATGATTCAGTTCGTCCCCATGCCAAGCCACCAGAATCCACCGGTAGCCGGCACCCCCCAATGGGACAGTCCCCAAACGGAAGCCTTGTTTAAGCGAGCCTGTGCCAACTGCCACTCCAACGAAACAGTCTGGCCGTGGTACAGCTCGATTGCCCCACTCTCATGGATCATCAATCTCGACGTCAAGGTCGGGCGCTCGAAGTTCAATGTCTCCGAATGGGGACGGCCCGGCAAGAATGATGGCGATGAAGCCGCTGGCGAGCTGAGAAAAGGCAAGATGCCCCCGTGGTTCTACATGCCCGCGCACCCCGAAGCCAAGCTGACCGCTACCGAGAAGGATGAGCTGGTCAAGGGCTTGGCGGCGACGTTCGGCGACGAGGACGCCAAAACAGAGCAGAAGGAAGCGCACTAACCCCATATCGGGCATCTCTAAAACGTGTCATGAGCGACTTGAGCGCAAGACGGATGGAGCGCAGAAACCGGAGTGTATCACAGCATACTTGAGGATTCCGAGCACCATCCGATCCCGACAAATCGGGACAATAAGTTTGTAGAGATGCCCTGTCTTCGATAGCTGCCGGGCGGAGTAACAAGCTGCCCAGCGCAACTTGTCACCATTTCCGCAAGGGCAACCATGCCAGAGTTTGTTTACCCGCCGAAGCACTTCCGTCCGAGCATCTGGAGCTATCCGCTCCACCTGCTTCTGTTCCTCGTCACCCTGTTCACCACCACCTGGACCGGAGCGGAGTGGGCAGGGAAATCGATGGTCATGACGGCGGATGGCGACGCTTTCATGCTTTTCATGAAAGCGGGCCTGCCCTACTCGATCTCACTGCTCGGATTCCTGACTGTGCACGAGTTCGGCCATTTTTTCGCGGCCATGCACCACCGCCTGCGAGCAACGCTGCCCTACTACATTCCCATTCCGCCATTTCCCGATTTTCTGAACCTCGGAACGATGGGCGCGGTAATCCGCATCAAGGAGCCGATCAGCAGCACGCGCATCCTGTTCGACACCGGATCGGCGGGGCCGCTGGCGGGATTTACGGTCGCGCTTGGCCTGCTCGTGTACGGCTTCCTGATTCTGCCGCCAGCCTCGTACGCTACGGCAAGCTCTACCCTGTCGCCGCAACCCGCCGGCACGCTGATCTTTGGCAAGAACCTGCTGTTCATCCTGCTTGAATCGGTTTTTTCAGCGAAAGCCGTGCCACCGATGACCGAACTGTACCGACACCCGATGCTGTTCACCGGATGGCTGGCCTGCTTCGTGACCGCCCTGAACCTGCTTCCGGTCGGCCAGCTTGATGGCGGCCACGTCATTTACGCCATGTTTGGCGACGATTGGCACCGTAAAATCGCTAACGGATTCCTGATCGCCATCATCCTCCTCGGCGCGCCGTCGTTCATTTTCGAACTGACGAGCGCCCTCTGGCCCTCGCTGACGCCGCCTGTTCCGGAAGCCGTGCTCCGACACTCTTGGCCGGGCTGGATTGTCTGGGCGTTCATTCTGAAACAGTTTATCGGCACCCGCCACCCCGCCGTGCCGATCCGCCAGCATCTGTCACCAGGCCGCGCCATAGCCGGCTGGATTTGCATCGTCCTGTTCGTCCTGACCTTTACCCCGATACCGTTCGACATCCTCTAAGCTGTTATGAATTCGCCCTTCACGCCCAGCCGCCGCCAACTTGATTGCGCTGGAACAACGCTCGACCTCACCACGCCCGCCATCATGGGCATCCTCAACCTGACGCCCGACTCCTTCTTCGACGGCGGCGCGTACAGATCGACCGGCAATGAGACGCAACTCGACCGCGCGCTCAGCTCGGCGATGGCGATGGTGCGTGACGGCGCGGAGGTCATCGATGTCGGCGGCGAATCGACGCGGCCCGGCGCAAGCCACGTAAGCGCCAAAGAGGAGATCCGACGAACCATTCCGTTGATCGAACGGTTACGCCAAGAAAGTGATGTACTGATTTCAATCGACACCTACAAAGCCGATGTTGCCGACAAGGCGCTCAAGGCCGGGGCCAACATCGTCAACGACATCTCAGGCTTCAGCTTCGACCCGGCGATGCCGGAGGTATGCGCGCGCCACCAGAGCGGCGTCGTGCTGATGCACACGCCCGCGCGCCCCAGCAGCCTGCGTTGGAGCCAGGAAACTGGTACGAAAAACGAGGAGGTGATAAGCCGCGTGACCAACTTCCTGCGCCGCTCGGTCGAGTTGGCAACAAGCTACGGCATTGAGGCGATTGTGCTCGATCCGGGGCTGGGATTCGGCAAGAGCGTCGAGGAGAACTACACGCTGCTCGCCCGGCTCGACGAGCTGCACGAACTCGGCTGGCCAGTGCTCATCGGCCTGTCGCGCAAATCGTTCCTCGGCCAGGCCATCAGGCGCCCCAACGAGGAAGCCCCACCGCCCCCGGAGCGCCTGTACGCCACCATCAGCGCCAACACCATCGCGCTCTTGAACAACGCGGACATCCTGCGAGTCCACGACGTACGCGCCGCCGTCGAAGCCCGCTCCGTAGTGCTTGCCACGCACGGAACTGCGGAGTAGGTCGATGATGGACAACGTGGACGTTATGGAATCAACTATTCACCCCCTCTTCTTTTTTTCTTAACTTCCTGCCAGCAGCGGCGTTCACGCCAAGCCAATAAAATCGCTCGTTCGGAGCCCGTTAATTCCCCGTTCATGTACCTGTCGAAAATTGAACTTTTCGGCTTTAAAAGCTTTGCCCACAGGGTCCGAATCCACTTCGACAAAGGCTTGACGGCCATTGTCGGCCCGAACGGGTGCGGCAAGACCAACGTCGTCGATGCCATCCGCTGGGTACTCGGCGAGCAGAAAGCGATGCTGTTGCGCTCGCCCAAGATGGAGAGCATCATCTTCAACGGCACCAAGCGGCTCAAGCCCCTCAGCTTCACAGAGGTCTCGCTGACCATCGAGAACACGCGCAACGTCCTGCCAACCGAGTACACTGAGGTCACCATCACGCGCCGCCTCTACCGCAACGGCGATAGCGACTACCTGCTCAACATGGTGCCGTGCCGCCTGAAGGACATTCTCAATCTGTTCGCCGACACCGGAATGAGCAGTGACGCCTATTCGGTGATCGAGCTGAAAATGATCGAGGAGATCATCAGCAACAAGAGCGATGAGCGGCTGAAACTCTTCGAGGAGGCCGCCGGCATCACCCGCTACAAGCAGCGCCGCAAGCAGACCTTCCGCCAGCTCGAAAGCGCGAGTGGCGACCTGGCTCGAGTCGATGACGTTCTGGCCGAGGTGGAAAAAAAGGTGCGCTCGCTCAAGCAGCAGGTGCGCAAGGCAGAGCGCTACAAGGAGATTCGCGAGGAGCTGCGCTCGCTCGATGTGACGCTGTCGTCACTCGCGATGGACGAGCAGTTGCAGAAGCTCAAGCCGCTGCTTGAGTCCATCGCCACCGAAGAGCGCCAGAGCCACGAGCTTTCGGCCAGTATCGCAAAACTCGACAGCGCTCATCAGGAGTCCGAACTGCGCCAGCTCAATCTCGAAAAAAAGCTCGCCGAAGAGCAAAAAGAGCTGAACGCGGCCAACCAGCTCGTGCACACGCTCGAAAAGCAGTTGCTTCAGGAGGAGGAAAAACGGAAAAGCCTGCTTCAGACCATCGACCGCCTGAACCATTCGATAGCCGACAAAGGCCGCCGAAGACTTGAACAGGAGACATTGTCGAAAGAGCTTTCGGAAAAGAAAACGCCGCTCGAAAAGGCGTGCGCAGCCACGCTTGAAGCGTTCGAAGAGCTCAAGGAGCAGGAAAAAGCGCTGAACTCGGCGCTCGACCAGCAGCGCAAGCAGCTTCAGGAAGCGCGGCGTTCAAGCTCGGAGCAGCAGCAGGCGATCAACAAACTGAACCTCACCGGCCAGTCGCTTCGCACCCGCAAGGAGCATCTCGAACGTTCGCTGGAGCAGCTCCGGCAGCGCAGGCGGGAGCTGGAAGCGTCGCGCGAACAGGCCGAACCGAAGCGGCTCTGCACCGCTGGCAACATTGAAGAGAAGCAGCGCGCACTCGAAAAGCTCCGTCAGGAGGAGGAGCACCTGCTCCAGCGCCGCGCCGCTCTTTCGGATGAAGTCGAACAGCGCAAGGAGGAGCTGCTTGGCCGCAAAAGCGAACAGAACCACCTGAACAACCAGATCAGGCTGTGCGACTCGATCCTCGAAACATTCGAAGGGTTGCCCGAGGGCGTCGCGTTCCTTGAAAACCAGCGCGACGACAAACCGGGCCTCGGTTGTTTGTCGGATCTGATTTCCGTCGAAGAGCACAACAAAAAAGCGCTCAACGCAGCACTCGGCGAAAGCCTCGGCTACTATTGCTGCCGAACGCTCGACGACGCAAAGCGAGCCGTCGCGAACCTCACGAAAGCCGACAAGGGCAAGGTGCACTTCCTCGTGCTCGACATGATTGCCGATGGGAACAGCATTGACTACGCCGAACTCGAAGGCGCGGCGCGGGCGGTCGATCTGGTGCGGTGCCCGGACGCACTTTCTCACGCTTTGCTGATGCTCCTGCAACACCGCTACGTCGTGGGTGATTTAGCGACAGCCGAACAGCTCGCCGAACGCCACCCTGAAGCGCTCTTTATCACCGCGAGTGGCGAAACGTTCACGCAGCGCGGCCTGCTCTTCGGTGGTAGCGCGAAAGGCAGTGAGAGCCTGCGGCTTGGCAAAAAAGCCGAGCGCGACGAGCTGCAACAGAACGCGAACAATGTGGCTGCAAGAATCGCCGAAGCGGAAAAAACGCTGGCGGAGCGCCGTAACGAGCTGAACGCCATCGATCCACAAAAGATCCGGCGCGACGCCTCGGCGATCGTCCAACAGATCGCCGCGCTCGAAAAAGCGCTCGCCCGCTTCGAAGCCGAAGAGCGCTCTGGAGCCGACCAGCTCGAACGCGCCGGACGCGAAATGGAGGCCATCAAGGCCTCGATGCAGGCGGCGGAGACGGAACTGGAAGAGCTGCTTCCGAAAATTTCGAACCTTGAAGAGAAGCTGGAAGGCAATCAGGCAGAGGTGCAGTCGCTACAGGAGGCGCTTTCGACAAAGGAGGAACGCAGCCGCACGCTGCACTCGGAGCTTCAGGCCCAGCAGGGGCGCTACCGCGATGCGCAGCTTGCACTCGAAAAGCACAACTTCCGCGCCGAAGCGTGCCAGCAGTCAATCGTCACACTCAGCGACGAAATCAACGGAATGCAGCACCAGATCCAGCGCGCCGAAAAGGAGATCGAAAGACTCGGCGAAGCGATCAGCCGCACGACCGCCGAGCACCAGCAAGCGCAGATCGCCTCGGCGCAACGCCAGCAAGCGCTCAACGAGTTGGAGTCCACCTACCGCGACCTTCAGACGCGCAACCACGACGCCCTTTCCAATCTGCGCGATTTGCGCCGCAAGCACGACCTTTCGCAACAGATGCTCTCGGAGTTCGGCAACAAAAAAGTCAACCTTGAGCAGAGCATCAACCATCTGCAAACTACCGTGATGGAGCGCTACAACATCGAGCTCGACCCGATCCCGGCGCACCTGCCCGAAGGGTTCGACGTCGAGAAATCGAAAGAGCGGCTCGCTTACCTGCAAAAGCAGAAAGAGCAATTCGGCGGCATAAACGAACTGGCAATAGAGGAGTACGACGCCGAAAAAGAGCGGCTTGACTTTTTGACCGGGCAGAAGGAAGACTTGGTAAGCGCCGAAAAGCAGCTCCGGGAGACCATCGAGGAGATCAACCGCACGGCGCTTGAAAAATTTCAGGAAACATTTGTTCAGGTACGGCAAAACTTCATCCGGATTTTCCACGACCTGTTCGACCCCCAGGACGAAGCCGACCTGTTGATCCACACCTCGGAAGAGGACCCGCTCGAAGCGCACATCCAGATCGTCGCCAAGCCGCGCGGCAAAAAGCCGCTGGCCATCGAGCAGCTCAGCGGCGGCGAAAAGGCGCTGACCGCACTGTCGCTGCTGTTCGCCATCTACCTGGTCAAGCCAAGCCCCTTCTGCATCCTCGACGAGGTTGACGCCCCGCTCGACGACGCCAACGTGAGCCGCTTCACCAAGCTTCTAAAAAAATTTGAGAATAACACGCAATTTATTATTGTTACGCACAACAAAAAGAGCATGGCCGCCTGCCAGGCACTTTACGGCGTTACGATGGAAGAGGAAGGGGTATCAAAACTCATTCCTGTGAACATTGAAAACGCACGCTCCGAGGAAACCGAATCCTGATTATGTTCCGCACACTTGTTCTGTTCGACATCGATGGAACGCTTCTGAAAGTCGGAAGCATGAACCGACGAGTTCTCTCGGACGCCCTCATTGAGGTCTATGGCACCGACGGCAGCACCAGCAGCAAAGACTTTTCGGGCAAGATGGACAGCTCCATCATCTATGAAGTGCTCTCCAGCGCCGGACTGAAACGCACCCAAATCGCCAAAAAATTCAACAAGGCCCGAGAGGCCTACACCGCCCTGTTCCGCAAGCGCGCCCGGCGCGAGGACATCACCCTCTGCGAAGGAGTGCGCGAACTGCTCAATGCTCTTTCGGAAAGAAACGACGTCCTGCTCGGGTTGGTGACAGGCAACTTCGAAGGCTCGGGACGCCACAAGCTGAAACTTCCCGACCTCGACCGCTACTTCCCGTTTGGCGCCTTTGCCGACGACGCAATCGACCGCAACGAACTTCCCCGCATCGCCCTCGAACGGGCCCAGCGCATGACCGGCACCAACTATTCCCCGGCCCAGATCGTTATTATCGGCGACACCGAACACGACATCCGCTGCGCACGTACAATCGAGGCACGATCTATCGCCGTGGCGACCGGCAATTTCACCATGGAGGAGCTAGCCCGACACAATCCCGACGCGCTGTTCAGAAACTTTGCCGAAACCGATAAGGTTCTCGCAGAAATCGTTACACCACAACACTCTTGATTCCGCATCATGAAGACCTACCGACGGCAGCTCAGAGAAAAAATCATTCAGGCCCTCTACACGCTTGAACTTCGGGATGTCGATCTTGAATCGGCGACCAACTGGCTGCTGACCAGCGAAATGGCAAACGATCCCAAAGCCATGAAATTCTTCAACCATTTGCTGAAGAGCATCATCGACCATCGCGAAGAGATCGACCGCCACATCGCCAAGCACACCTTCAACTGGGACATGAACCGCATTGCGGTCATCGACAAGAACATCCTGCGCATGGCCCTCGCCGAAATCCTCTACTGCGAGGACATTCCGCCGAAGGTTTCGATCAACGAGGCAATTGAAATTGCCAAGAAGTTCAACAGCACCGAGAAGAGCAGCAAGTTCGTCAACGGCATTCTCGATGCGATGTTCAACGATCTGAAAGCCGAGGGGCGCATCCAGAAGATCGGACGCGGACTGATCGACCACACCGAGTCGAAGATGCAGAAGTCGGCCAGCAACCATGCTAACGCGAACCCCCGAAAGCCATGAGCATGAGCGTCCCCGAAAAGATCGCCTTCATCGAGCATGCTCTGTCGGTCGTCTGGCCAAACCCAAAAAGTGAGTTGAAGTTTGAAACGCCATTCCAACTTCTCGTGGCCACCATCATGGCCGCACAGGCGACCGATAAGAAGGTCAACCAGCTCACCGCCGAGCTGTTCAAAGCCGCTCCCGACGCCACAAGCATGAGCCGCATGGATGTAGATGACATTCGGGCGATCATACGGGCGATCAACTACTACAACAACAAGGCAAAAAATATTCTCGCCATGAGCCGGCGGCTGGTCGCAGAGTTCGGCGGAGAGGTTCCAGCTTCACGCGAAGCGCTGGAGAGCCTGCCGGGGGTGGGAAGAAAAACGGCCAACGTAGTGCTCGGCAACGCCTTCGGCATTCCCGCCATGCCGGTGGACACCCACGTCCACCGCGTCTCGAACCGCATCGGTCTCTGCAAAACCTCGAAGCCGGAACAGACCGAAAAGGAGCTGGTAAAGATCATTGCCGAAGAGAAACTGATCGACTTCCACCACTACCTCCTTCTGCACGGCCGCTACACCTGCAAAGCCAAAAAGCCCGAATGCGGCAAATGCCCCATTATTGAGGCCTGCGACTTCGAGGAAAAAGTGCTCGTATAGAGCCACCAAGAAAAGGTGAACGTTGTGGCCCAGGTGGACTGGGTGGACGAATGTAAGAACGATTCTCCGCTATTTTTTCTCGTTGTCCACTCAGTCCATTGTACCTTTACGGCAATTCAATCTTCTTGTCCACGGCGTAGAGCCATTCGCACTCGGGGCGATTGCGCGTTCCGGCCCAAAGCTCCACGGTGATGCCCTGGTTGGCGCTAGCCATCGAGGTGAAAATTTCAATCTGGTAGAACAGTTCGTCGAACAGGTCAGCCCAGGCGGCCTCAAGTGGCTTGTCTGTTCCGGCGTATTCCGCACCCGGCTCGATTGCGGCGCTTCCGGCCTTGAACCAGTCGGAGAGGCAGAGGTAGCTGTCAGGCATGAGGCAGCCGCCGCGAAAGGTGCCGCGCGGATGCTTCACGCCGGGAATTTCGACCCAGAACTCAAGCCGGGCGTCCGGTGTAAGCTGACCGTCGCCGGCAAGCTTGTCCAACAGCCGTGTTACCGTCTGCTTGATCAGCGACTTGCTGTCATCGGAAAGTTCGTGCAGTTTGAAATTCGGGGTGTGATCTCTCATGGCCGGAGGTGGTTGGCAGTTCCTAAAATAAGTTCCAGTATCAATATACGGCGTTCTCTGTTGCGCTTCAACCAGATCGGGAAGATCATGCTGACATGATCACTTCGGCACGGCGCAACCCACGAAGCGAATTGCAAATGAGCACCATGTCGGCGCGACGGAGCTCATCGAGCATGAGCGCTTTTTCGCGGATCCACGGGCGCGTGCGCAAGAGATAGCGGCGGAACACGCCGTTGAGCAGACCAGCGGATTCGGGCGGGGTAAACCAGCAGTCGTCGAGCCGGAGCAGCACGTTACTGATAGCTCCTTCGGCGAGTTCGCCCCGCTCGTTGAGGAACAAGACTTCGCCAAATCCATTGGCTATCGCTTCGCGTAGAGCGTGATCGTAGCGCTCGCGGGCGGTCGTTTTGTGATGAAGCAGCGGATCGCGCGAATCAACACGTTCGCGGGCGACGCAGACCTGGACGGGCTTGCCGGACAGGTCGAGCACGAACGGTTCGGACTCGACCGTCACCCCACCATCGCCATCAAGCGACAGACGGACGCGGTGCCGCCCGCCGCTTTGGCAAAGCTCACGCGCTTTTGCCTCCAGCGCGTCGATGACAATGTGGCGATCGTAATCGATGCCGAGCGCGCGGGCGGATGCTGAGAGACGCTCAAGATGGTCGTCGAGCAGGAGATACTCCCAGCCGTTCCATTGCAGCGTCTCAAAAATGCCCGGCGGCGGCGAGGCGGGCGAAGCGAGGCCGGAGAAAATCGCCGTCTTGAGCATGCACTCGCGGTACTCTGCGTGCGGATCGGAGTCCCAAACGATGCCGCTGCCGGTACCGTACACGCCGCTCCGGCCTTGCAGCTCGATGGTGCGAATCGCCACGTTGAAGGCCGTGCGCCCGCCCGGCAGCATAAAGCCGACCGCGCCGGTATAGACGCCTCGCGGACTCCGTTCAAGCTCACCGATAAGCTGCATTGCCCGCACTTTCGGCGCGCCGGTCACCGAGCCGCAAGGGAAGAGCGCCCTGAACAGCTCGAACAGACGGGTCGCCGGGCGAAGTTCGCCGTGAATCGTCGAAACCATCTGGTGCAGCGTCGGATAGGTCTGCGTCTCGAACAGGCCAGACGTGCGCACCGAGCCGGTCACGCAGACGCGCCCAAGGTCGTTGCGCAACAGATCGACGATCATCAGGTTCTCTGCGCGGTTTTTTTCACACTTCGCAAGTCCCTCTTTTTCTGCAATATCTTCGTCAAGCCGCTCCCGGCGCGGCGCGGTGCCCTTCATCGGCATGGTTTCGATGCGGTCACCTTCGCGCACAAAAAAGAGTTCAGGCGAAAAAGAGAGCAGCCGCCGATCACCGGTGTTGAGCATGGCCGACCACGGTGACGGCTGGCGGCGTTTCATGGCGACGTAGAGCGCTTCCGGCGAGCCGTCAAAGATGAAGCGGCAGCGCCCGGTGAAGTTGGCCTGGTAGATATTCCCCGCAGCAATCTCTTCACGAAGCCGCCCAATCTGTTGGCAGTACTCCGTTTCGCTCAGCTCGAAGCTGAAGCCGGAAACCCCATACTCGCGCGCGGCGACCAGCTCGTCAGCCGCTTCGATCCGCTCCCGCCCAACGTGCTCCGGTGAGCGATAGACCCCGAACCAGCCAAGCAGCGTCCGGCCAGCGTCCGGCCACGCGCATCCGGCCAGCGCCGCATCAAGCAGATAACCCGCCTCGTAACCGAGCCAGCCGGCCAAGGCGTAGCCCCGATCAAGCCACGACTCCAGCCGCTCGAACCACACGCGAATGTCCTCGCCGGAGTGGAGCGTGAGAATGTCAACCGGATCGGTAAAGAGGAGGGAATCGCCGTAACGCGCTTCCGGGCTCGTGGATTCGAACCAGAGCGAACCCAGGCGGGAGAGTTCATCGTACAACGTCGTCACTGCACCGTAGCCTCAATGACGAGCGGCTTGCCAAGCACCGCTTCAAGCCAGCGCTTGTGAGCGCCGACCGACCACAGCTCGATGTCGGGCTCGAAGCGAACGAGAATTTCCAGCACGATCCGCTTCGGCTCGTCGCGCACAGTAATCGCCTGCACGTTCTGCCGGTGGCCGCGCTCCAGTCCGTTAGCCACGCGCAGAATACCGGAGAGCACATCGACCACCCGGCGGTGCGAAGGCTTGAGCTGATTGTAAAGCGGATGCTTCTCCGACGGCGGACTCTTGCGATGGTAGCGAGCGACGTTGCCGATGATCTCGATCTCTGCTGGCGCGAAGCCGCGCAGATCGCTGTGCATGATGATGTACTGTGAGTGCTTGTGATGCGCTGAAATAGAGATAAAGACGCCGATATTGTGCAGCAAAGCGGCGTATTCAAGAAGCTCGCGATAATGCAGCTTGAGGCCATGCAGCGGCCTGAGCTGATCGAACAGCATCAGCGACAAGCGCGCAACCTGCCGCGAATGCGGCTCGTGCCATTCGCAGCGGTGCGCCAGTTCGATGACGCTCTGGCGGCGGATGTCGAGCTGACTGCTCTCCTTCCGCCCCCGCACGGAAGCGATGTAGTGCACCACCATCCCCTCGCGCAGGGCAGAGTCAGAAATAACCACCTCCTTGAGGCTGAACACGCGGAAAATGACGTCAATCAGAATCAGGCCGGGCACAATCAGATCAACGCGCTTTTCGTCAAGCCCGGTCAGCTTGCGTCGCGCGGCTCGATCCATTGAAATCACCGAATGATAGAAGTTCTTGAACTCCTGCCGGGTGAAGCCGGTCTGGTTCAGCCTCTCGACACCGTCAACATCCTGACCCGCACGAATCATGCGGGCGATGTTCTCCGCCGTACCGGACGAGGCGATGGCGCGGTGCACGCCAAACTCGCGCGCCTTGTCGGCAGAATCGTAGAGTTCGGATGCGAAAAACTGCTCCAGCAGCTTGCGCTCATGCTCCGAAACCGGATCGGTGGTCACAAAGCGCTCCATCATCCTCGCCACGCCGATCTTGCGGCTTTCGAGCAGGTGCGCCCTGCGCTTGTCGGCAATGATGAACTCCACCGAACCGCCGCCGATATCGAACAGCAAGTCGGGTTTGTCGCGCAAGGTTACGGCATTGCGCACGCCGTAATAAATAAACTGCGCCTCCTCCTTGCCGGAGATGATCTTCACCTGAAGGCCGGTTTCGCGCCGCACCATATCGATGAACTCCTGCCGGTTATCGGCCTCGCGAATAGCGCTGGTGGCAAATGCGATAATGTTCTCGACGGGCACTTCGCGCTGCGTAGCCAGCACCATGAAGTTGCGGAGCGCGGCCACACCAGCCTCCATCGCTTCCTGTTCGAGCTTTTTGGTGGAGATGCCGCCCAAGCCGATACAGATCATATCCTTGACCCGATCGATCTCGACGATCCCCTTGCCTTCGCTCTCCTCGACGATGACCATGTGGAATGAATTGGTGCCGAGGTCGATGGCGGCTACCCTGAGCTTCTCTTTTGACATGCTGTTGCGAATGGTAACAAGATACTTGTCGGACGCTTCTGAAAACCTGTTGCGCGCTCACGACACGTTTCAGTAACACCCTGTCGGAATGTAAAATAAACCATTTACCCGAAAAACGCATCCCCGGCCAGGCTCAACGCCCAATCTTTCATCATCCGGAATTTTCCATGTATATTCAGCCAGCGCGTCTCTTTTAATTATCCGGCTGCGGATGACTAACCCCTTTGAACCACTCTGTTCAGATGAGTCGATCGTTCAAAAACGCAAAGGTCGAAACAGAGCCCGACAGGCTGAAATTCAGGCATGAATTCGCTCGCAAGGCCATCCACCTTTCATCGCTTCTGATACCGCTCATCTACTGGCACATCGGCAAAAAACAGGCACTGCTAATCCTCGCACCCGTCACAGCGGGCTTTCTGCTGGTCGATGTGCTCAAGAATGTCGTGCCACCGATTTCGGCATGGTATCACGCGACGTTCGACACCATGCTGCGCGACTTTGAGTTGAACAAGCAGCGGCTGCATCTGAACGGTGCGACCTGGATCACCCTGGCCGCGTTCGTTTTGATTGCTCTGTTCCCGAAAACCATCGCGGTTGCGGCATTCGCCATGGTTTCGGTCTCCGACACGATGGCTGCACTGGTGGGCAAGAAGTTCGGACGCCACCATTTCGGCCAGAAAAGCCTCGAAGGAAGCCTGGCGTTCCTTGTCAGCGCCATCGCAATCGTAGCAATCATTCCCGGCCTCTTGCTGCAGGCCGGCATCGTCATGGCGATCGCCGGAACTATCATCGAGGCGCTGGCGCTGAAAATCGGTTCGTTCAGGATCGACGACAATCTCAGCGTGCCGCTTGTGGGCGCTCTGGCCGGCCTGCTCTGCTACGCCTGGTTTTTCCCCGAGGCACTGCGCGCCATCACCCACTGACAGCCCCGTATCGACAAATGCAGACGCTCGTGACCGACCGGCCCGAAGAGGCGGCAAGCCACCTCAACCGCGGCGAAACAGTCGCCTTTCCGACCGAAACCGTCTATGGCCTCGGAGCCGATGCGTTCAATCCTGACGCGGTGGCCGGAATTTTTCGGGCGAAGGGACGGCCATCGGACAATCCGCTCATCGTGCACGTCGCCTCGCCCGAACGGGTTGACGACGTGGCCACGGAGATCAGCGACGATGCCCGGCGGCTCATCGAGCGCTTCTTCCCCGGCCCGCTGACCATTGTGCTGAAAAAGCGCGACGCAGTTGCCAGCATCGTCTCGGCGGGTCTGCCGACCGTGGGCGTACGCTGCCCGGCGCACCCGCAAGCAGCGGAATTCCTGCGCCACTGCACGCACCCGGTCGCCGCGCCCTCGGCCAACCTCTCGGGCCGCCCGAGCCCGACCGACTGGCAAACCGTGGAGCATGACCTCAGCGGCAGAATCGGCTGCCTGTTGCGCGGCGAGCCAAGCTCCATCGGCCTCGAATCGACCATCGTCGATTGCTCCGTTCAGCCGCCGCTCCTCTTGCGCAGCGGAGCCATCAGCCTCGAAGCACTCCGTGCGCTGGTGCCGGATTTACAGATAGCGACAAGCTACCGGAAAGGCGAAGCCCCGAAAAGCCCCGGCCAGAAGTACCGCCACTACAGCCCCGAAGCCGAGATCGTGCTCGTCGAAGCCCCGCCGGAAACCCTCCCAACCAACCAGCCTGCCGCCTGGATCGGCCTCTCAACCCCACCGCAAGGAGCAGCAAAATCGCTCCAGTGCCACGATCTTGACGAATACGCCCGAGAGCTGTTCAGCTTTTTCAGGGCTTGTGATGCCGAAGAGATACAAACGATATATTGCGAACTGCCGCCAGAACAAGGGATCGGGCAAGCGATAACAGATCGACTGGTGAAGGCTGCGGGACGGGGCTAAGAGCGAAACATTATTGAATCGCCCTTCAACATACGCTGGCTAAAGTCCTTGGATTTCCGGTAACAAGCACATCCTCCAAAGCGGAACGATACCGTACGAACAGGCCGTGTCCGTTTAATAAAAAAGTGCCGAAGTGCACGAAAGACAAAGCACAAAATCCACTGGGTGTATGCAGTAT
>CBEUNJ010000023.1:0-18404 GCA_965544465.1 uncultured Chlorobaculum sp.
TCTGGCAAGACGTCGCCATCACCTTCCCTGTCGCCGCTCACATCATTGGCCGTGAGGCGTGTGGGGGGGGGATAAGGCAGAGAAATGACGTTCTTGTAATAGGTCTGTGCTCTCGCAACCTACTCTGTCACACCCCGATCAATAATCCCCGCGCCGACGCTGTCGCCCCAGACGTTGACGGTGGTTCGGCAGCGGTCGAGGAACCAGTCGATGGCCAGAATCAGTGCGATGCCTTCCACCGGCAGGTTGACCGCGTTGAGCACCAGCACCATTGTCACCAGCCCCGCTTCGGGGATTCCCGCCGCGCCGATGGCGGCGAGCGTGGCCGTGAGGAAGACAATGAGCAGTTCCGGCGTGCCGAGCGTGATGCCGTTCATCTGGGCGATGAAGATCACCGCGACCGCTTCGTAGAGCGCCGTGCCGTCCATGTTGACCGTTGCACCGAGCGGCAGCACGAATCCGGCGGTGCGCTTGGAGATGCCGTTGTTCTCCTCGGCGCACTCGATGGTGAGCGGCAGGGTGGCTGAACTCGACGCGGTCGAGAAGGCGGTGAGCAGTGCCGGGAAGGTGCGGACGGCGTAGTCCGATGGCGAGCGTTTGCCGAAGAATTTCAGCAGCAGCGGCAGTGTAACAAGGCTGTGAATCGCCAAGCCGCCGATGACCGTCGCGGCGTATTTGCCGAGCTGTTGCAGCTCCGGCCAGAATCCGCTGAAGCCGCCTGCCTGTCCGAGCCGCCCGGCGATCAGCGCCCCGATGCCCACCGGCGCGACGTACATTGCCAGATGGATGATCTTCATCATCGCCTCGTTGAGGCTGTTGAAACATTCGATGGCTGCCTGGCCCGCCTCGCCGGTCATGGAGAGCGCTGCGCCGAGCAGCAGCGAAAAGGTGATGACCGGCAGGATTTCGTTGTTCGCCATCGCCTTGAAGATGTTCGAGGGCACGAGGCTGCCGATGAGCTCTTTGAGAATATCGCCGACGCCCCGCCGCTCCTGCATGAAGCGCTTGTTCGGCTGCTTTTCGAGCCTTATGCCTGCGCCCTCGCCGCTTTTTGGCGTCACCGTTTCGGCCTGCCGCGTCCAGCCGGATGCCGTGATGATGATCGTGTCGCCGGAGCGCTGAGTCGAGTCGATTGAGGCCGACAGGTTTCGGTCGAGCAGGTGCAGCGTGCGGAAGGAGAGGCTGCTGTCGGGTAGCGCCGCAGCGTCTATCCGGATGGTGTTGCCCTCGATGCGGTAGTGGGTGTCAGCTCGCGTGATCGACTCTTTCGAACGCTCCAGTCCGGCCTTGCCCGGCTGAATCCAGAGCACCAGCAGAATGCCGGTGAGCACCGACAGGGCGGTTGTGCCGATGTAGTAGCCGAGCGTGCGGGTGCCGAGCGAGCCGAGCTGGCGGATGTCGCCGAGCCGCGCGATGCCGCTGACCATCGCCGCGACGATGAGCGGCACGACGATCATCATCAGGAACCGGATAAAGAGGTCGCCAATGAATTTGAGCGCGAGACCGGCGTCTGGCAGGAAGCCGCCGACGAGCGCTCCCGAAACGATACCGGCAATGATGCCGATGAGGAGCGTGTTGTTGTTCTTTTTGCCTGACGATTGCTGCATTTGCTTGCGGGTGCCTTTCATTCACGGATATTCTGCCGTCAGCGGCGTTGCTGCGGGGTGCGTCTCACCACTGATAGCCCAGCTTCATGCGCCAGGTGGTATCCCAGGGTACGGTGCCTTTCGGCTCGTCGCCGTTGTATGAGGTTTTGAGTTCGGCGCTGGTGCTGAGGCCACGGGCGATGGGAGCTTTCAGACCGGTCCAGGCGTCGAAGGAGAGCCCTCCGGCGTCGGCGAGGCTGACGAGCCCTTTGTTGCGATGGTAGAGTTCAAGCTTATCGTCTATAATAGCATAGCTGAACTCCATCCTCCACGCGTCGGCAATAAAGCTGTCACTGGAGGATTGGGAGCGGTAGGTTTCCGAGGTGTACTCCAGGCCGCTTTCGATGCTGAGCTTTGTGCCGGGCTTGTCGATGATGTTCCAGCCGAAGTAGGGGCCGATGGTCCAGCGCAGGTCGAGGTCGGTTATCCGGTCGCGCTTGAAGGTGGTCATGCCGCCGTAGTAGAGATTGTTCGCAAAGTGGTTGTCGTAGGTGGTTTCAACCGACCAGCGGTTCTGGGCGATTTCGCCGTCGGTTTTGTCGTATTCGATCTCTCCGGCCAGCCTGACGCGGTGTTTCAGCTTTTTCCATTCAAGCCTTGTCGAAAGATCTGTCCGGTTTTCGTGCGTGTTGCCGCGGTCAAGCTTGGCGGCGAGGCCGACTTCGCCGTTCAGGCGAGAGGCTTTTCCGGTCTCCCAGTCGTCCGGGTTGATCTGTGTGATGTTTGCGGTTGGTTCGCTGCGCTGGTCGAGCAGAATGCGATCGCCGTTCCGGATGATGGATTTGACCGGAATGGTGCCGTTGCCGGTCAGGCGCACCTGCATCGGCTCACCGTCGGAGTGGATTTCACGAACTTTTTTCCATTCGATGTTCAAAGCACCAGCGTACTCGGTACTAAATTTTACGATACCGTCACTCATGCGCTCGACGGTGCCGGTCAGTCGGTCGCCATTTTGCAGGATGATGGTTTGCGCGGCGGAACCTGGAGTGGCGTGCACAAAAAAGCAGAAAACGAGCGCGGCAAGAAGGCGGGAACGGCTGAAAAAAGGCATGGCGGCTTGCTGGGGTTACCGGAACATAGCGTGGACACTTCCGGGTGATTGATGGCTCGCGCTCTTGATTACCGATAATATAGGCTCTCAGCTCCACCCGGTCAACAACCTCCTCTTTTCCGACAATTTGGAACTTTACGCCAGTTGTCTTACGTTATGGCACCATAATCTTTCGTGTACGAAATTATTCTGTACGAAGGAATTTATTTTATGAACCCAGTTTACCGGGAAGATGCAACAGCCTGTGTGTTCGGATAGTGAGTCTGCGGGTCGCAGTTATGAGGCCCTTCGCCGCATTGCGCGGGCGCTTGATGTTCATTCCCGTAAACTGTACCGGGAGTATAGCTTGACCTCGCCCCAGATGCTGTGCCTGCATACGCTGAAGCGGGAGGGAATGCAGATTCTGTCTGCGCTTGCCGCGCGGCTGCATCTCGGCGTGAGCACGACGAACGGCATCATCGACCGCCTCGAAGCCAAGGGTTTGGTGCGGCGCAACCGCTCGCGAGAGGATCAGCGCAAGGTGCTGATCACCATCACGCTTGACGGGGAGGAGTTGCTCGACAGGGTGCCGGAGCTGATGCGCGACATTTACGCGCAGGCGTTTGCACGGCTTGAACCTGAGGAGCGGTCGGCGTTTTCCAGAATACTCGACAAGCTTGCCGACTGGCTCGACCCTTCCGGTAACAACCAATCATATCATGACCTTATCGCTTGCCCAGAAACAAATTATGAAACGGATCGACCCGAAGGCCACGCCATCGGACTGGAGTGACTGGCGGTGGCAGATGCGCCACAGCATCCGTGATCTCGATACCTTTGAGCGCCTTCTGGACATAACCCTTTCTGACGAGCAGCGCAAGGCGTTCGACGAGACGGTGCAGAAGTTCCCGATGTCCACCACGCCGTACTACCTCTCGCTGATCAATACCAATGACATGGAGAACGATCCTGTTTTTCTCCAGAGCGTTCCCTCGCCGCTTGAAATCAAGATCATGAAGGGCGATATGGCTGATCCGCTGCACGAGGACGAGGACAGCCCCGCGCCCTGCGTGACGCACCGCTATCCAGACCGCGTGCTGCTGCTCGTCAGCAACACCTGCCCGATGTACTGCCGCCACTGCACTCGTAAGCGTAAGGTTGGCGACGAGGATACCATCCCCAACCGGGCGGCCATCAAAGCGGGCATCGAGTACATTCGCAATACCCCACAGGTGCGCGATGTGCTGTTGAGCGGCGGCGACCCGTTCCTGCTTTCGGATGAGATGCTCGACTGGATTCTCACCGAGCTGCGAGCCATCGAGCACGTCGAGATCATCCGCATCGGCACCCGCACGCCGGTGGTGCTGCCGCAGCGCATCACGCCGGAGCTGGTCTCGATGCTCCGCAAGCACCAGCCGGTGTGGGTCAACACGCACTTTAACCACCCGCGTGAAATAACGCAGTCGGCTCGCAACGCGCTTGCTTGCCTCGCCGATGCAGGTGTGCCGCTTGGCAACCAGACGGTGCTGCTCTCCGGCATCAACGACTGCCCGCGCATCATGAAGGCGCTGGTGCACAAGCTGGTGGCCAACCGCGTTCGTCCCTACTACCTCTACCAGTGCGATCTCTCCGAAGGGCTGTCGCATTTCCGCACGCCGGTGGGCAAAGGCATCGAGATTCTCGAAAGCCTGATTGGCCACACCAGTGGCTTTTGCGTGCCGACCTACGTCATTGACGCGCCGGGCGGCGGCGGCAAAATTCCGGTGATGCCGAACTACCTCATTTCGTGGTCAACCAACAAGGTGGTGCTGCGCAACTACGAGGGGGTCATCACCACCTACAAAGAGCCGGACTCCTACGAGCCCACCTTCTGCGACCGCAACTGCGCCGAGTGCGACTTACAGCTCAATCTGGATGACGCCGAGAAGTCGCAGGCCATTGGCGTCGAGCAGCTTCTGGCCGATCACGACCAGACCATTTCGCTCATTCCCGCATCCAACGCTCGTCATCAGAGGCGGCAAGGGGAGATGCAAGAGTCATGAGCTGGATTGACTACCTGATTTTCGGGGTTTACATGGCCGCGATTCTCGGTGTCGGAGTCTATCACTTCAGGCGTAACGGCGATGCCGAGGATTACTATGTTGGCGGGCGTGACATCGCGCCATCCCATGTCGGGTTGTCGATTGTGGCGACCGATGTGGGGGGCGGCTTTTCAATCGGTCTTGGCGGCGTTGGCTTTCTGATGGGCCTTTCCGGGAGCTGGCTACTCTTTACGGGGCTCGTCGGCGCGTGGCTTTCGGCGGTGCTGCTGATTCCCAAGCTCAAAAAGATTGACCGCCAGCACCGATTCATGACCTATCCCGACTTTTTGCGCTACCGCTACGACAATCGCGTGGCGGTGCTGGCCGCGCTGATTTCGGGCATCGGCTACCTGGGCTTCACCGCCGCCCAGATGCTGGCCGGAGCCAAGCTCGCTTCAGCCACAGTCTTGCAGACCAACCCGTTCGGCATGGATCAGGTGACGTTTTCACTACTCGTTATTGCGGTGGTGACGGTGCTCTACACCATGATCGGCGGGCTGAAGGCGGTGATTTACACCGATACGGTGCAGTGGATTGTGCTGCTTGCCGGGCTGATTCTGGTCACCATTCCGGTGACGCTTGTCAAGATCGGCGGCTTTGGCGCGCTCGTCGCGGCGCTGCCTCCGAGCCACTTCAGCCTCACTGCCATCAAGCCGCTCACCTTCATCAACTGGATGATCACCATCGTGCCGATCTGGTTTGTCGGCATGACGCTCTACCAGCGGGTATATGCCTGCCGCAACGAGCGGGAGGCTAAAAAGGCGTGGTACATCGCCGGGCTGTTCGAGTATCCCATCATGGCCTTCACCGGCGTGTTTCTCGGCATGTGCGCCCGCGTGGTGTTTCCCGAGGCCGAGCCGGAGCAGGCGATGCCGATGCTCATCAGCAACATTCTGCCTGCCGGCGTGACCGGTATCGTCGTAGCGGCCTACTTTTCGGCCATCATGTCCACGGCGGACAGTTGCATCATGGCCGCGTCGGGCAATTTCACCAACGATCTTCTGTTCCGCTTTCTCTTCAAGGGATGGGAGCGCGGGCGTGGTGGACTTTTGATTTCAATGGTCGTGACGCTTCTGATCGGCGTTGGCGCGGTGCTGCTCGCCGTGCGGTTCACCACGGTGCTTAGCGCCATTTTGCAGGCCTATGCGTTCATGGTTTCGGGGCTCTTCATTCCGACGCTCGGTGCGCTTTTCTGGCGGCGCGGCTCGTCGGTTGGCGCGCTTCTCGGCATGGCGGGCGGCGGTACGCTGACGCTGCTTCTGCTCTCGAAGCTACTCGCGCTTCCTCCGGGGCTGGCCTCGCTCGGCTTCGATCCGACCCTGTACGGCATTCTGTTTTCGGCGTTTCTTTATACCGGAGGTTCGCTGCTTTTCCCGCAACGCAGCCTCTCCTGCAGTGCTTCGTCAATATTCGAGTCCTGAAGCCGCTATTGCAACTTGTTACGTTTAAAACGGTTACTGCGTTTTCGTCTTTTCCGCTCTGGAACCATTCGGGGCGGGCTCATCACGACTTTTTACGACGATCATGATCTCCACACCCGACACCATCGAAACCCGTTTTGGCGCGCTGTTGCAACACGGGCCGTTCAGTCGCCGCATCTACCTGATGAAGATAGGTGATGGCGATCCAGCGAAACTTCCGGAGCAGCTCGATGCCCTGGCGCGTGAAAAGGGGTACACCAAGATTTTCGCCAAGCTGCCAGAAGGCTCGGAGGCGCTGTTTGTTGAGCACGGTTTTCGTATCGAAGCGTCGGTTCCCGGCTTCTACCGGGCTGAGACTACGGCGCTGTTTCTCGGGCGGTACCTCGACCCGGCCCGCGCCGAATCACCAGACGCCGCCGAGATCGCCCGCATCGTGGAGCTGGCCTCCGGCAAGTCCGTCGTCGAGCTGCCTCTGCTTCCGGCGGGGTTCACGCTCCGCGCCTGCACGCCGACGGACATCGAAGCAATGGCCGAGATCTACCGCGAAGTCTTTCCAACCTACCCCTTTCCGATTCACGATTCGGCCTGGCTGCTCGAAACGATGGAGAGCCATATCGACTACTTCGGCGTCGAGCACGAAGGGCGGCTCGTCGCGCTGGCCTCGTCGGAGATGGATATCGAAGGCTTGAACGTCGAAATGACCGACTTCGCGACGCTTCCTGAGTACCGTGGCTACAACCTCGCGCTGCACCTGCTCTTCAGGATGGAGGCGGCAATGCGTCAAAAAAACATGCGCACCGCCTATACCATCGCCCGTGCCATCTCGCCCGGCATGAACATCACCTTCGCCAAGGCCGGGTACAAATTCAGCGGCACGCTTATCAACAACACCAACATTTCGGGTGGTATTGAAAGCATGAATGTGTGGTACAAGAGTTTGGGGTGAGGGGGTGGGGTTGGCTTTTCACGTCATCTCTCCTGTCATTCTGAGCACAGCGAAGAGTGGTAGTTTTTTTTGATGGTTGCTTGCGTAGTGAGAAGAGCGTCATAACGTCAACGTTATCCGTTTAGCTCATGGGCTGCGTTCCGTTAGCCTCCAGAGCTGGCAGCGCGGGGAATTGCGGCGCGTATTGTCCTGTGAATGGTCGCGGTGAGAAAGGCTGGATGAGTGGCGCTTGAAATTTTCACCTACGTGTGGTGTCTGGCCAATACCACCAGTCTGGCGCATCCAGCGTCATCAAGACACGGCATTCATTCGAAGTCAACAAAAGGGTTGACAGAGGATTGCCGCAGCTTTTGGTTATGTTGTGATGGTTGAGTTTCTGCTATTCACGAAAGCTGGCGCGGCATGATGAACGCTGCTTTCATCATGTCGGCCTTCGTTTCGCGGTTTCTTCAATGGTTTGGATTGTCTGGCAGAAATGGCAAAAAGCTCCGCTACCTGCAAACACATTGACATCAGCGCTGTGCACGACGTGAAACTTTTTGCGCGTGGAACCGATTCGCCGATTACCGGAGATGTGACCTCCGAACTCTATCTGATGGCCATCTCCATTGCATCGGTCTTTTTCGGAGCAATGACCTATTTGGGTAACGCCACGAATTTCATGATCAAGAACATCGCTGCGCAGACCCAGGCCAAGGTTCCCAATTTCATCGAGTACGTGTACAACTATTCGATTCCGGTGCTGGTGCCGCTCTTCGCCCTGATCTGGTTTCTTTTCTTTAACCATTGAGTTGATCCAATCCAACTAATCGAGCCATGAAAAGTTTTATTGCCGCCGTCCAAAACGCAGAAACGGGATTTGCCATCGGTAACTCGCTGTTCGTGCCGTTTCATTGCGAAATTATCAGCATCTGGATCGGCAAGGAGATGTCGCTCATCTCGGCTCCGGATCTGATTACCGATCTTACCGATGCCGATACCATCAGCATCAGGGAGGGGGAGTCGTTTACCAATCTGGTGTTTCGGAAGTGGGGTGATCTGGTAAAGGAGCTGGGTGATCACAAGGGGCATATTATCCTTCACGCAGCGGAGAAAGGGGACGATATTTTCAAGAGCGAGAATCTCCACTACATCAGGATGGGCTTCCATGACCACAACCGTGAGCTGTTTCTGGAGATTATCAACGATCCGTTCGATCTGTGACGTTTGGGATTGTCACAATGATTGCCGCGTCGCTATGCTTCTGTCCATGAACATGTATCAATTTGTCGCTATTTTATTCGCTGGGTTCTTCGCAGAATATCGTGGAAAGATCGAAGGGGCAGGGTAACTTGGCGTCAACGAGATATTCAACCAAGAAGAAGGCAAGCAGGCCGAGTGTCCAATCTGCGGCCAATCATGCCTCATCTATGACCATGCCGCTGAGCAACGGTGGCGTCATCTGGACACCGTGCAGTTCGAGACGATTCTGGTGGCCCATTTGCCTCGTTGTCAATGCAAGGAGCATAGGGTCAAAACCGTTCAGGTGCCATGGGCGGCGCGCCACTCTCGTTTCACCTTGCTATTCGAGAGCTTCGCCGTCGAGCTGTTGTCGCACTGCGCCAATATCAAGGCTGTTCAAGAGCTGTTGCCGAACGCTGATCTTGTGCATGATCGCTTTCATATCAGCAAGTATCTCAATGAGGCTGTTGATATGGTGCGTCGCAAGGAGTGTCGCCAACTCGACAAGGCCGGAGACAAGCGTCTGACCAGCTCGAACTATGTCTGGCTTCGCAATCCGGAGAACATGGGCCAACAGCAACAGGCCGAGCTGGGCAAGCTGATGGACGCGGAGTTCAGAACCGGTAAGGTGTCGTGGGCGTTGAACAATATGTTTCGATCCTTCTGGCAGCTTGGTTGTGCTGATGCCGGGACTTTCTTTTTCGAGTACTGGTCAAAGCGGGTTGATGAGGTTGGCTTGCGTCGAACGGCCTTGGAGGAGCGTCAAGCACGAAGAGTTCTACCTGAAAGGCTACGGGACGCCGGTAGAATTGAAGCTGAGGTTGGCTGGGTACTTCGGTCTGTACAACACCGAGCGGCCCCATCAGTCGCTTGGGTACAAAACCCCGGACGAGGTGTACGCAAGCGCCACGGGTGGCGGTGCATGCATCGTTGACAATTTCTTTGAAAAGAAGTCCTCTGATGGGTTCGCAGAGGTTACAGTGCAGCATCAATCAGCTGCATGAACAAGGCGGGTTACCAGCTTAAACTCGACCCGATTCTGTCTGCTGGCAGGGGTCCACTTCAGTCGAAACAACGGTCCAGCTTCTGTAAGTATTCCTTCCCACAACACAAAAAAAGCCGGACTTCACAGCCCGGCTTTCTCATCAAATCCCATCCACATCAATCCAAACTTACGCCAGCGTCAGGTCGATCGTTCGGCGCGTCAGGTCAACTTCGTGCACCTTCACTTGCAGGTGCTGGCCGATTTGCAGTCGGCGGTGTTTGCGGCGGCCAACCAGTGAGTAGGTTGCTTCGTCGTACTCGTAGTAGTCGTCCTTGAGGTTGCGCATGTGCACCAAGCCCTCGATGGCGAAGTCGGTCATGCGCACGTAGATGCCATACTCGGTCGCGCCGGTGATGACGCCTGCATAGGTGTTGCCGAGATGGCTCGACATGTACTCCACCTGCTTGAGCTTGACCGACTCGCGCTCCGCCTCGGTAGCGATCTTCTCGCGCTCGTTGGTGATCTGGCATACCTCCGTGATGGTCGCGCTGATCTCGGCGATCCGTTTGGCCGTAACCTTGCGGCGCTTCTTGCGGGTCGCTTCGTACTCGAAGAGCAGACGATGCACGATCAGATCGGGATAACGCCTGATGGGCGAGGTGAAGTGCGTGTAGTGCTCGAAGCCGAGGCCGAAGTGGCCTTCGTTGGAGGACATATAGACCGCCTTCGACATGGAGCGCAGCACCAGCTCGTTGACCAGGAACTCGACGTTCGTGCCGTGCACCTTCTGCAACAGCTCGCGCAGCGCTTTGGACGACACCGTGGCGCTCTCCTTGCCCTTGCGTTCGAGCTTGAGGTCGAAGCCGATTTTGCGCACGAAGTTGGCCAGCACCTGCACACGCTCCATCTGCGGCGCACCGTGCACGCGGTAGATGACCGGATGCGGATTTTTTTTGTTTTCGGCGAAACGGGCGGTCATGTAGGCGGCCACCGTGCGGTTGGCCAGCAGCATGAACTCCTCGATCAGACGGTGGCTGTCGAGTCGCTCTTTCTTGATGACCTCGACCGGTTCGCCCTTGCTGCCGAGCTTGAAGCGCACCTCCTCGGTTTCGAAGTCGAGACCGCCCGACTCCATGCGCTGCGAGCGCAGGGTCTTGCTGATCTGTTCGAGCGCTTGCAACTCCTTGACGTAATCGCCCTTGCCCGAATTGATAATCTTTTGCACATCCTCGTAGGTGAATCGGCGCTTGGAGCGGATGACCGTCTTGTGGAATTCGAACTTCTTGACCTCGCCGCTCTTGGTGATGTTGAAGAAGACCGAGAAGGCCATGCGATCCACGCCGGGGTTGAGGCTGCATACCTTTTCGGAGAGGCGCGACGGCAGCATCGGAATGACGCGGTCAACCAGGTACACCGATGTTGCGCGCTTGCGGGCCTCCTTGTCGAGGGCCGAGTTTTCGGGCACGTAGTGCGATACATCGGCAATGTGCACGCCGATCTTGTAGCCGCCATTGACCATCTCGATCGAGAGCGCATCGTCGAAATCCTTCGCATCGACCGGATCGATGGTGAAGACATTCTTGTCGCGAATGTCGAGTCTGTCCTTCACGTCCTCGTCGGTAATCTCCTCGCGCACCTTTTCGGCAAATGTGAGCAGCTCCTGGTCGAAGGTCTCGTCGATACCGAGCCCGCGCGCGATGGCGCTTACCTCGACCTGCGACTCTCCAGCCTCGCCGAGAATCTCGACTACCTTGGCCTGAATCGCGCCGCTTTTGAGGAACTCCAGGTCACTGGCCAGCACCTTGTCGCCGTCCTTGGCCTTTTTGGAGTCCTTGATGGCGATGTGGATTTCGGGCAGAATCTTGCGCTGATCGGGCTTGAGCCGGAAGCGGCGGTTTTCGCGTTGCAGCGTGCCGACCAAGCTCGTGAGCTTGCGGCTTACTACGTTGACAACAAGGCCTTCGCACCGCTGATGCGGCGACTGGCGCGACACGTAGGTGTCGGGAACCTTGGTGACCAGCACCTCGACCTCGTCGCCATGCAGCCCCTCGCCAAGCATCTCGGCACCGATGAACACATCGTCGTCGAAGCCTTCGACATCAACGAAGCCGTAACCGTTGGGATGGGTAGTGAGCTTGCCCTGATAGGTCTGATCGACCTTGTAGCGCTCCCTGCCGGGCTGCGGGAAGTGACGGCCCTCGACCAGATGCTCCTCGTAGGTATCGGGTTCCAGTCCGGCCCAGCCGTAGTGGCGATTGTTGTCCTTGTCAACGACACCATCCTCCTGCAACTTGTGCAGCACGTACCAGAAACCCGGAAGCTGGCGAGACTCGCCATACCCCATCTTTTTGGCTAGTTCCACCGACCTGAAGCGTTGGCCTTCGTGATCGGTCAGGAACGAGATGATCTCCGTCGCCAGGGAGGTTTCACCTCGCTTGAAGAGGAACTCGTTAATCAGTATATGATCGTTCGCGCGAACTTTTTCGCCGTTCTCATGTTGACGCGCCGGTCTGTTTTTCTTTTTCTTCGCGGGATCTTTCGCGGGGCGCGGTCTTGTATTCTTTCGTTGTCTTGCCACTCAAATACTGTTGAAATGGTTGTACTTATCTGTTCATCATTCTCGTAGGGAGTCTGTCCGGTCGCCCGATTCCAAAGCATTTGCGCTCATCTTGCCGATGGGTTGTCGGCGAAACAATCATCGCCACAGCAACGCCACCGCCGAAACGGAATCCAAAAAGAAGTACGGAATTTAATAAAAAAGCAGCGTACTTCCGATATATCAATTGGGGATGCGGCAATAGTACGTCTTGGCTGATGGCCCGCCGCGTCAGCAGCAATCCCTGAATCATCGGAATCCAGAGCGTGAAGCCGCGCAACAGCAGCGTGGCCGTCATGGCGGATTCGACGCCAACGCCGACCGAAACCAGCAAGCCTGAAACGGTGCTCGAAGGCGAGCTGGCATGGCAAAAACCGGAAAACGCCCGAAACCGTCGGAAATCTAACCAGATTTCAGGGAATTCCCTTCCCGATGATCACGGCAATTCCGGCCATTTTGACAGCGTGTTATGGACGGGTCATCCTCGCCGATGAGCAATCTGATGGGCACTTCTAAAAACTTATTACGAGCCCTGATTGTCGGCGCTTGGGTGGTGCTCGAAATCCTCACGTACTGCAAGTACGCTCCGGTTTCTGCGCTCCATCCGCCTTGCCCTCAGCTCTCTCATGACACTTTTTAGAGGTGCCCTTTAGAGATGCCCTGATCTCTGATGGTTTTAAAAGACGGAAAAACTACGTCTTGTTTTCCGGTAAAAAAAGAAATTAATGATAGCTGAAAAACAAACTCTCGCGCAGATCACCCGGTTTATGTAACCAGGTTCTGAAATCTCGTTTTCACAATCGTTATCCGGGGAATGATGCTCAGTATAACGGTAGAGAAATCAAGCTCTTCAACTCATTGTCAAACCGGAGCATAGTTACTATCGTTAATAAGACCACGACATAACGAAACAACGCTTTTTCGGGGTAAGGAAAATCACAATCGTTACTGTTAGAGTGATCGGAATTCATTCCCGAACAGTGCTTGTTTTTGTCTGCGCAAACAATTGTTATTATTACACAAAACAAGAAAATGCCTGTTGCAACGTTTTGCATGTGGTGCTATATTACAAGATTATCTGCTACAGGAAAGACTTATCTGCTAAAGGCAAGGCAAGGCAAGGCAAGGCAGACCTACATCCCTTATCCAGCTATCATATTATTATCCCGCTATGGGATTACGGCATTAACCATCTGTCTGAAGGGGAGCATTTATGCACAAAATACACATTTCACGCCGTCAGTTTCTTAAAGCGGCAGGCGTTATCGGGGGTATGTCCCTGCTTCGTCCGGTCTGGGGCATCGCCTCGGGCTCGGCTTCGGAGGGCGCGGCTGCAAACGGCGCGAGCACCTGGGTGCCAAGCATCTGTAACTTCTGCTCTTCGTTCTGCGACATCAAGGTCCAGACCAAAGAGAACGATGGTGTGCGCCGGATCGTCAAAATCGATGGCAACGAGAAGAGTCCGCTGAATCGTGGACGCATCTGCGCTCGCGGCCAGGCAGGTCTTCGCCAGACCTACGATCCCGACCGCCTCAAGCAACCGCTGATTCGAGTGGCGGGCAGCAAGCGCGGCGAGTGGAACTACCGGGCGGCGACCTGGGACGAGGCGTACGAGTATATCGTCAGCCGCCTCCAGAAAATCAATCCGTGGGAAACCAGCCTTATCGGTGGCTGGACGGCGTGCGTGTCGTACATGCACTTCAGTCTGCCCTTCTGCCAGACCATGCAGATTCCCAATATTATTGCCTCGCCGCTACAGCACTGCGTGACGGCGGGACACCTCGGCACCGATCTGGTGACCGGGAACTTCAATGTGCATGACGAAATTCTCACCGATTTCGAGAACGCACGCTACATCCTCTTCAGTCTGAACAACGCCTCGGTGGCAGCCATTTCGACCGCTCGTGCCGTGCGCTTCGGGCAGGCCAAGAAAAATGGCGCGAAGGTTGTGTGCCTCGATCCGCGCATGGGCGAGCTGGCCTCGAAGGCAGACGAATGGATTCCGGTCAAGCCCGGTACCGACCAGGCCTTCTTCCTCGCACTGCTGCACACCCTGCTGCGCGAAAAGCTCTACGACGCGCAGTTCGTCGCCAAACACACCAACGCGCCGTTCCTGGCTTTCAAGGATGACAAGGGCGTGGTGCATCTGGCCGCCGACATGAAGGATGGCAAGCCTTCGAACTACTACGTGTACGACGCGATCAGCAATGGTATCCGTTCCGTTCCGGCCTACACCAACAGCAACGAGAAAACAACTGCCGGTGGACGCATCCAGCCCTCGCTCAACGCTCCCAAGGGGCTGACCTGGAAGGGCCACAACGTGACGACCGTGTTCGATACCTTCATCGAGGAGTCCGAATCCTTCACCCCCGAGTGGGCTGCGGAAGTCACCGACGTGCCCGCCGAGACCATCCGCCGCATCGCGGTTGAGTTTGGACAGGCGCGACCGGCACTGGTCGATCCGGGATGGATGGGTGCACGCTACCACCACCTCATCGGACAGCGCCGTTTGCAGGCGATCATCCAGACACTGGTCGGCGGTATCGACAAGCCGGGAGGCTGGATGATGAGTGGCGAGTACCACCACCGTTCCGCAAAGGCGTGGCACAACATGCAGCACGGCATCGACAGCAGCCACGAGCCGCCGGTCGAGCGCCCCGGCATGGGCTTCGCCTACGGCCTGCTCGACATCTTCGCCAACCCGAAGGCGTGGGAACATGGCAAACCCGCTCTGTCGTTCGCTTGGGCAATGGAGCAGCAAAAGGCTGGCAAGCCTTCGGCATTCCTGCCGGCCATGGCCGATACAGGATTGCTCGAAGCGGTCAAGGGTGAAATGACCTACAACGGCGAGCCGTACCGGATGAAAGCGCTCATCATGAACGCAGCCAACCCGGTTCGCCACTACTTCCCAGCCAAACGGTGGGAGGAAATTCTCACCAGCGACAATCTCGACCTCGTCGTGGCCATCGACGTGCTCCCTTCGGACACGACGCTCTACGCGGACGTTATTCTGCCGAATCACACCTATCTGGAGCGCAACGAGCCGCTACTCTACCCGCTCGGTCCCGAAACCGGTATTGGTTACACCACCCGCCTGCGGGCTATCGATCCGCTCTTCGACACGCGCGACACGGCGGACATCCTGTGCGAAATCACCCGTCGCATGGGCAAGCTCGACCACTATCTGGATGGCATTGCCGAATACGCCGGACTGGACGCCGAGATGCTCAAAAGCGAAGCCCACGCCGCTCACGCGGCGGGCAAGCCGCTCAACGAGGCGTTCCTCAAGACCGCCTACGTGGCAATGGGCAAGTTCTCCGGCAAGGTCACCGGCAAGGAGATGAGCGGAGCCGACGTGGAATCGACGATCAGGAAAGAGGGCGTGCTGCTACTCAAGAATGCAAACGAGGTGGTTGAGGAGATGAACCTGCCGCGCAAGATTCCGGTACCGACCATGTCGGGCCGTTTGGAACTGTTCAGCTCGATTCTTTTTTCGTTCACCGAAAAGGCTGGCCCGCAGCCGATTTTCAACCCCGTGCTCGGCTACGTGCCGCGCGTGGTCAGCAACGATGGCGACAAGACCTCGCTCGGCAGCGACGAGTTCTACTTCACCTACGGTAAGGTGCCGGTGGTCTCGCACGCCTCGACCAACAACAACAATTCGCTGCTCGCCTCAGTCACCGAACCCAAGAAAGGCCCATTCATCGGTTTGTGGATGAACAAGACTAAAGCTAAGTCGCTCGGCCTGTCCAACGGTCAGGAGGTCGAAGTCACCAATCTGCGTTACGGCCCGAAGGTAAAGGCCACGCTGTTCACCACCGAAATGATCCGGCCCGACACGGTGTTCCTGCCCTCGGCGTTCGGCAGCAAGAATAAAAAACTCAGTGTCGCAGCAGGCAAGGGCACGGCGCTCAACGAAATCATGCCCTACAGCATTGAACCTATAGCGGCCTCGTTTATGTCGCAGGAGTTCACCGTAAGCGTAAGGTCTGTAAACAGTTAAATGGAGGAGTAAGTATCTATGGCCCGTTATGGAATGGTAATGGATATGCGTACCTGCGTCGGCTGTCAGGCCTGCATGGTGGCATGTGCGGCTGAAAACCAGACGCCGTTCTGGAGCGAGAAGTTCCGGACGCATGTTGAGGATAAGGAAGAGGGTTCGTTCCCGACCGTGCGTCGGGTGCAGCTTCCACGTCTCTGTATGCACTGCGAAAACACTCCGTGTCTGTCGGCATGCCCGACCGGCGCGACCCACATGAACAAGGATGGCATCGTGCTGGTCAACGCCGACCGTTGCATTGGCTGTTTCGCCTGTTGCATCGCCTGCCCGTACGACGCCCGCTACCCCTACGACCGCGAGGATGTGGACAAGGAGCACGAGCTGTACGGCAAGACCGTCACGCACGAAGTGCCGCATGTTGATAAATGCACCTTCTGCATCCAGCGTCTGGCTGAAAACCTGGAACCGGCGTGCGTGGCGACTTGCCCGACCCACACGAGGATTTTTGGCGACCTGGACGACGGCAAGAGCGAGGTGCACCAGCTGGCTACCAGCGGACGCGCGCAGGCGCTGAACCAGGGGCTCGGCACCTCTCCGAAAGTATTCTACATTCCATCATAGCAAGGAGGGCACTCATTATGACGTTTGTACATCAGGAAGTATGGCACTGGCAGATCGCCACCTACCTTTTTCTGGGAGGTCTGGGCGGCGCGACCTTCGCCATCAGCGCGTTGTTTCACCTCTTCGAGGGGTGCGACCGTAAAATGCTTTCTGTGGCCGTCATGTCATCGATTTTCTTTTTGGTGGTTGGCACCATCTTCCTGCTCGCTGACATGCTCCAGCCGCTCAAGGCGCTTTACGCCCTCACCAATCCGCAATCGTGGATTTTCTGGGGCGTCATTTTCATCAACTTCTATTTCATTTCTGCGATTGTCTATGTGATTCCGCTGCTTGAAGAGTGGGCGATCTTTCAGCCGATTATCCAGAAGATTCCGCAGCCGCTCCTCGGCTTGCTGGAGCGTTTCAACAAGGTGGCTGCCTTGGGTGGTTCTGCTGCGGGCTTTCTGGTGGCCATCTACACAGGCTTGCTGATTTCAGCGGCTCCGGCCATCAACTTCTGGAACACCCCGGCGCTACCACTGCTCTTCGTGATTTCGGGATTTTCGACCGGTGCGGCCTGGCTCTTGCTGCTCTCGATGTTTTCCAAAAACGAGAAGGCACCGAAAATTTCGGCCAAGCTCGAACAGCTTGACTCCATGCTGATTGTCACCGAGCTGATCATTCTCGGCGCGTACTTCAACTTCGCGATGTTCCTGCCCACCGGTGCGCGGGCCTCGGCGGAGTACCTGTTCCAGAGCCCGCTGTTTATCGGCGGCTTCTTCATTGCGGGCCTGCTCGTGCCGCTGATCATTGAAACCTACGGCATCTTTTTCGGCGGTCACTCCGAACAGAAAAAGTCCGCCGTTCCGATGCTGCTCGCCAGCTCGCTGGTGCTCTTCGGCGGCTTCTTGCTGCGTATCTATGTGCTTAAAGCTGGCATGTTCCAGTTCCCTTGGTAAGCTTGCACCGCAACTGAGCAAACAACCTCGACGCCCGGTCTCCGCCTGTCGGAACGCCGGGCGTCCATCGTTTTATCACCATGACTTCACCATTGCAGAAAGCGCTGCTTTTCAAATTCCTGAGCAAATGTCTGGCCTATCCGAACGAGGCCTTTCTTCGCGTGCTCGTCGAAGTGTCGGACGAAATCGAAGCGGGCAAAGAGGAGCGGCAAGCGCTCATTCGGGCCTTCGAACTTGAAGAACAGGAGCCGTTGCAGGCCGAGTACACGCGCCTGTTTATCAACGGCTACCCGCACACCGTCTGCCCGCCGTACGAGGCGATCTATCGCGAAAAACGGATGCACGGCGAATCGACTGTTGCCGTCTCGGCGGCCTATCAGGAGTGGGAGATGACTGTCGATCCGGGCCTGATCGACCACCTTTCGACCGAGCTGGAGTTCCTGGCTTTTCTCGCCTCAGCCGAATCGCTGGAAAATGCCGTCGCCACGGATGCCCGCAAAGCTACGGAACGCTTCACCTGCGAGCACCTCTGCCGCTGGGTGCCGCAGTTCATCGAAGACCTGAAAGAGGGCGCGAAGATGGAGTGCTACAGGAAGTTGGGGGAGTTGATGGAACGTACTCTCACGCCACTATGCCTCAAATCCTGAGCCAGACAAAGCGGGACGGCATTCCCGGAGCGTTCCGCTGAGTCACCCCAATTCCCCCCGCTTCGCCGTGACTTTGCGCGCCGAAATGCTGAAAAAAGCAGGCGGTTACCTACCTTAAAGGCATCTCTAAACAGTGTCATGAAAGAGCCGAGGGAAAGGCGGATGGAGGACAGCAACCAGAGTGTGCGCCGTTTAGCACGCGAGATTTCGAGCACCACTCAAGCGCCGACAATCGGGTCGCACAATAAGTTTTTAGAGGCGCCCTAAAGGCA
>CBEUNJ010000024.1:0-17614 GCA_965544465.1 uncultured Chlorobaculum sp.
GATTTCGAGCACCACCCAACGTAGCAATCGGGCCGCGCAATAAGTTTTTAGAGGTGCCCCTGAATTGAGCGATCTGTTGGGTCCCGGAGGAATATCCCTGTCCCAGAAAACAGTCCATCTCAAGGGCACCAGATGCCGGACAATTGGCCGCACCCCCTCCTCGCCTTTCCAGGAATAACTCAGGACACTATCGCTTATGAATGCTGGTTGTTGTAATCGTAATCGGAAAACAGTTTTTCTAATATACGCAACAAGGGCAGACACACAGGTCTGCCCCTACAGAGAATTCCTGAAACTATGCGGTATGCCCGCCCCGTCTCACTCGATATACATCAGCGGCTGATTGGCGGAGAGGGTATCGCCGGGTTTGGCGAGAACGACGGTTACGACACCTGCTTTCGGCGCTTTGACCGAGGACTCCATCTTCATCGCCTCCATGATGGCAACCTCCTGACCTTCCTCCACCTTCTGGCCGACTTCGACCTCCATCTTGAAGACGTTGCCCGGCATTGACGGCATCACAGGCGTGCCTTGGTGCTGCTGAGCCGCAGGAGCAGCCATTTGCGGCATCGCCATCAACTGCGCGCCGGAAGCTGCAGACTGGGCCATCACCATGCCATCGGCAATCACCACGCTGAACGATTTGCCATCGACCATCACCATGTAGTTTCCCGACAGATTGCTGCGTCCGGCTGGCTTGATGAGCTCGGAGAGACGATCCTGCAACGAGTTGCCGTGCGAGGTGACTTTCAGTTCCTCCTCGTCGTGCTTGGCCTCCTCCTCGGCTTCGATTTCCGTTTTGTAGCGGATGCCCATCGGCTTATCGCCCTTAAGGAATCCGATGCCCTTGGCGCCACAGGTGGCCGCGATGAAGATGTTTTCGTCGGTCACTTCGAGCCCCGCCTCTTCGAGCAACCTGGTGTTGTGCTCAACGCCGAGTTCCGGGTTGCGGTCGTTGATGTCGTGCACATCCTGAACGGTCGGTTCGAGACCGAGCTGTTCGGCGGCGAGCGCCACTACTTCCGGATCGGGAGCAGCGGGCGTCTTGCCGAAGTAGCCGAGCACCATCTTGCCGTAGCCGTCAACGATCTTTTTCCACGGCCCCTGCACGGTGTTGGCGAAGGCCTGCTGGAAGTAGAACTGCGAAACCGGTGTCACCGACGAACCAAAGCCGCCCTTGGCGACAACTTCGCGCATGTTGCCGATCACCTCAGGGAAGAAGTGCAGCGTGTCGTGGTCGCGCATCATCTGCGTGTTGGCCGTCAGCGCGCCGCCCGGCATGGGCGAGAACGGAATGACTGGGTTGACCTCTTTGGCTTCCGGCGGCATGTAGTACTTGTCCATGTGCTCGATGAACATCCGTTCGACTTCGAGGTACTTTTCGTGGTCGATGTCAAGCGTGTAGTCGGTGCCGCGCAGGCGGTGCCACATGGTGAGAATGTCCACCTCGGCGGTGCCGCCACTGACCGGAGCCATCGCAAGGTCGATGATGTCAATGCCTGCCTCGATGGCCGCGAAGTTGCAGGCCACGCCCATGCCGGCGGTGTCGTGCGTGTGGAACTCAAGCGTGGTGCCCTCGGGCAGCATTTTGCGCGCGCCCTTGACGGTTTCATACACGACGGCAGGAGTGGTGGTACCGGAAGCGTCCTTGAAAGCCACGCTGTCGAACGGAATACCCGCGTCGAGAATCTCCTTGAGCTTGTCGAGGTAGAACTGCGGCGTGTGGCAGTAGGATTCGTTGAGGCCCGGTGGCAGCCCCATCAGGGCAATCACCACCTGGTGCTTCAGCCCGGCGTTGACGATGCACTGACCCGACCATGCGAGGTTGCGCACGTCCATGAGCGCGTCGAAGTTGCGGATGGTGCTGATGCCGTGCTTCTTGAAGAGCCTGGCGTGCAGGTCGATGATGTCACGCGACTGCGAGACGAGGCCCACCACGTTCGCGCCTCGCGACAGGGTCTGGAGATTGATGTCCGGGCCGACCACGCGACGGCAGGCATCCATCATCTCGAAAGCGTCCTCCTGGCAGTAAAAGTAGAGGCTCTGGAAGCGCGCGCCGCCTCCAACCTCGAAATTATCGGTGCCTGCATCGACTGCAACCTGAAGCACCGGCAGGAAATCCTCGGTTTTCACCCTTGCTCCGTAACAGGACTGGAACCCGTCGCGGAAGGAGACATCCATGAACCGTATTTTTTTCATATAACGTTCTCGTTGGTTTTATCTGATCCGTTAGGGCCGCCTCCCGCTAGGCAGGCAAACAGCCTCGAAAACATTGATGACGCCGAACTGGTCGGTCTCATTACTCCTTGCCGATCTTTTCGAGAATCGCGAACGACTCCTCCTCAACCTGCTGGTGCAGGCTGTTGCCGCTGGCGTCCATTGTGACAATCGCCGGGAAGGCCTTGACCTGCAAGTGCCACATCGCTTCCGGCACGCCCATCTCTTCGAGGAAATCGACGCCGGTCACCTTTTCGACCGAACGGGCATAGTACTGAGCCGCGCCGCCGATGGCGTTGAGATAGACCGCGCCGTGCTTCTGCAATCCAGCCAGTGTCTTCGGCCCCATGCCGCCTTTGCCGATGACGGCGCGAAGGCCGAGCTTCTCGATGACGTCCGCCTGGAAGGGCTCCTCTCGAATCGAGGTGGTCGGCCCTGCGGCAACGACCTGATACTCTCCATCATCATTCTTCAGCATCACCGGGCCGCAGTGGTAGATGATGCCGCCGCTGATATCAAGCCCCTCCGGCAGGTCATGATGCATCACATAGTGGTGAAAGGCATCGCGGCCTGTGTGCATTTCGCCCTCGACGATAACGATGTCGCCCACCTTGAGCGAACGGATCGTCTCCTCGCTAACCGGAGCTTTGAGCACCACCTCGCGGCCCGTGAGCGGAATGCCCTCGCCCTTGGCCATGCGCTTGATTTCATCACTGGAGCGGTACTGCCACTCAGTAATCGAACCTTCGTGCGGATCGATGATGACACCGAGACGACGGTAGGCCCAGCAGTTGTAGGCCACGGAGACGAAGAAGCTGGCGGGAATGCGATGCGACTTGCCGATCTTGCAGCCCAGCAGCGTATTTTTTCCTGCAAAACCCATCGGGCCAATATTCAGCGTATTGGCCTTTTCGAGTATCTCCTGTTCGAGGCCAGCGAGTTCCGCATCGGCATTAACGTCATCGACATAACGGAGCAACTGCTTCTTGGCGAGTTCGAAGCTGCTGGCGCGGTCACCACCGACACCGACGCCGATGAAGCCGGGGCTACACCCCTGGCCCTGCGCCTGATACACGGCGTGGGCAAGGCACTTGCGCACGCCGTCGATGTCGCGGGCCGCGCGGCCCTGTCCGGGAATTTCATCCGGAAGCGAGTACTGGATATTCTTATTCTCACAGCCACCGCCTTTCAGGATCAGCTTCACTTCGATCTCGTCCCGATCCCACGGCTCGAAATGGATCACCGGCACATGCTCGCCGAGGTTGTTGCCAGAATTCTTGCCCGTCATCGAATCGACCGCATTCGGACGAAGCTTACCGGTGCGGGTCGCCTCGACAATCGCCGCTTCGATGTCGCGCGTCATGGCGAGCTGATCGACGCCTTTTGGCGTGTGCACGAAAAAGGTCGGCATACCGGTATCCTGACAGACTGGAGCCACGCAATCAACCGCCATATCGATATTGAGCGTGATGGCCGACATGGCCAGGCTCGCCCTTGAATCGGCCTTCTCCTTGCCAACCGCATCGGCAATCGCCTGGCGCACATCGCTCGGCAGGTTAGTGGCGGTCTCCGTAATCAAGGCTATCATGGAATCCCTGAACTGTTTCATAATCGGGAAGCTTAAAAAGTGAACAATACTGAAAAGCGGGGCCGCGCAGTCGAATCGCGCCCGGACAGGCCCCGCCGTCTGAAATGCTTAGTCCGTGGTGGGAGTTTTGTCGATCGAGTCCTGCTTGATGAGCAAAACCGGAATCGAAGCCGAACGGTACACCGCTTCGGCAACACTGCCCATCATCAGGCGCAAGAGACCGCTTCGGCCATGCGAACCCATCACGATCAGATCGGCGCCCCACTGTGCAGCCTCGGCAATAATCGCCTCTTTCGGCTCGCCGCCAACCTCTTTCACATGGAGCTGCAAACCATTCTTGGTTTCCGCCATGAGCATTTGCGAAAAGCGCTCGGGCATTGAGCCTTCATCGTCGAGAGCATCGGAAGCAGACCCATCCTTTTCACGGATATGCAGAAATCTGACCTGCGCATCAACACGGCGGGCAAGCTCCACGGCATAGCGCACGGCTTTGGCGGAGGCGTCGGAATAGTCGGTAGGACACAGAATTCTGGAAAGCTGTATCATTACTGAGGCTTTAGGTTGCTGATCGTTGGGCAATCAATGACTGACGGCTGGCAATAAGGCCTTAAATTTACACTTTTTTTGAGAAACTCCCGAACTGGCCTTCATGATCAAGTGTGCATACAACCATATGCGCATTGATGCCGATCTGGCAATCCAAACTATTTTGCCGTAGCTTTTACAGAGAAGCACCCGATGCTTGAAACGCCTTTCACGAAATCATGATGAACGCATGAACACCGTCATCCAGGCACTGCTTCATCCCGAAGCCTATCCGCATCCAACTGCGCCCGTGATCGAGCTGGTCGAGACCCACATTTCATGGGTGTTCCTGACTGGCAAGTACGCCTACAAGCTCAAAAAGCCGGTTGAGCTCGGATTCCTCGACTTTTCGACGCTGGAGCGCCGCCGCCACTTCTGCTACGAAGAACTGCGACTGAACCGTCGGCTCTGCAGCGACCTCTATCTCGACGTGCTGGCGGTGACGAAACATAATAACAAAATACGGATCGGCGGCGACAGTGAGCCGCTCGATTACGTCGTCCGCATGGTGCAGTTCGACCGGAACCTGGAGCTTGACCGGCTGCTCCGGCGGGGCGAGCTGACCGCGGAGCAAATCGACGACGCGGCAGGCGTAATTGCCGGATTCCACCGTTCAATCCCGCAAGCCGATCCGGGCTCTCCGTTTGGCAAGCCCGAAGAGGTGATCAAGCCGATGCTAGCCAACCTCGACCTCACCGGCGAGGTGGCGCGTGCGGATGATGAGCGTCGCAACATCGCAGAGTTGCGCCGCTGGACGCTTGACGAGCACCGGCGGCTGACTCAGGTGCTTGCCAAACGGAAAGCCGACGGCATGATTCGAGAGTGCCACGGCGACATGCACACGGGCAACATGCTGATGCGCAACGGGCGCGTCATGATTTTCGACTGCATCGAGTTCAACCCGCAGCTCAGCAAGATCGACATCATCAACGACCTTGCGTTTCTCTTCATGGATTTGCAACACGCCGGACAGCCGGAACTGGCATGGCGGCTGCTCAACGGTTGGCTTTCAGAGACCGGCGACTACAACGGGCTGCAAGTCCTGAACTTCTACTGCACCTACCGGGCGATGGTGCGGGCGAAAGTCACCTCGATTCGTCTGGCGCAGGAGACGGGCAAAGCGGAACAACAGGCGACGCTCGACGAGCACCGCTCCTACCTGCACCTCGCCATCGGCTACACGCGCCGACCCGAACCACTGCTCGTGCTCACGCACGGCCTCTCCGGCAGCGGCAAGTCGGTGGTGTCGGCGCAACTCGCCGAAGCGGGAGGCTTTATCCACATCCGCTCTGACGTCGAGCGCAAGCGCCTGTTTGGCATCGGTAGTCTTGAAAAAAGCGCCGAACAGGGGCTCGACATCTACACACCAGAAGCAACGGACAAGACCTACGCAGCGATGCTTGAAGCAGCCAAAGCTGCACTGACCGGAGGCTACCCAGTCATCGCGGACGCAACCTTCACCAGCAACAAGCGCCGCGCGGCCTTCATCAAGCTGGCCGAATTGCTGGGCTTGCAGTGCCGCATCCTCAACCTTCACGCCTCGCCCGAAGAACTACGCCGGAGAGTCAGCAAGCGCCACGCCTCCGGCAGCGACCCGTCGGAAGCCGACCTCGCCGTACTTGAAGCGCAAATGAAAGCAATCGAGCCATTCGGCGAAAACGAAAAAACCCTCTGTATCGACATCAATACAGAGGGCAAAACGTCAATCAAAACGCTGCTTTCAGCACTCGGGCGATAACAGGGGTTTGTACTCCAGGCACACAAAGTCCACACTACGCCCAACCCGATCCTACACCTGCACCCCGAAGAAAAACCGCATAGCTAAGCCAGCCAGAAAGCTAATGCCCGACACCACGACAATCAACCCGGCCATTTCAAGAAAACGGCTCCTGAAGGGCACGCCCTTGGCAACCGAAACGTAGAAGTTGAACAACGCCACAATGAGCAGCGCGCCCGCGAAGGCGAAGGCGAGGCTCAGATAGATGTTCGACAGCGCGAAGTAGGGAATAATCAGCACAGCCACGGCAAGGATGTAGGCCACGCCGGTGTAGATCGAAGCCTTGACCGGATTCTTCACGCTCGGCTCGGCCTTGGTCGAAAGGTACTCCGACGAAGCCATTGACAGCGCGGCGGCGAAGCCGGTAATCAGCCCCGTCAATGCCACCAAGCTGGTATCCTGCAACGCAAAGGTCAGGCCCGCCAGCGCACCGGTCAGCTCCACGAGCGCGTCGTTCAGGCCAAGCACGATCGAACCGGTGTACTGAAGGCGCTCTTCATCGAGCAGCGTGAGCAGCGCCTGCTCATGCTCCTCCTCGTCCTTGATGACCGCGCTCACCTCATCGCCAAGTCCCGACATCTTTTCATAGGCATGTTGCGCATCCTGCTCGCCCCCCTCCATCAGCTTGACGGCAAAGGTGAAGCCAAAGAGCAGACTGATGAGCGAATAGAACCATATCCTGAACCTGCTCGGCGCCACATCTGTCTGGGTGTACTTTTTCCAAATATGGTAGTGACGCAACTCGTCATCGGCGATCTGTGCGAAAATGCGCCGGTTCTTGATCCCCTCGATCCGCTTGGCGAGATTGTTATAAATATGATGCTCGGTGATCTCGTTCCGCTGGAAAACGGTGATCATCCGTAGCTCCTGTTCGCTAAGTGTAGTCACGAAAATTGTGGAATGAGTGAATAACAAATCCGCCTGCCGCACGGGTAAGGCGACAGGCGGAAAAAACTGAACCAAGCACAACAGTCTTGGCATCATTATTGATCGTCGTGAGCGGCGCGAGAACATAGCGGGCTGGAGCACGGAAACCGGCGTCCCGGACATCGGAATGCTGAGTTCGCGCTCCAGCCGCTCCCGAATCGTCGGAAGAACAGAGTAGAAGCGAAGCCCTCAAGCTTTGGTGGCTGCCTCAACCAGCTCGTTCATGCGCGAGACGTAGTCGGAAACCGACTCAAGGTCGCCCTCAAGCAGCATCGCGCTTTCGAAAAGCTGCATGACGGCAGCACGCACGATCGGGTCGCTGGACAGGCCGACCGCCTGCTTGCCAGCGAGGTTGCGGATGATCGGATGCGCGGTGTTGACTTCGAGCACTTTCTTGGAGCCCGGCATGTCGCCCTCCTGCTGCATCATCTTCATCACCTTCTCCATCTGGCTGTCCATCGCGTCCTTGCCACTCACCAAAGTGACCGGAGAACTGACGAGTCTTTTGGACTCGATAACGTCGGCCACGCGGTCGCCGAGCACCTCCTTGAAGAGCGAAATCACGCCAACGGTTCCCTCCGCGCCGAGCTTTTCAGCTTCGGGCTCAAGAGTGCTGGCATCAATCTCAGCCTTCTCGATCGACTTGAGCGGCTTCTTCTCGTACTCGGAAAGCGACGGGATGACGAACACATCGACCGGGTCGGAGAGCAAAAGCACCTCAATGTCCTTCTTGCGGAAATATTCGAGGTTCGGGTGCGCCAGCATCTGGGCGCGGCTGTTGCCGGAGTGGTAGTAAATCTCCTCCTGCCCCTCGGCCATGCGCTCCACATACTGCTTGAGCGTGACGTACTGGCCCTCGCCGGTTTTGGTGGTCTCAAAGCGCAGCAGCTCGATGAGCTTGTCGCGATTGGTGAAGTCGGTGTTCAGGCCGATTTTGAGGATAGTACCGAACGCCTTGTAGAAGGTGCGGAACTTCTCCGGCTGCTCCTTGGCAAGCGTGTCGAACCAGCCGAGCAGTTTGCTGGTGAGAATCTGGCGAATCTTCGCCATCACCGGGCTGGACTGCACCAGCTCGCGCGAAACATTCAGCGACAGGTCTTCGGTATCGACCACGCCACTCACAAAACGCAGGTACTCCGGCAGCAGATCGCGGCACTCGTGCTGGATAAGCACCTTCTTGACGTACAGCTGCGGGCCGCGTTTTTCAAGCGCGCCCTGCTGGTAAAGCAGCTCCATCGGCGCTTCGGAAGGGATGAAAAGCAGCGCCTTGAAACTCACGACGCCCTCAACCGACACATGCAGGTAGTCGAGTGGTTCCTTGTAGTCGTTAGAGAGGAACTTGTAAAATTCGTTGACCTCCTCGTTCTTCAGCTCGCTCTTCGGGCGTTGCCAGAGGGCGGTCATGCTGTTGATCTGGCGGCTGCCGAGCATAATCGGATACTCCACAAAGTTGGAGTATTTTTTAATGATCTGCTCAACGCGATACTCTTCGGCGAACTCTTTGAACTCCTCCTTGAGGGTGAACGAAATTTTCGTGCCGCGAGCCTCGCGCTCGATCGGCTCGATGGTGTAGGTGCCCTGTCCGGACGAAACCCAGCGCCACCCCTGCGAACCGGCCTCGGCGCTTTTGGTCTCGACGGTCACCTCGTCTGTGACCATGAAGACCGAGTAGAAACCAACGCCGAACTGGCCGATCAGGTTAGCGTCAAGCGGCTGGTCCTCTTTCTGCTGCGACTTGAGCGCCTCCATGAAACCGAGCGTACCAGACTTTGCCACCGTGCCGAGATTGGCGATCAGCTCCTCCTCGCTCATGCCAATACCGGTGTCTTCGATCACGAAGTTACCGGACTCTTTATCAACGGTGATGGAAATCTTGAGGTCACCGGATTTGTCGATGCCCTCGTCGGACGAAAGCATGCGGAAGCGCGCCTTGCCGAGCGCATCGGATGCGTTGGAGATCAGCTCGCGCAGAAAAATTTCGGGATGGGTATAAAGCGAATGGACGATCAGGTCCAGAAGCTGCTTCATTTCAGCCTTGTATTCAAATTGCTTTGCGGATGAAGTCTGTTCACTCATTGCAGTTATCGTTTGAGTTTAATCGAAATTCGCCTTCAGGACAGGGGCCTGACACGCCGGCGAATAGATGAATTTCGTGGTAAATTTAACGGTGAGAGCCAAATAACGCAAGCGCTCAACGGGCGGGGTTCAACAGCAGACTCACCAACATTCAAGATCAGCCGAATCAGTCAGATTGGATTGATCCGGCTGATCTGATAAAAAGCCTGCCAACCTCACACTCTCCGCAGCTTTTTGCGTGCTGCGAGTTCGCCCTCGTAAACGCGCTTGACGCCGTCACCGAACGCTTTTTCGATGTCGCGGATGTTGGAAACCAGGCGCGACATGCCGGAAATCTCCACCGAGGCGGCCTGGTCGGAGCCCCACATAGCGCGGTCGAGTGTGACGTGGCGCTCAATGAAGGTCGCGCCAAGCGCAACCGCCGCCCAGGTCGTGGCCAGCCCCACCTCGTGGCCCGAGTAGCCGATGGGGTTCTCGGGATAGCGCTCTTGCAGCGTGTGAATCATGCGAAGGTTCAGCTCCTCGACCGGGCAGGGATAGGTCGAGTTGGTGTGCGCAATCAGCAGATTCTCACGTCCAAGTTCCGCGACGGCTGCGTCGATCTCTTCCATCGTGGACATACCGGTCGAAATCATCAGTGGACGGCCAGTCGCTCTGGTCTTCTTGAGCAACGTGAGGTCGGTCAGCGATGCCGACGCGGCCTTGTAGCACGGCGGATTGAACTGCTCCATAAAATCGACCGCCTCTTCGTCCCAGCAGGAGGCGAACCAGTCAATCCCCTGCTCGCGGCAGTAACGGTCGATCTCCGAATAGTCGTCAAAACCGAACTCCACCTTGTAGCGGTAATCCATATACGTCATACGGCCCCACGGAGTATCGCGCTCGATCTGCCGCTGATCCATCGGCACGCACAGCTCAGGCGTGCGTTTCTGGAACTTGATGGCGTCGCAGCCAGCCTGGGCCGCGCCCTCGATCAGTTTTTTGGCCACTTCGAGCGAGCCGTTATGGTTAATACCAATCTCCGCAATAACATAGACCGAATGGCCGTCGCCGACCATGCGGTTTCCAATATTCACTTCAGCCATAGATAACACCAATCAGATAGCGGAACGCGCGCACTGTACGCCGTTCCTTATTAACAAGTACAAGTAAGCACTGGAAATACTAGAAAAATTCGCTTCGTGACAGCAAAAAGCTTACGAAGCCCGGAGGGAAATGAGCAACTCGGCGTACTCCCGGAACGCGCCGCGCCCGCCAGAAGCAGTGCAGCGGTAGTGGACGCTCGGCTCGACCAGATGCATTCCGTCACCGGGACAGGCCACCAAGCCCGTAGGCGCGATGGCGTTCATAATGCCGAGATCGTTGACGTCATCGCCGATATAGGCGATTTCGGAAACATCGAGACCGGTATCCCGCAGGAAATCCTCCAGGCCAGACAGCTTGTCCTTGACGCCGAGGTACAGACTCTTGATGTGAAGCTTCTCAGCCCGCTTGACCAAGCTCGGCGAGACCTCGCCCGTCATGATGCCGGTTTCGATGCCGTGAGCACGAAGGCGTTCGACGCCCATGCCGTCACGAATGGAAAAGCGCTTGAACTCCTCGCCCCGCTCCGAATAGTAAACACCGTTATCGGTAAAAACCCCATCATTGTCCGAAAGGACGAATTTGATGCGCGAAGCCCTCGATTTCAGTTCCTGCGGACAGAGTGGTATCATAAAGTTTTTGGCGTTTCCAAAAAAAACAATTGATCAAAAAAGGAATCGCAAATATATCATTTTTCTGTTGATGATGCGAAGCCAACGCGCTTACGAGCCAATGAATTCCACCACAATGGTCAGGAACGGCCTGAAGCCGCAAGCGTAATGAAGCTCAGGGTACGGAGTCTGTCAGGAGCGAAAAAAATAGCCCGATACCGATTTTTCGAGCCCATTCGAGGAGGCATTCACCGAAACTATCCACACCTGTCCACAACTTATCCACACTCCGCCCACACACCGCGAAACACTTACCCCATGCGGCTTTGCGAGCGAATGACATCATCATCGTACAAAGCCAAAAAAGCACAAAAAAAGATATAAGTGATTTTTGGATAACAAGTTAAACCACTAAAATGATAAAAACGGCATGACGGCTAAAAACAACATGACGCACGACGCCCATGAAATCAACGTGCCATCACTATTGACTTTTCAACATTTAGAGAACCAGCCCGGAGCAAGCTCTTGCCAAGACCCCGTAAACACGCACGAATCCTTGCCCGCCAACAAGAGTGGCGGATAAAAAAACTGAATATTCCAGCGTCAACGTACAGAGCACCGCTAAAAAGTGTCATGAGAAGGCCGAGTGCAAGGCGGATGGAGCACAGAAACCGGAGCGTACTTGCAGTACGTGAGGATTTCGAGCACCACCCAACGAAGCAACCGGGGTTCGCAATAAGTTTTTAGCGATGCCCTACAGATCAAGGTTCCATGAAAAGAAGAACGACCGGCAGGAGAAATTGAAATCGCGGATTCAACAAGGCGACATGAAACTCAGGTTCACGCCGCCATTGTCAATTGGATTCGAACATAATCCGAAACGCTCAGGCGAACGTCTTGTTATACAGATCGATCGACTCCTGGAGGATGCGCTTTGCGGTCGCAGCGTCCTGGAAATCTTCAACCAGAACCTTTTTGTTTTCAAGCGCCTTGTACTCTTCAAAGAAGTGCTTGAGTTCCATCTGGAAATGCTTGCCGAGATCACCAATGTCATTGATGCCGCTAACGCTCATATCGCCTTCAGCCACAGCGATAATCTTGTCATCACCCTCGCCATGATCGATCATGCGCATCACGCCAATCACGCGAGCCCTCACCATGCACATCGGCACGATGGAGCACTGGGAAACAACGACGATGTCGAGCGGATCATGGTCTTCACCGAGAGTCTTGGGGATAAAGCCATAGTTTTCGGGGTAGAAGACGGAGGAGAACAGGACGCGGTCGAGCTTCAGCATTCCGGTCTTTTTGTCCAGCTCATACTTGGTCTTGCTATCTTTAGCAATTTCGATGATCGCATTAACGACGTTCGGACACTCTTCACCGATTTCGACGTGGTGCCACGGGTTAAAATTCATAGTTGACTGTCCTTATCTGTTATGGTGTTAATGAAACGGTGAGCCAAAATAGAATTTTTTTTCAAACCTTCCAGAAAAAAGCCCCCGCTCATTACGGTTTAGTTTCCCCAAAAAAACAGATGCAGCCCGTCGTGGCTGTCATGTTGCGGGAAATGATTGATGCCACACTGACACGGCAGCATAGAGGCAAGCCCTCACAGCTACCCTGCACCGGATAACCTCTTTGCCGCATCGTCACAAGGGCACGGCGCACTGTGCCCCTACGGTCTTGCCATCTCGTTGACGCCGTTCGTTCCCAATCATTCCCCCCGCTCGAAATAGGCCTTCGTCTCGCTGGCGATCACCGGGCTCAGGAGTAGCAGCGACACAAGGTTCGGCACCGCCATGAGTCCGTTGGCGATGTCGGCAAAGGTCCAGACCGCTTGTAGCGAAGCAACCGAACCGACCATCACTGCCGCAACCCAGGCCCAGCGATAGGGCTTGATCACCCGCTTGCCCGCGAGGTATTCGAGCGCTTTCTCGCCGTAGTACGACCAACCGAGAATGGTTGAAAACACGAAGGTCAACAGACCAAACGAAAGCACCAGCGGGCCGACGGCCCCCATATCAGCGAAGGCCGCGTTGGTGAGCTCCGCGCCCTTCAGGCCAGTCGTCCAGGCTCCCGAGTTGACGATGACGATGCCGGTTACGGCGCACACGACCACCGTGTCCCAAAAAGTGCCGGTCGAGGAGATGAGCGCCTGACGCACCGGGTGTTTGGTCTGCGCCGCCGCCGCCACGATGGGCGCACTGCCGAGGCCGGATTCGTTGGAGAACAGGCCTCGCGAAATGCCGTACCGCACCGCCTCGCGCGCGCCGACGCCCGCCAATCCGCCGAACGCCGCCTGCCCCGAAAAAGCCGAGCTGAAGATGAGGCCAATCGTATTGCCAATCGAGTGATGACCGAGGACAAGAAGAACGATGCAGCCGATCAGGTAGAGTGCCGCCATGAACGGCACGAGATACTCGCACACGCGGGCAATGGACTTGATGCCGCCGATAATCACCACGCCGGTAAACACGGTCAGCACCACGCCAGTCAGCCACGGCGACACTTGGTACTTCGCCTCCAAGAGCTTCGCAATCGAGTTGGACTGCACCATATTGCCGATCCCGAACGAGGCCATAACGGTGAACACCGCGAACAGCACGCCGAGCCACTTCATGTTCAGCCCCTTTTCGAGCACATACATCGGCCCGCCAGCCACCGCGCCATTCTCGCCAATCACGCGATACTTCACCGACAGCAGCGCCTCGCCATACTTGGTCGCAATGCCAAACACGCCCGTCAGCCACATCCACAGCACCGCCCCCGGCCCGCCAAGCGCCACGGCGGTCGAAACACCAACGATATTGCCCGTGCCGATGGTCGCCGCCAGCGAAGTCACAAGCGCCCCGAAATGGCTGATCTCCCCTTCCCCCTCGCTCGTCCGCGTAAACGAAATCCGGATCGCCTCCGGCAGATGCTTCTGGATAATGCCAAGCCTAAACGTCAAAAACAGATGCGTCCCGAACAACGCCACCAGCAGCGGAATGCCCCAGACAATATTGGCGATTTGCGAGAGAAGAGTTTCAAGTGATTGCATGAAAGTGAGTTAGGAGGCGTGTGGAAGAAAACCTGGGAGCGCAAAGCCCCAGCTCCGCATCTTATAAATTGTCAGGAAAAGTACGGAATTTCTTGAAGGTTCCGAACGATCTGGCGAAGCCGGAGGCGTCATGCTTGGTGGAAGGGTGACCATTGTGCATATTACTCGATATGCTTGAGGTAGTAAAAAAAAGAGGGATCTATGACAACGCAGAAAAAAGAAATTCCGGCGTTCAGCAGTGAACAGGAAGAGCGCGAGTTCTAGGCCACATACGATTCGTCCGAATATATCGACTGGGAAAACGCAAAGCCAGCTATTTTTCCTGACCTGAAGCCGACAATTAAAATGCATCTCAGGAAAGGTGCAGATAGCAAATATGGGATAATCAACTAACATCAAAACAAGAACACACAACGATATTTCATCAATTAGCCGAAACCAAAAGAAAATGAAATCTTTTTCAATTCACTAACATAACCATCAAGCATTTCAGCATTATCAGGATTAAACAATGCCACATTATAACCATCCCCCAACACACTCTTATACACTACACCATCATAACCATTTCCCCTAAATAATTCAGCAATAATTTGTGTGGGCGCATAATGTGCTTGATTTTCATCTTGAGCTATAGGTCTCGAAAAAGCTTTATCAATATAAGTCCAAACCGCACTCTCTTTCTTATCATCTTCCGGCTCATAAACGCCAACATCTACATTAAAAAAGAATGGGGTTGATAAAGGGCTTAAAGCACAATTAACAAGTGTAAGTTCTTTTTTTATTTTAAATCGTGCCACCGATATTTTACTTCCTATCCAAGGGCGAACCTCGCTCATTGCAGTTTCTTTTGAAGTTGCAAGATAGAGGTATGAGATGCCTTTTGGATTTACCCTACCTTCAATTGCTGAATATTTCATTGGTTTCATTCTTTCAGAAGAATAATGACAAGGCACATCACCAATTTCATTGCCGTCATCATCATATTCAAATCGACTATCAGTACCAAGTTGCGCTCGCCATAAAACAGCTTCTGCACTAATCAACTGTTCTCTTGATTTGCAAGTCTTTAAGACTTCTTCCAAAAATCGCTGAGTTTCTTCATCAAATATATACCGATTGCGATACGTTACAGCAGTCGTAAAATGCAAATAACTTTGCCAAGATTTAAAAGCCATAAATTTATTCCAGTAAGTAACGAATAATCTAACAACAAAAAAATCTTAGTATAAAAAAATACACGTCTCAGCTCAACATTTCACTCTTTACCTCAATATATTGCACTTCGCAATATTTCTTCATCACTTAATTCTTTTAACTTAAACTCAAAATCACAGTCCCAAATCAGAAACAACCTTATCCAAAGGAACACCCGGCTGATTTTTCGATTTTTCTTTCTCTTCTCTTAAATCTCTCAAATCCTCATAATCATTCATAGCCTCCTCCAAAACCATAAACTCTTCATAGGGTAAAACGACGAACTCTTTTTTGCCCTCTTTTCCTATAATTTGCGGATGCAGTTCCATAATTTCACCTTTAACGATATGCTTCTTTTCTGTGTTTTATTCTATAAACAGTAATCACTAATTCTTCCACCTCAAACAAAACCCGATAGTTACCCACCCTCATTCTATACTCCGGAGTGAAATTGGTGAGCCGTTTAACATCCCCGGAAAGTCCGTTCTCCAATGCCTTGACTTTTTGCACAATTCTCTGGACATCCTGTTTCGGTATAGATTTCAGATCCTTGATCGCTCTGTCTTTCAGCTCAATACTGAACATGGTGGCATCGACACTATCAAATTCATGATTCTTGTCTGACTTCCAGAAAAGTACACTCTCCGCCCGGATAAAACAAGGACACAGCCCGCCCCCTTCCCATGCCCGATATTCTCAATAATTTCATATTTTCCGCCCTCATCGGACAGGACCGGACTTGACACATCAGACAGAGAGACCACAAGCATGGAGTTAGCAAAGGAGATCGCACGGCGGCGGACGTTCGCTATCATCAGCCACCCGGATGCAGGTAAAACCACCCTCACCGAAAAGCTGCTGCTGTTCGGCGGCGCGATCCATACGGCGGGCGCAGTGAAGAGCAACAAGATTCGCAAGTCGGCGACCAGCGACTTCATGGAGATCGAGAAGCAACGCGGTATTTCGGTTGCCACGTCGGTGATGGGCTTCGAGTATCGCGACAAGCGCATCAACATTCTCGACACGCCGGGCCATAAGGACTTCGCCGAAGATGCCTACCGCACGTTGACGGCGGTCGATAGCGCTATCCTTGTCGTCGATAGCATGAAGGGCGTTGAGGAGCAGACGGAGCGGCTGATGGAGGTGTGCCGGATGCGCCACACGCCGGTGATTATTTTCATCAACAAGCTCGACCGCGAGGGGCGTGATCCGTTCGAGCTGCTCGACGAGCTGGAAGAGAAACTCGACATCCAGACCTGCCCGATGACCTGGCCGATCAGCCAGGGCCAGAACTTCAAAGGCGTCTATAACCTCTTCGACAAATCGCTGAACCTGTTCGAGGCCACCTCGTCGAAGATTGGCCAGAAGCTCACCGACATTGAGGGGATTACTGACCCGAAACTTGAAGACTGGATTGGCTCCGGCAACGCAAAAAAGCTGCGCGAGGACGTCGAGTTGATTGAGGGAGTCTATGAACCGTTCGATCTGGAGCTGTACCGCGAAGGGATGCTCGCGCCGGTCTTTTTCGGCAGCGCGGTCAACAACTTTGGTGTGCTCGAACTGCTCGACACCTTCATCAGCATCGCCCCCTGCCCGCACGAGCGCGAGGCGACCGAGCGCATGGTGAGCGCCTCGGAACCGGCGCTCTCCGGGTTCGTCTTCAAGATTCACGCAAACCTCGACCCGAACCACCGCGACCGCACGGCTTTCTTCAAAATCTGCTCCGGCCGCTTCGAGCGCAACAAGTTCTATCAGCATTCGCGCCTCGGCAAAAAGCTGCGTTTCTCCAACCCGACGCAGTTCATGGCGCAGGAAAAAAGCATCATCGACGAGGCGTGGGCGGGCGACGTAATCGGCTTGTACGACAACGGCTCGCTCAAGATTGGCGACACACTCACCGATGGCGAAGAGCTGCACTTCCGGGGCATTCCGAGCTTTTCGCCGGAGATTTTCAAGGTGCTCGAAAACCGCGACCCGCTCAAGACCAAGCAGCTCGAAAAGGGCATCCGCCAGCTCACCGACGAAGGCGTGGCGCAGCTCTTCGTGCAGTACGGCACGCGCAAAATCGTCGGCACGGTCGGCGAACTCCAGTTCGACGTCATCCAGTTCCGGCTCGAACACGAATACGGCGCGCAGTGCTCCTTCATGCCGCTACGCTTCCACAAAGCCTTCTGGATCACCAGCGACAATCAGGAGCAACTCGACGAATTCATGCGCCGCCGCGCCAACGTCATCGCCCTCGACAAAGAGGAACACCCGGTCTTCTTCGCCGAAACCGAATGGATGCTCAAAATCGCCAAAGAGGATTTCCCGGAGATCGAATTCCACTCCACCTCGGAGTTCAAGACGGAAGGCTAAGACGCCTGAGGGGTGAGCGAAAAGGGCGGGCGTAAAACCCGCCTCTACAAAAAATCGCAAAATCACCACTCCTCTGTAAGGGCAGGCCTTGCGCCTGCCCTGCTCCAAATTCCTTCGACGCCACGATAAATTACCAATTCGCTTCGACT
>CBEUNJ010000025.1:0-17610 GCA_965544465.1 uncultured Chlorobaculum sp.
TGGAACCTTTGTGACGCTGGGTGCTCACTACTACCTCTAAGCGACGAGTACAATCCTGGTCTGGGGTGCATTTCCGAAGCACATCCACGCAGCCGCCTCATCACCACATGAGGCGGCTGTCTTTTTTGTACGCCCGCTGCGTAACTGCTTTAAACATGGCGTTTTCTTCGTCTATCAGCGTTTACCCTGCGCCGTGAACTTCCGGTTATCGACATTCCGGCACATGACGATCATTGATGTTGAAGCTTCACCTTTCAGTCTATCGAAGTACTCAAGCTGCTTGTCAAAAAGGCAGTGAGAAAAGGGTGATGATGCCTTGCAGAGGTGATCAGTATTCCTGAGCTGTTGCTTGTGAATGACGGATCAGCTTTATTATTGTGTCAGTGTAATAATCGTTTATCCATTCTGGCAGGGTCTGTCCTGCCTAACCAACAATCAGTAGGTTTATGAAGCGCGTTATTTTCGGTAGTCTTGCTGTCGGTATGCTGGCTGCTCCCGTGACAGGGAGCTGCGAGAGCGTTCAGGCGAACGGTACATCCACAGTCACCGCCGCCCGGTTGATTGAGGAGGCTGAAAACGGAGATGCCAGCCGCCAGTATATCATTGGGATTCAGTTCTACTACGGGCAGGGCGTAGAGCGCGACTATTTGGAGGCGATGAAGTGGTTCAGGCGCTCTGCCGAGCAAGGCAATGACGCTGCGGAGTACGCTCTGGGATACATGTACGACAAGGGAATCGGGGTAGAGCAGGATTATGCCGAAGCGATGAAGTGGTACCGGCTTGCGGCTGAACAGGGCAACGACAATGCCCAGAACCAGATTGGTTATCTGTACCAGCATGGGCGCGGTGTAGAGACCGACTATGCGGAGGCGATGAAGTGGTTCCGGTTATCGGCGGCCAAAGGCAACTACGCCGCAGAAGACAATATCGGGGTTATGTACGAGCATGGTCAGGGCGTTGAGCAGGATTACGCCGAAGCGATGAGGTGGTATCGCATATCGGCGGCCAAGAGCAATGGTGAAGCCGAACTCAATATCGGCAATTGTTATCAGCACGGTCTTGGCGTGAAGCTTGATTTGAATGAAGCCATCAAATGGTACCGGTTGGCTGTTTCCCATGGTAACGAGGAGGCGGCCCAAAAGTTGAGAGCTCTGAACGGCGGCGTTGCTGTGCAGGAATCATATCGGGAGTAACCTGAGCCGGTTTCCGTCAGGTGCTGCGAAGCCCAGGCGCCGAGCTGTCGTTCATTTCGATGTCGAGCCTGGTCGCTGGCAGGGATGACTGCAAGGGCTTCCGGTTGCAATCAAGGCTTGCGTAATGAAGTTTTTTCTTTACGTTTTACAATGCGATACGTAACTTGCTCAGGAATTTTTGATCACCTTGAACCGAATAACCGGCTGTTTACAGGAGTATGACCAATCAGTTCGATGTTAAGGCGCAGGCCAGGGATATTCTCGAGGAGACGCTCGACATGGAGGCTGTTGTCTATCTTGGCAAGATTTCCGAGGAGATGCAGCAAATTTTCGCGAATAATCCCATGCCCTCCTTTGCGGATGTTACTCGTATAGTGACCGATTATTTCGTCAGCGATGGCCGTCCTTCCGACTTCATCGAGGACTGGCTCACCACTGCCGATGAGCACAGCAAGTCGCGAGGCCTCAACGAGAACGACCGGCCTAAGGCAATTCTTTCAGACCTTGGCGTGTTCCGGTTCATGTGGTTCCTCAAGGAACGCGGGTTGACTGAGGAGCAGATCAATATCGTCCTGACCGGCGCGGTGCAGCAGGCGACCGGCGCTCAGGATGACGAATGAAGCTTTTATCGATTCCGGGATGGAAGAACCGGTTTTCATCAAGACGGCCAAACCTATGAGAAGTTACCTTTCAATGAACAAGATCACACTGCTTCACGAGGGCAAGGCTAAGAAGGTCTGGCAGACCGACGACGCCGACCTCATCATACAGGAGTTCAAGGACGACGCGACCGCCTTCAACAACAAGAAGAAAGGCTCCATCGCCGACAAGGGCGTGACCAACAACGCCATTGCTAGCCGCCTGTTCACTATGCTTGGTGAGAACGGTATTCCGACCCACTTCGTTAGCCAGCTCAACGATCGCGACATGCTCTGCAAAAAGCTCGACATCGTGCTGATTGAGGTGGTGACGCGCAATGTCGCCGCCGGTTCGCTGGTGCGGCGCTATGGCTTCCAGGAGGGTACGGCGCTTGAGAAGCCGATTGTCGAGCTTTATCTTAAAAACGACGATCTCGACGATCCGCTGATGAACGAAGATCACGCTGTCGCGCTTGGCCTCGGAACCTACGAAGAGGTTGCTCAGCTCAAGGAGATGGCCAAAAAGATCAACGCGCTGCTCGTGCCGTGGTTTGCCGAGCGCAAGCTTAGGCTGGTGGACTTCAAGCTCGAATTTGGTCGTCACAAAGGCGAGATCCTGTTGGGCGACGAAATAAGCCCCGATACCTGTCGTTTCTGGGATGCTGACTCGGGCGAAAAGCTCGACAAGGATCGCTTCCGGCTTGACCTCGGCGGTGTCGAGGATGCCTACTCAGAGGTCAAGAAACGGGTGCTGGAACAGTAAACCGGCCACTCCGGGGATATTTTTCAATGATTGAAGCCACCACCGCTTATTTGCAACAGGCCGACCCTTCGTTGGTATATGCGGTGCTGTTTTTTTCTGCCTATTTCGAGAACATCATTCCCCCGATTCCGGGTGATGTTCCCGTCGCTTTCGCTGGCTACCTGCTTGTTTTCAACCACATCACCTTTTCCGCCGCGTTGTTCTGGGCAACCTTCGGTTCGGTTACCGGTTTCATGACCGTCTTTCTGCTCAGCCGTTTTCTGGGTCTCAAGCTTTACGCCGTCGGCCAGAGCGAGGTGCGTCACAAGTTCGCCAGGAGCGCGCACAAGCTGTTTCCCCCCTCCGAAATGGAGGAGGTACGTCAGAAGTTTTCGGGCCACGGTTATCTGGCTGTCGTGGTGAATCGCTTCATTCTCGGTTCGCGCGCGGTCATTTGCATCGTAGCCGGAATGCTGCACCTGAAGATTCCGCAGGTGCTGCTCGGTTCGCTGGTGAGCTCACTTCTCTGGAACATGCTGCTGCTTTACGGCGGATTCCTGCTCGGCAGCCACTGGGAACAGATCGGGCGCTACGCGGTGCTCTACAGCGTGCCGGTCACGCTGCTCTTTACCTGCCTGGTGATCTGGTCGATTGTGAAGCATCTCAGAAAAAGAAAAAAAGGTGCAGCTGGCGTGTGACTTGGTCATTTAGGTGTTCGCTTGTAACTTTAAGCCCTTCTGAAGGGCGGCGTTGTGCGGCTTGATGAGAGCGTTGTATTTTTCATTTTCATTTTCATTGTTCAATTCCATCATGGCAAAACATCTGAAGCCTTATCCAGCGGAGAAGAAAGGCAAGCACTTGCAGCTTTCAACCATTGATGAACTCAAGGACATGGCCCGTCAGGTGCGCCGTGATGTGGTCCGCATGTTGGCAAAATCCCAATCCGGACATACGGGCGGTTCGCTCGGCATGGCTGATGTTTTTACGGCACTCTATTTCAAGATTCTGAAGCATCATCCACACCAGTTCGCCGACGGAAGCGATCAGGACATGCTCTTTCTCTCCAACGGCCATATCGCGCCGGTCTGGTACAGCACGTTGGCCCGTTCGGGCTATTTCTCGCTCAACGAGCTGAACTACCTGCGCGAGATCAACTCCTATCTTCAGGGCCATCCGACCTGCGAGTCGGGGCTGCCGGGTATCAATATTGCGTCGGGTTCGCTCGGCCAGGGCTTGTCGGCAGCTGTCGGTGCGGCGCTCGGCTTGCGCATGGATGGTAAAAAAGGTGATGTGTTTTGCCTGATGGGGGATGGCGAGTGCCAGGAGGGCCAGATATGGGAAGCAGCTATGAGCGCCGCCCATTACCGGCTCGGCAATCTGATCGGCATTGTCGATTACAACAGCCAGCAGATCGACGGTGAGGTTTCGGACGTGATGGGCATCGAGCCGTTCGCCGACAAGTGGCGGGCCTTTGGATGGGATGTGCTCGCCTGCGACGGCAACGACATCGAGCATTTCATCGATACGCTTGACTATCTTCGCAAGGACACGGGCCGCGCCAAGCCGGCCGTTGTGCTCGCCAAGACGGTTATGGGCAAGGGCGTGCCGTTTTTCGAAGGCACCATGCCCGACAAGACCAACTGGCACGGCAAGGCGCCGTCCAAAGAGGATGAAGCCAAGGCGCTGGAGATTCTCGGCGTTACCATTTTTGGCGACTATTAAGCGGTTCGGCAGGCATTGCAGATTCACGCGGGCAGATACCGGGGGCGAAAGATCAGGCAGCTGCCTTCGCGCGACATACGCCCCTGCACCAGCAGGGTCAAAAAGTCGCTGTTCGACACGCTTTCAGTGCGACTCGATTTCGAAGGCGTCGATGTGCTTGATCTGTTCGCCGGGTTCGGCAACCTTGGCTTCGAGGCGCTGAGCCGCGGAGCGCGGAGCGCCTGCTTCGTGGAGCAGAACCGCAAGGCGCTCGACACGATGAAGGCCACGGCGCGCGACCTCGGCCTCGAAACGTCAGCGCGCTTCGTGATGGCCGATGTCACGGCGTTTCTGAAGCGCAGCGATAGACCGTTCGAGCTGGTGTTCTGCGATCCGCCCTACCGCTGGGAGGATTACGAGCACCTGATCCGTTCGATTCTCGATACCGGCCTGCTCGCCGCCGATGGGTTGCTGTTGATCGAGCACCATGCGAGCCACGATTTTTCTCAATCACGCGGGTACCTTTTCCACAAGGATTACGGAACGACGCGAGTCTCTTTTTTTACACCCGAACCGTGATGTCATGAAGAAAAAAGCGATCTATCCGGGCACCTTCGATCCTTTCACCAACGGTCATCTCGACGTGCTTGAACGAGCGCTCAACATTTTTGACCATGTCGATGTGGTGCTGGCCGAGAACAGCCAGAAACAGGCGCTCTTTTCGGTCGATGAGCGGCTTGAAATGGTGCGCGAGGTGGTGAGCATCTTCCCGAATGTGAACGTCGATGTGCTGCATGAGGGTCTTCTGGCCGATTACGCGCGGCAGGTCGGAGCTGGCGCCATCGTCCGCGGCGTGCGGCAGGTCAAGGACTTTGAGTACGAGTTCCAGATGTCGCTCCTGAACCGCCACCTCTATCCGGAGGTGACGACGGTCTTCCTCATGCCGAACGTCAAATACACCTACGTCGCTTCGACCATCATCCGCGAGGTTTCGATGCTTGGCGGCGACGTGAGCAAGTTTGTCCACCCCTTCGTGCTCGATCAGTTGAACAGAAAGCGGGCCGAGCGCGAGGGGCAGTCATAAGAGTTTCAATTTCCAAATTTTCAACTAATACCACCACCATGAGCGCAGAGAGCCATGAGCAATACCTGAGCAAGCGAGTGCTGAGCATGCAGGAGTCGCAGACGATGCGCATTACCGGCCTGGCCAAGAAGATGAAGGCGGAAGGCAACGATGTCGTGAGCCTTTCTGCGGGTGAACCGGACTTTCCTACTCCGGACAACGTCTGTGAAGCTGGCATCGAGGCGATCCGTTCCGGCTTCACCCGCTACACGGCCAACACCGGAATTCTGGAGCTGAAAAAGGCGATTATCCGCAAGCTTTCGCGCGACAACGGCCTTGAGTTTGCCGAGGACGAAATCATCGTCAGCAATGGCGGCAAGCAGACGCTGGCCAACACCTTTCTTGCGCTTTGCGACGAGGGCGACGAGGTGATTGTGCCCGCCCCCTACTGGGTGAGCTTCCCGGAGATGGCGCGCCTGGCTGGAGCCACGCCGGTGATTGTCGAAACTTCGATTGAGACTGGCTACAAGATGACGCCGGAGCAGCTCGAAGCGGCCATCACGCCGAAGACCAAGGCGCTGGTGCTCAACTCGCCGTCGAACCCCTCGGGCGCGGTCTATAACGAAGCCGAAGTTCGCGCGCTGATGAAGGTGCTCGAAGGTAAAGAGATTTTCGTCATCTCCGACGAGATGTACGACATGATCTGCTACGGCGGCGTGCGTCCCTTCTCGCCCGCGAGAATTGCAGAGATGCGCCCGTGGGTCGTCGTCTCGAACGGCACCTCGAAGAGCTACTCGATGACCGGCTGGCGGATCGGCTACCTGGCCGCGCCGAAATGGATCATCAAGGCGTGCGACAAGATTCAGTCGCAGACTACCTCGAACGCCAACTCCATCGCGCAGAAGGCTGCCGTGGCTGCGCTCGATGGCGACCAGTCCATCGTCGAGAAGCGCCGTTTGGAGTTCGAGAAGCGCCGCGATTTCATGTTCCGCGAGCTGAACACCATCCCCGGTATCGAGTGCACGCTGCCGGAGGGCGCGTTCTATATGTTCCCATCGATCAAGGGCTTGCTTGGCAAAACCTTTGGCGGCAAGGTGATGAATGATTCGACCGACGTGGCCGAGTACCTGCTTGCCGAGCACTACGTGGCCACTGTGCCGGGCGACGCGTTCGGTGCTCCCGAGAACCTGCGCCTCTCCTACGCGGCCTCCATCGAGGAGCTGAAGACGGCAGTTGATCGCATTCGGAAAGCGTTTGCATAACCGCCGTTCATGCTGAAGGTTCGTCGGAGCTGGCTTTATACCCGCTGGTTTGGATGGTATTCGCGACGGCAGTTCCGGCGGCATTTTCACTCGCTCAGGGTGCGGATGCCGTCCGGCTTGCCGGAGATGGATACCGCTATTCCGGTGATCTTTTACGCCAACCACGCCTACTGGTGGGATGGCTTCTGGTCGCAGCTCTGCACGGAACGTTACTTCCGGCAGAACCTCTTCATTATCATCGAGTACCCGCAGCTTCTCAAGCACCAGTTCTTCACCCGGCTCGGTGCCTTCTCCATCGATCGCTCCAACGCTCGCAGCGCTATCGGCACGCTCGACTACGCTGCCGAATGCCTGAGCGCGCCATCTGATCGTCAAAATGCGCTCTGGATTTTTCCGCAGGGAAAGATCGAGCATGTCGATCAACGCCCGCTTGTTTTTTTCAGGGGAACGGCAGGCATTGCCGATCGTGTTCTCAAAACGAGTGAATCACTCTATCTTGTTTCAGTTGTCAGCCGTATTGAATATCTTGAAGAACAAAAACCTGAACTTTTCCTGTCTTTCGGGTCGCAACGAGTGCTCACAAGAGCGGATTGGCAAGGCCTTGACGCTTTGACCAGCTTCATGCAGCAGACGACTGAATCCCATCTCGACAAGGTGAAGCAAGAGGTCAGCGAGCGCCGACTCGATGGCTTCGATACGGTCATTCGGGGATCGGCCTCAATCAACCGGCGCGTCGAGGCGTTTCGGGAGCTGTTGACCGGAGGAGGCGCAGCGGGGAAGTGACGGGTGAAACAATTATAGCAATGATACTGCTGTTTTTCCGTATCGGAATGCGGCGGTGATGATTGGGACAATCGTGTATGAGTACGGTTCTATGCAGTTGCCTGCTTGGCGATAACGCCAGGATCAGACTGAAACTTTCAAAGCGTTTACATGAAGACGCCGCTAGTCTCTATGGCGGGGAGGTTGTGGAGGATGCTGTTCAGGTCTGCGAGGTCGAGCTGAAAGGGTGTCGCCGTGAATTTTACGTCAACAGGATTGGCGGCGAGCTTTCCATCGGTATGCCACTAATTCTTGAGGCTGACGGCGGGTTCGATTTCGGCATGGTCTATTCGATGGGCCGGATCGCGCAGCGCAAGCTTCAGCTCAAGGGGTTGATGGAGACGATTGACAAACTGCCGGCGATTCTTCGGTATGCCAGCGAGGAGGATGTTGCGGCGTTCACCGATATTCGCAAGCGCGAGCCGGAAATCCGCATGGCCTGCCAGCAGCGTATCGAATGCCACCGGCTCGACATGAAGCTGGTCGATATCGATCTCCGGTTCGACCAGCAGAAGCTTTCGGTTTATTACACGGCCACGCATCGCGTCGATTTTCGTGGCCTGGTGCGCGACCTTGCCGGTGAGTTCAAGGCTCGAATCCAGATGGTGCAGATCACTACGCGCGAGGAGGCGCGGCGCACGAACTCCCAGGGCTCGTGCGGTTGCTCGCTCTGCTGCTCGACCTGGATGCAGAAGATTCACTCCAACCCCTTCGCCGAAAAGCCGCAGATGTTTGAGGGCTCGAATGGAGACAACCTCTCGTTCAACACCATTGGCCTGTGCAACCGACCCAAGTGCTGCCTTGCCTTCTCCAAAGGGAATAGCAGAAACGGCGCTTCATGCCGCGGCAAGGGTTGGCCCTCGGTCGGGACGGTCTTCGCCGTCAGGGACGGCAATGCGGTAGTCGAGGGGGTCGATCCGCAGAAAAAATGCGTCTGGATTCGCTACGAAAGCAGCGGCCAGAAGCGCCGCCTCTCGCTCGACCAGTACAACAAAATGTCCGGCAGACGGCAGTAAGCGATTGTCAATCGCGTCGCGTTTCCTGAAACTGTTTCCATCAATGTTCCCCTCGCAGGGGATAGATTGTTATTTCTTAAAGATTGTCTGCTATGAGCCATACGTTCCAAAGGACGCTTGTCACCACCGCTCTTCCTTATGCCAACGGTCCGGTGCACCTTGGCCACCTCGCCGGGGTTTATCTGCCCGCCGATATTTACGTGCGCTACAAACGGCTCTGCGGCCACGACGTCATTCACATTGGCGGATCGGATGAGCACGGCGTGCCGATTACCATCACCGCCGAGAAGGAGGGTATTTCGCCGCAGGATGTGGTTGATCGCTACCACAAGATGAACGCCGATGCGTTCGCCAAGTGCGGTATCTCGTTCGATTACTATGGCCGCACCAGCGGGCCAGTGCATCATCGGACTGCTCGCGAGTTTTTCTCGGAGATTGAGAGCAAGGGTATTTTCGTCAAGAAGACCGAAAAGCAATTCTTCGATCCCAAGGCGAACCGTTTTCTCTCCGACCGCTACATCACCGGAACTTGCCCGGTCTGCAAGACGCCCGGTGCGAACGGCGACCAGTGCGAACAGTGCGGCAGTCACCTGAGCCCGACCGAGCTGCTTGATCCCAAGAGCAAACTCTCCGACGCTACGCCGGAGCTGCGCGAAACCCTGCACTGGTATTTCCCGCTCGGGCGCTACCAGAAAGATCTTGAACAGTACGTCGAACGCCACAAAGGCGACTGGCGCTCCAACGTGGTGAACTACTCGCGCACGTGGCTCAATCAGGGGCTCGCCGACCGCGCCATTACCCGCGACCTGGCTTGGGGCATTTCGCTGCCGCTCGATTCCGAAGAGGCGAAAGGCAAGGTGCTCTACGTCTGGTTCGATGCCGTGCTTGGCTACATCTCCTTCACCAAGGAGTGGGCCGAAAAGCAGGGCGACGCCGAACTCTGGCGGCGCTACTGGCAGAATCCGGAGACGCGCATCATTAACTTCATCGGCAAGGATAACGTGGTCTTCCACACGCTGATGTTCCCGGCGATTCTGATGGCTTGGAACGAGGGGCGCAGTGAAGGGCGCTACGAGCTGGCCGACAACGTGCCGGCTTCGGAGTTCATGAACTTCGAGGGGCGCAAGTTCTCCAAATCGCGCAACTACGCGGTCTATCTCGGCGAGTTCCTCGAACGCTTCCCGGCGGATACGCTGCGCTACAGCATCGCGATGAACTATCCGGAGAACAAGGACACCGATTTCAGTTGGGGCGACTTCCAGAACCGCACCAATGGCGAGCTGGCCGATACGCTTGGCAACTTCATCAAGCGCTCGATCGACTTTACCAATTCGCGCTTTGGCGGCGAGGTGCCGTGCGAGATTGATCTCGAAGCGTGGGACGGCCTCGGCATCGACTGGCTGGCGAGTTTCGGCAAGCTTGAAGCGGCCTACGAGGGGTTCCACTTCCGCGAGGCAACCGCACAGGCGATGGAGATCGCGCGCTTCGCTAACCGCTTCCTAACCGAGAGCGAGCCGTGGAAGGTGATCAAGGTTGACCCCGAAGCGGCGGGCCGCACGATGGCCGTGTCGCTGAACCTTTGCCACACGCTCGCGCTGCTCTTCTGGCCGATCGTGCCTGAAACCGCTAACCGCATCTGGAAGATGCTCGGCTTCGAGGGCACGATTGATGACCTGGTCGAACCCGGCAAGCCGGTCTGGCGCAAGGCGCTCGAACCAGGGCTGAAGAAGGGGCACAAGCTGCTCGGTTCGTCCGAAATCCTTTTCTCGAAGATCGAGGACAAAGACCTCGAGCCAGAGCTGAAGAAGATCGAAGCGCTGCTGGCCGAAGCGGAGCGCCGCGAGGCCGCCGAAAAGCCAGCGCCGATGACCTTCAAGCCGGAAATTTCTTTCGACGATTTCCAGAAGATCGACCTGCGCGTGGCCAGAGTGATCGCCTGCGAGCCGGTTAAGAAGGCCAACAAGCTGCTCAAGCTGCAATTGCAGGTCGGCTCGGAACAGCGCCAGGTGCTTTCGGGCATTGCGCAGCACTACAAGGCTGAGGAGCTGGTGGGCAAGAACGTGGTGCTGGTGGCCAACCTCGCCGACCGTACCATGCGGGGTGAACTGTCGCAGGGCATGATTCTTGCCGTGGAGGGCGCTGATGGGAGCTTGTTTCTGCTCGAACCGCACGGAGAGGGAATAAATGGGAACTCAGTTTGTTAATTGTTTGTTAATTACGATGAAAGTTGTACATTAAAGGAGTTTACATCGTGGGGTGGAGCAATTGGTAGCTCGTCGGGCTCATAACCCGAAGGTTGCAGGTTCAAGTCCTGTCCCCACCACCAGCCAAAGGCCGTGCCATGTTGTGCGGCCTTTTTTTTGTTTGGGGCTCGCTTTTGCTCAGGGGTGGGGTATATTGCTGTTACTGTTTTGTGGACTGATCGGTTGGATCAGCCTGAGCTGTCCACAACATTCCCCGCAACACTCCAGGGCTGTTTTCTCATGGGCCGCATTGCCTCTTTGTTATTGCTTCTGCTTGTTCTTGCCACCTCCGCAGCTCAGGCCGAAGTGTTTCGCTATGGCCTTGATGTGCTCGATGCTGAGCAGTGCGCTGCACTGCAGGGCAGGCGGGTCGGCATGATTACCAATGCCGCTGCGGTTTCGCGTTCCGGCGAGCCCGGTTATCGTGTGCTGTTGCGCGATGGCGTTGACCTGAAGTTCCTCATGGCTCCGGAGCATGGTTTCGCGCTTGAGCGGCAAGCGGGCGAGGCGGTTGGCAATAGTGAGGTCGGCGGCGGGATCGCGCTCTATTCGCTCTACGGCAAATCCAGGCGACCCGATCCCGAGCTGCTGAAAACCATCGATGTCTTGGTGTTCGACCTTCAGGACGCTGGTGTGCGCTGCTTTACCTACATTTCCACCATGAAGCTTGCGATGGAGGCGTGCCGTGAGGCGGGCGTTGCGTTTGTGGTGCTTGACCGACCCAATCCGATCGCGCCGATTCCGCCTGATGGCTTCGTGCTGGATCGGGATTTCGAGTCGTTTGTCGGAGCGGCTGAGCTGCCCTTTATTCACGGCATGACGGTGGGTGAAATCGCAACGTGGCTGCAACAGCGCTATTATCCAGACCTCTCGCTTCAGGTCGTGCCGATGAGCGGTTATCGCCACGACCTTTTCGCCGACCAGTTTCAGGGTTATCGTTTCCGCCGGCCGTCGCCCAATCTTCGCACGTTCGAGACGTTGTTGTTCTATCCCGCCACCGTCATGCTCGAAGCCACCGCAGTGAGCGAGGGGCGCGGCACTGAGGCCCCGTTCAAACTGTTCGGCGCACCGTTCATCGACAGCGCCGCGCTGCTTTCGGCACTCGAAGCGTACCGGTTGCCCGGCGTTGAGCTTCATCGCGTATCCTTCATTCCATCGAGCAGCAAGTTCGCCGGAATCAAGTGCTACGGTATCCGTCTTGCCCTCACCGATCGAGCAGCCTTCAATCCCTTCATGACCCAGACCGCGATTCTTCTTGTCTTGCAGAAGCTCTATCCAGATCAACTCGGCATCGACTGCGGTTTTTTTGACAACCTTGCGGGCACCAATTGTTACCGGCGCATGATCGTCAAGCAGAAGCCCATCGAAAAAATTCTCGATACCGCCCGGCGCGGGGTGCGCAAATTCAACGAGAAGAATGCTGATCGTTTCCTTTATCCCTGAATGTGCATGGAGGGCTCGTGCGGAATCCGGCACTCGCCCCTGATGCCGCGCGGGCTGAACAGAATCTGCCAGAGCTGGATGGCGCGCGCTCGGAAGGCTCCCGAGCAGCTGAGCAGGTAGTAGCGCCACATACGGTAAAACCGCTCGTCGTAGTTCTGTTGCAGCTTTGGCCAGTTACGCCTGAAGTTGCTTTCCCATGCTTTGAGCGTCAGCGAATAGTCGTGGCCGAAGGAGTGCCAGTCTTCGAGGATGAAGCAGTGTTCGTAGGCGCGCGCGATCTGGCTGGCGGAGGGGAGCATCGAGTTCGGGAAGATATATTTTTCGATCCACGGATCGGTGCTCGTCACCGGCGTGTTGCTGCCGATGCTCTGCACCAGAAGCCGTCCATCGCGATGCAGGCAGCGGCGTGCGGTTTCGAAAAAAGTTCGGTAGTTTCGGTAGCCTACGTGTTCGAGCATTCCGAGCGACACGATCCGGTCGAATGCGCCTTCCAGGTCGCGGTAATCCATGAGGCGTATTTCAACATCAACATCCTGGCAGAACTGCCTCGCGAAGCTCGCCTGCTCTTCGGAAACCGTGATGCCGACTACCTTTGCCCCGTACCGCTCTGCGGCAAACCGCGCGGTTCCGCCCCAGCCGCAACCGATGTCGAGCAGCCTCATGCCCGGCTTCAGATCGAGCTTGTCGAACACCAGCGTCAGCTTGTTGCGCTGCGCTTGGTCGAGCTCGCAAGTGTTGTGCCAGCAGCCGCAACTGTAGAGCATCAGGGGGTCGAGCATGGACTCGAACAGGTCGTTACCGAGATCGTAATGCCGTTTGCCCACCGTGAAGGCGCGTGCGGGTTTTTGCAGGTTTTGAACCGTGCTTTGGATCGATTCGATGGTTTTGGTGAGTGTCACGAGCTGCTGGTCGATGCCGGAGGAGAGAATCCGGTAGAACAGCTCGTCGAGATCGTCACACTCCCACCAGCCATCCATGTAGGATTCGCCGAACCCGAGGTTGCCCTCAAGCACGGTTTTGATGAACATACGGGAGTCGTGCACCCTGACATCCCACGGATTGGGGCCGTCGATGGTGACGCAGGCGGTTTCGAGCAGCTTGGTGAGCCGTTCGCGGAAGAGGTCATCAAACATGGCGGTGCGCTTCTTCCTCTGGATACAGCAGACTGTTTTCTCAAGAGAAGGCGGGGAGGTACTGAGTACCATTCAAAAAATAGCGCCGAAGAGTCGAAATGTCAAATGGAGGGCTGGCGGATAGTGCTGCGTGTTGAGCTTGAAGCCGAGATGGGCAGTCAGTCTAAATGTTCGGATTTTTTCCTGACCGTCTTGACCGGTTGAGAATTTTTCTTCGGCCGGCCACGTTTTTTCGGCGTTTTAGTCACTTTGCGGGGCTTGTCATCGGTTTCATCATCGCCCTCTTCGCACTCGTCGCTCTCGTCGGTTGTTTCGTCGTCCATGTCGTCGAACGATTCGCAGTTGTATGCATCGTCGGGCAGAATATCGATCTCTTCGGTTACCTCATCGTCACCGTCGTTGTCATCATCATTTTGCTGCTGTCGGCGTGTCTTGCTGGCCCGTTTGGCTTTCAGGGACGGTTCGATCAAGGTCATAACCTCGTTGATCGAAGAGAAGATGAACAGTTGTTTGTCGAGGTTGGCGATTTTGAGCAGCTCCTTGATTTGCTGGCAGAGCGCGACGAAAATGGTCAAGCCATCGAAACTGTTGGCAAGCTTGTGAGCAATGAGCATCGAGCTGATGCCTGACGAATCAATCGCCTTGACCTGTGAACAGTCGATGATGATATTTTTACTGGCCTGATTGCTGATCAGGCTGTCAATGGTCGCCTTGAAGCAGTCGGCGTGGCGTACATCGAAAACCGGCTCTTCGAGCTTGAGGATGGTCAACTTCTTTCGGGTTGATACGGAGTGTTTCATAAAAAAACTCCAGCGGAAAAACGGTAACTAATTGTTTTTTCAAGGCATGTGAACAGCCTTTTCGCTCCGCCAGCTGCTAGAGATGATTGCAACATCGATGTGGAGCGACCCCTTACCTTTGTATCGTACAAAAAAATTGATTCATTCAAATCATATTTTTTGCGATGGCGTACTATAAAGGTTGGGCTGGTGTTGCTTCGGCAGTGCGGAAAAAAACCTGGTTTTCTGAGTCAGGCGAAGGCTATCGGGTAATCTTTCTACAAAGCGCCTCAACGAGCGCGTCGAGTTCGTTGTCGTTGGTTGGCGCTTGCACCCAGCCCACATCCAGCCGGTTGCGGAAAAAGGTCAACTGGCGTTTGGCGTAGTTGCGGGTGTGCTGCGCAATCAGTGAAACAGCGGTCTCCAAATTGTACAGCCCTTCGAAGTATTCGAAGAGTTCGCGGTAGCCGACGGTGGCCAGGGCGTTGAGGTTTTTGCTACGCCATTGGTCGCCATACTTGTCGAAAAGGCGGCGGGCCTCGGCTTCGAGGCCGGTTTGCATCATCGCTGCTGTGCGTCGGTTGATGCGCTCGTAGAGCACTTCGCGGGGCAGATCGAGGCCGATGACAGTGAAGTCGATGCCGGTTGGTGGGCCGGGGGTTTTGCGTTGCAATGCCGTGACGGTCGATCCGGAAATTTCGATGATTTCAAGGCTTCGGACGAGGCGTTGGGTTTTGGTGGGGTCGAGCGTTCGGGCCTGCTCCGGGTCAATCTTCTCAAGCTTCCGATAGAGCTTTGTCGCGCCATCACGTTCGAGTTCGCGCTTCAGCCTCGCCCTGATTTCGGGGTTGGATGGCGGTAGTTCGGCAAACCCTTTGAGCAACCCTTCGAGGTAGAGCGTCGAACCGCCCGCGACGATTGGCGTGATTCCGCATTGACGTAGTTCGCGGATTCTCTCCGCCGCCTGCTCCGCAAAATCTCCAGCGCTGAAGGGTTCACCGATCTCTTTTTCATCAATAAACTGGTGCTTGACCTCATCCAGCATCCACTTCGGCGGCTTGGCTGTGCCGATGTCCATGCCCTGGTAAATCTGGCGCGAGTCCGCCGAGATGATTGCGCCGCCGATCTGCCGGGCAGTGCGGAAGGCCAGCTCCGATTTGCCTGAGGCGGTGGGGCCGAGGATGACAAGGACAGGTTGTTCGCTCATCGTCAGCCTTCGGTGGGAAAAAGTGGTTTGAGCGCGGCATAGACTTTTGAGACCGGCAGACCGACGACGTTGTAGTAGCAGCCGTCGATGCCGGTGACGAAGCAGGCGAGCAGCGGATCCTGGATGCCGTACGATCCGGCCTTGTCGAAGGGCTTCATTACCTCGATGTAGCGGGTGATTTCGCCGGGCGTCATCGCGCCGATCTCGACGACGGTGCGGGCGTAGCCAGTCATCGCCTCGCCGTTGTGCACGATGCAGAAGCCGGTGAGCACCTCGTGGCTGCGGCCTTGCAGCGCCGAGAGCATCTCGAAGGCGTGCTCGAAGTCGCCGGGCTTGCCGAGCGCTGCGCCGTCGAGCAACACCGTGGTGTCCGATCCTAGCACGATCGCACCGGCGTCTGCCTCCGGCAACGTTTGCATGACGGCTTCAGCCTTCTGCTTCGAGATCGCCATTACATTTTCCTCTACTGTCAGCGCAGGATCGAACGTCTCGTCGATCTCGACCGAGGCGGTCTCGAACGGAATGCCCGTCATGGCGAGCAGCTCACGGCGGCGCGGCGATTGCGAGGCGAGGATGAGTCGTCGTTGTCCGGCCATCAGTCGAAGGTGCTCCAGTTGCGTTTCGAAAGATCGCGGTAGATCATCACGCCAGCTACAGCTCCAGCAGCATAATAGATCGTGGCGGCCAGCGGTTCACCAAAAATCAGCTTGCCGGTGCCGAAAAGCATAGAATAGACAAGCACAATGCCGAAGAACCAGTCGAGCATCAGCGCCGGGAAGCCGGTGTCGCCTTTGACGTCGGCCATGCGGTCGGCGACCGGTTTCCAGAGCGCGCCGCCAACGCGGGTGACGCGGTAGAAGTGTTCCAGCTTGGCGCGGTCCGTCGGTTTGGTGAGCCAGGTGACCGCGAGTGTGCAGGCGATGGTGAAGAGTACGATGATGTAGATCGATTCAGGGAATTCGATTACGGTGAACTGGCTGATCCAGGTGTAGGCGATGATCGGCGCGACCATCGAGGTGATCTCCGACCAGGCGTTCAGGCGCCACCAGAACCAGCGCATGATGAGCACGAAGCCCGTGCCCGCGCCGCACTGGATGATGAACTCCCACGCGCCGGTGATGGTCTCCAGCACGTAGAACGTGATATAAAGCGCGAAGATAGCCGTTATCGCCGTCACAATTCGCGAGATGAGCACGTAGTGGCGTTCGTTGGCGTCAGGCTTGACGAAGCGCTTGTAGAGGTCGTTGATGAGGTAGCTCGTACCCCAGTTCAGGTGGGTCGAAAGCGTTGACATGTAGGCCGCCATGAAAGCCGCGATGAGCAGCCCTTTCAGCCCGGCGGGCAGCACGGCGTTCATCACATACACGAAGCCATCCTCTTTTTGGCCAGCGGGCAGGTGCGGGAACATGACGAGGCTCGCCAGCCCGACGACGATCCACGGCCACGGGCGGATGCAGTAGTGCGCGATGGTGAACCAGAGCGTCGCCAGAAGCGAGTTTTTCTCGTCCTTGGCACTCATCATGCGCTGGGCGATGTAGCCGCCGCCGCCCGGTTCCGCGCCCGGATACCATGACGACCACCACTGCACGAAGGCCATCGCAGCGAAGGCGGTGAAGGGCAGAGCGTAAGCTCCGGTCGCCGATGTATCGGTCGTTGAGGAGAACGACGGAAAGAAGTCGAACATCCAGCCTGGTAGCGCCTGTTTGAGTCCGCCAGCAGCCGTGACTTCCGGCGAGTTGACCGCCAGCACGGCCAGGACGATGCAGCCGCCCATCGCGATGACGAACTGTACGGTGTCGGTGATCGAGACGCCCCACAAGCCCGACATGCCGGAGTAGATCGTGGTGAACATCACCAGGCCGATGATGGTCAGCTTCGGATCAAGACCGGGAATCATGATGCTGATGATCTTGAACATCGCCAGATTCACCCAGCCAATAATCACCGCGTTGATGAACAAGCCGAAATAGAGTGCCTTAAATCCGCGCAGAAAGCTTGCGGCTTTGCCGCTGTAACGCAGCTCGATAAATTCAAGATCGGTGAGAATGTTCGCCCGCCGCCAGAGCCGTGCGAAAAAGAAGACCGTGAGCATTCCGCCCGAAACGAACGTCCACCAGACCCAGTTGCCCGCGATACCGTTCTTGGCTACGAACCCCGCTACAGCGAGCGGCGTATCGGCGGCAAAGGTGGTTGCAACCATGCCGGTGCCTGCGATCCACCAAGGCAGCTTGCGCCCCGACAGGAAAAACTCGCCGACGTTTTCAGAAGCCCGTCGCGAAAAGAACAGGCCAACCAGCAGGGTCAATAGCAGGTACCCCGCAATGAATGAGATGTCGAGTGGGGTAAGTTGCGGCATGGAGGGGGGGGG
>CBEUNJ010000026.1:0-17207 GCA_965544465.1 uncultured Chlorobaculum sp.
GTGGTCTTATCCGGGTCAGTATAAAACCACTCGCACCACCCCACCGCAACATGGGTTGAATCGCCCACAGCAACATCCGCCCCACGCCTCCAACACTCCAAGTACCACCAGCACCTCACACAAAAATTTCCTACCTTTCAAGGTAATCTTTCCGCCGAAAATAACATCACCTCACCCCCATGCAACCAGCACACATCATCCGGATTCTTCCGCTCTGCACAGTCCTGCTCTTCGCAGGATGCGGCGGCAACTCAACTCGGCAGCCTGAGACCGGCGGCGGCAATACGGCGGTTCAGCAACAGGCTTCGAAAATCATCGAACCGTGCCAGCTCATCACGCAAGAAGAGGCGGCGCAACTGCTCGGCGAGGCGGTCAACCCGGCAGAAAAAAGCGAGCAGAAGGTTGTGGGCATGAAGCTCTGCCTGTACAGCCCCGCCAGCGGCGAACCGATACCGTTCTTGCAGGTCTCGCTGACCCAGGACGCGTTCTTCCCGCCCGGTGGCGTCGGCACGGCTTCGATCTACAACAGCCTGAAGGATAATTTCAAGGGTATGAGAACCGATGTCGAAGGCGTGGGTGACGATGCGTTCATCACAACCGGAGGTATCTACATTATGGCCGACGGCTACTACATCCAGATCGGAGCCGGAAACACCAGCAACGCCGCCATCCGGGCACGGCTCGTCGAGGCAGGCAAAATGGCCGTCGCGAAGCTGAAAACGCTGGAGTAACGTCACGAAAAAAGCCCCCCTGAGCGAACGGCATTCAGGGGGGCGTATGGTCACGAAATCTCGACCAATCGGATATGAATCCGCTTGTTCATTACCCTGCATTCATTCCGCTCCACATGTCAACCAATAACGCGGGTTCCACGATCACCCGAACGACTTGTTGCACGCCGGACAATGCCAGTTTTGAAATGAAACAACAAGCGTGCCGATGACTGCAATGAACAAGATGAAGGTAAGTGGTAAAAAGGAACGACTCCCAGCAGCACTGCCAGAGCTTTCTGGTTGAAACCACAAAAAAAACATCATCAAAACGAAAAGTAGAACAGGCACCATGCTTTGCTGTTGACGAATGCTTGCAAAGCGCGCCTCTTGAACTCACGCTTTTGTGGCTCAGCGTACGTAGCACTACTTCCGTTATCCAATATTCCGGTTGATCCCATGGAAATGACAGACATAGCCTGTCCATTCACCCTGTGAGTTCTACAATACAACCTCCTGCCGGAGCCAGATGATACCCCAAAAACGCGTTACGGGTTGAGCTGAAGAATCGTAAAGTTCAGAAAAGAAGCGAAGCTCACCCAAGCCAGGTAAGGCACGAGCAACCAGAACGCAAGTTTCGAGACTTTGGCGAAGGCCCGCATGGTCAACACAATAAAAATCCAGAGCAAGGCGATGACAGCCAGCCCGGCGGGCGGTGATTGCATTCCGAAAAACGATGCCGACCAGCCAAGATTGAACATCAACTGAACGGCGAACAGCACAGCGCCGGTTTTAACCTCCTTTTTCTCCCAGCCTGCTTCGAGCACCTTGGCAAACGCCGTGCCCATCATGATGAACAGCACCGCCCAGACGGGTGGGAAAAGCCAGTCAGGCGGATTCCACGGGGGTTTGACAAGGGTTGTGTAGTACCAGGAACCTGGCTGCGGAGTGAAGGTGCTGCCGCCAAAGCCAACGACAAGGCAGAGGCCGATGCAAAGCGCTATTGTAATGATTCGTCGCGACATAATCGGTTTGAACGTTCGTTAAGAGTGCGTTTCACAGTACAAGCACGATGGCAAGCAATTAATTCCCCAATGCGGATGAACGTGGTGACGTTGCGGTCGCACGGCCATGCTTCTCCAATAGGGGAAAAATAGCCCGCTGGCACATGAGCGTTCCGGGACGAACGCCAAACCCGCCCCTACAATTCGCTGGCAAATGATATATTGGGCCAACCATTTTCATTCACCTGACACCATGCAGAATATGAACCTCGAACTCCAAACAGCCATCAAGGCGGCAAAAGCGGCAGGCGCGATTACCCTTTCGCGATTCGGCGAGCTTTCGCAACGGGAAATCGTCGCCAAGGAGCCAAAGGATTTCGTGACTGAGGTTGACAAGCAGTGCGAGGCGGTGATTTCTGCCACGATCACCGAAGCATTCCCCGACGACGGACTGCTCTGCGAGGAGGGCACGACCGGCAAAGGCACATCCGGACGAACCTGGATTGTCGATCCGCTGGACGGCACACTGAATTTCATCCACTCCTTCCCGGTCTTTGGTATCAGCATAGCCCTGCGAGACGCTTCCGGCGAACTCGCGGTCGGCGTGGTGTATCAGCCGATGCTCGACGAACTGTTCACCGCCGTCCGGGGCAAGGGCGCGTTCCTGAACGGCGAGCGCATCGGCGTTTCGAAGCGCGAGGACAAGCAAAGTTACCTCTTCGCTACCGGCCTGCCGTTCCGCGATTACGACCACTACATGGACAGCTACATCGCCATGCTACGGGATGTTATCGCCGACTCGGCAGGCATCCGCCGCGCGGGTTCAGCCTCAATCGACCTGGCCTACACCGCCGCCGGGCGCTTCGACGGCTTCTTCGAGTACCGACTTTTTCCGTGGGATTTTTCGGCGGGCGTGCTGCTTGTGCGCGAGGCGGGCGGCATCGTGACCGGCATCGACGGATCTGATGACGTGTTCGCCCATACGAGCATCCTTGCCGGAAGCCCGCTCACCCACTCACTCCTGCTCGAAAAAGCCCGGAAACATTTCGGCACCGGAAGCCCTGACAGCTCCTCAATTTGAACAGTTTACGCCACTTTCGTATCTTTTAAATTTTCCATCGCAAGCTTTTCGCCATCCATGCTCATTCATCAGCGTACCATCCAGGGAGACGTTTCGCTCACGGGAACCGGGCTCCACACCGGCCGGGAGTGCACCATCACCTTCAAACCTGCACCGGTCAACACCGGCTATATTTTTGTCAGGAACGACATCGATAACTGCCCGGAAATTCCGGCGCTGATCGATCACGTCGTCGATGTGCTCCGCGGCACCACCATCGGCATCGGCGATGTCAAGGTACACACCACCGAGCACGTGCTTGCCGCCCTGTACGGCTTGCAGATCGACAACTGCCGCATCGAACTCAGCGGCCCCGAGCCTCCGGTGCTCGACGGCAGCGCCCACCCGTTCGCCGAAGCGCTGCTTTCGGCGGGCATCGCCGAGCAGGATGAACCGAAAAACTACCTCGTCATCGACGAAACCATCGAGTTCCACAATCCGGAAAAGAGCGTGGACATCGTGGCCCTGCCGCTTGACGGCTTCCGCATGACGGTGATGGTCGATTACAAAAACCCGGCGCTCGGCTCGCAACACTCCGGCCTGTTCGACCTCGACAAGGAGTTCCTGCGCGAGTTCTCGCCGTGCCGCACCTTCTGCTTTCTTTCGGAAGTCGAAGCGATGGCCAACCAGGGCATCATCAAGGGCGGCGACATCGACAACGCTATCGTAATTGTTGACAAGCAACTCGATGAGACGGAAATTCAGGCGCTGGCCGACAAGGTTGGCGTGGACGCTTCGCACATGGTGCTTGGCCAGAACGGCATTCTGAACAACCGCGAACTGCGCTTCACCAACGAACCAGCCCGGCACAAGCTGCTTGACCTGCTCGGCGATCTGGCGCTGCTCGGTATGCCGGTCAAGGCGCAGATTCTCGCCGCGCGTCCAGGCCACGCCTCGAACGTCGAATTCGTCAAGCAGCTCAAAAAATACGCCGACCGCAACAAGCTGGCCCGCCAATACCAGCACGAGAAAAAAGCTGGCGTCATTTTCGACATCAACGCCATCCAGAACATCCTGCCGCACCGCTACCCGTTCCTGTTGATCGACAAAATCGTCGAGTTCAAGCTCGATGAAAAGATCGTGTCAATCAAAAATGTCACGGTGAACGAGCCCTTCTTCCAGGGTCACTTCCCCGGCAATCCGATCATGCCGGGCGTGCTCATCATCGAAGCGATGGCGCAGACCGGTGGCATCATGATGCTCAACGGCAAGAAGAACATGAAAGAGTCCGTAGTGTTCTTCATGAGCATCGACAAAGCCCGGTTCCGCAAACCGGTGCTGCCCGGCGACACGCTGGTTATCGAAGCAGTCATGACCAACATGCGCCGCACCATCTGCCAGTTCGACGCCAAAGCCTACGTGCGTGGCGAACTTGTCTGCGAAGCTTCGCTGATGGCTACCGTAATGGAGAAGAAAAGCTGAGCTGCAAACACGCCAGACCGAAAAAAAACACAAAAGGCTGTCCCGACACAGACCATGTCGGAACAGCCTTTTGATTTTTCCAGAAGAAAGCAAAAAGACGGGCAGAATTTCGCCACTTTCACGAAGGCAAAGAGACAGGAAGCGAAAATTACGTCACTTGCGTGGTGTTATCAACATCCTTCAACACCTTACCAACACCCCTTCCAACAAGTTATCCACAACCTATCAACAACACTCAAAAGATCGAAAGCAACAGAATAATGAGATCATCTCATTATTAAATAATCAGTTAATGAATAATCAAAAAAGCAAGTGCCATAGCAATAAACACTTATCCATATTCAGAGCGTTAAGCCGTGGATAAGCCTTGCTGACAAGAAAATAGAGGCGTTAGAAGGGTAAAAATTGCGTCAAAAAAAAGGCTCAGCTTTTGAAGTCGAGTCCCTTCTGAATACGGTAGAAGCGAACGCAGTACTCAACAAACGAGTAAAACAGCATCGCCGCTGAAAGATACATGAAGAACTCCTTGAGCGGCCACGCGCGGAAAATCGGAAGAGGCCAGACCATCGTGATGAACATCATCGACACAAAGCCAACGGCCCATTTGCCGGGCCAGAGCGAGGTGGTCAGGACGTTGTGGCGATGACGAATCCAGGCCGCGCCAAGAAAAATCACCAAATCACGGAGCACCACGAAGGTCACAAACCAGATCGGAAGCTCACCTTTCCAGAGATAGTAGAGCGCCACGCTGGCCAGGCAAAGTTTGTCGGCAAGCGGATCGAGGATTTTGCCCATGTCGGACACTTCGTTGGTCCACCGCGCCGTCTGGCCATCGAACCAGTCGGTAAGCAGGGCGACGAACATGATGATGACCGCAGTTTGCGTCTGGCCCGCATCAAGGTAGTAGATGAACCAGGGAATCAAGAAAATCCTCAGGACACTCAGCGAATTGGGAAGATTGAAAATATGTCTCTTCACAACGATTCTTGTTTGGTTCCGAAAGAGACCCGAAGGTCATCCTGAGATTCATTTGATGCAATTGCTTGCCGCCACATCGACGCACAAGCCGACAAAAAAGTCAAGCCACCAGTTCGGGATGCTCGTCTACGAAGGCAGTCCATCCCTTGCTCCGACCTTTGCCGCCGCCCGCCATGCCAGCGAGCGATGAGGTGCTTCGCGCAAGATCGCAATAGGCGATACCGAGCGCGTCGGTCACATCGAGCGACGTTGGCAGTTCTTCGAGTCCCAGCAAATGCGGCAGCATCGCCGCCACCTGCTCCTTGCGCGCCGAGCCCGTACCGGCGACCGCGAGCTTGATCTCGCGCGGCGCGTATTCGCGGACGGGCAAGTCGTACCGCATCACCGTGGCGAGCACCGCGCCACGCACCTGACCGAGAATCAAGGCGCTCCGGACGTTGCGCCCGACAAACGCGGTTTCGAGCGCCACCGCCTCGGGCTTCATGCGCTCAATCACCTCGTCGAGCCCCTCGCAAAGCTCGCCAATCCGCTCGTGCAGCGTCCCTTTTGCGGCAGGCCGAATAAGCCCGCAGCCAAGCACGGAGAACCGCCCTGCCTGCGCTTCGGCGACGACACCATAGCCGGTTTTGCGGCTACCGGGATCAACGCCAAGCACAATCATTGGAGCACGTTATTCGTCTTCAAGAGCGCTCATCACGCTCTCGCTGATGTCCATGTTGCTGTACACCGCCTGGGCGTCGTCGCTGTTTTCGAGCGCATCGATCAGCTTGAGTGCCTTGCGGGCATCCTCGACATCAAGTTCAACGTAGTTGTCGGGAATCATATCCATCTTGGCGTTCTCGAACGGAATGGACGCATCTTCGAGCACCTTCTTGACCGGCTCCAGATCTTTTACGTCGGTCAGCACGGTGTAGTACTGCTCGTCGTCGCTCTCAAGTTCTTCGAGTCCGGCGTCGAGCAGCAGCTCCATCAGCTCGTCTTCGGAGATGGCCGACTTGGGCACTTCAATGGAACCCTTGCGCTTGAACATCCAGGCAACGCTACCGTTCTCGCCGAGCGAACCGCCACTGCGGCTCATCAGGTGGCGGATGTCGGCCACGGTGCGGTTGCGGTTGTCGGTCGCGGTCTCGATGATGATCGCGATACCGCCGGGTCCATAGCCTTCGTAGGTAATCTCTTCGTAGGTCGCGCCTTCCAGTTCACCGGTACCCTTCTTGATGGCGCGCTGGATGTTGTCCATCGGCATCGAGTTGGCACGCGCCGTCTCGATGGCGAGCCTCAAGCGCGGGTTGCCCGACGGGTCGCCCCCCCCCATTTTGGCAGCGATGGTGATCTCCTTGACAAGCTTGGTGAAAAGATTTCCTCTCTTCTGGTCGGTGGCAGCCTTTTTGCGCTTGATGGTCGCCCATTTACTGTGTCCTGACATAGATTACAAGCCGATAATTGATAGTATTCTGGAAATGACGCGATTATGCAAAGATTTCTTTTACTTTAGGAAAGTAAAATCCTAAAGGCTCAAAAGAAAAGTGCCTCTAAAGAGTAACGTGGTCCCGACTTGCCGGGAGAAGACGTTTTCAGAGACGCTTTATAAATTAAGCACAAGAACAAAGAATGACAAACAGGTTGATCGCTTATCAGGGCGAACCGGGCGCGTACAGCGAAATTGCCGCCCTGCGGTTCGGAGAACCGAACCCTTGCGAGAGCTTTGAGGATGTCTTCGCCGCCGTGACCGACGGCCAGGCCGACTACGCAGCGATTCCGATTGAGAACTCACTCGGTGGCAGCATCCATCAAAACTACGACCTGTTGCTCCGCCGCCCGGTGGTCATTCTTGCCGAAACCTTCGTGAAGGTCGAACACTGCCTGCTCGGCCTGCCCGGCAGCTCCGTGGAGCGCGCCGTCAAAGCGATGTCGCACCCGCAGGCGCTGGCCCAGTGCCACAACTTTTTCGCTACTCACCCGAATGTGAAAGCCGAGGCGGCCTACGACACCGCCGGAAGCGCCAAGATGGTAGCTGAAAACGGCGACCCGACAGCGCTGGCCATCGCCTCGAAACGCGCCAGCGAGTTGTACGGACTTGACATTTTGAAGGAGAACCTGGCCGACGAAGAGTGGAACATCACCCGCTTCTTCTGCATCGCTCGCGAGGACAACGCCACCGGGCTCTCCGGCCTGTTGAACCAGCCCGACATGGCGCAACCCAAAACATCGATCGTCTTTTCGCTGCACAACGAGCAAGGTTCGCTCTACAAGGCGCTGGCCACGCTAGCGCACCGTGGCATCGACTTGACAAAAATCGAGTCGCGCCCGTCGCGCAAAAAGGCGTTCGAATACCTCTTCTATGCCGACTTCATCGGCCACCGCGACGATCCGCGCATTCAGCGCGCGCTCGACAATCTCCAGGAATTCGCGCCGATGCTCAAGGTGCTCGGAAGCTACGGAGTGGTACAGGCATGATGACGGAGAAACAGATCGACCTGTTCGGCGCTTCCGATCCAGCCCCAGCGAAACCGGCGGCTGGAAAACCGGCAGCAACGGCAACGGAAAAGCGGGCGACGGAAACCGGAAACGACAAGCCCGCGCTTTACCTGCTTGACGGCATGGCGCTGGTCTATCGCGCCTTCTACGCATTGCAGCAGGCACGCATGAGCACACGCAGCGGTGCGCCGACCGGCGCCGTCTTCGGCTTCGCCTCCAGCCTGTTGCGCATCATTGAGGAGTACCGGCCCGAGTACCTCGCCGTAGCTTTCGACAGCCCGGAAAAGACTTTCCGCCACGAAAAATACGAAGCCTACAAAGCCAACCGCCCCGCACCGCCGGACGAGCTCATCAACCAACTTCCGGAGATTCGCGAGCTGATCAAGGCGTTCGGCATTCCGCTGGTCATCATGCCAGGCTTCGAGGCGGACGACCTGATCGGCACAGCGGCACGAAAGTTCGAGGACGACTGCCGAGTCTTCATCGTTACGCCGGATAAAGACATGGCCCAGCTCGTCCATGACGGCGTGCGGCTGCTCAAGCCTGGCAAGAAGCAGAACGAGTTCGAGCTGGTCGGCATCAGCGAGGTGAAGGAGAAGTTCGGCGCGCCGCCAGAGCAGTTCATCGACCTGTTGACGCTCACCGGCGATACGTCGGACAACATCCCCGGAGCGAAGGGCATCGGTCCCAAAACCGCCTCCAGCCTGCTCGAAAAGTACGGCTCACTCGACAACATCTACGCCCACCTCGACGAACTGAAACCGCGCGCGCGCAAGAGCCTCGAAGAGTTCCGGGAGATGATGCCGCTGGTGCGAGAGCTGGTGACGATCCGCACCAACCTCGACCTCCCGCTCGCTCTTGACGACCTGCACAGCGGCAAGCCCGACGCCGAAGCGCTCTTCGCGCTGCTCTCGCGGCTGGAGCTGAAGGCCATCGCCGCCCGCGTACCCGCCGCGTTGCAGCTCGATCCTCCGGCCGAAACGACGAGTGAACAATCCGGCAACAATCCCGGCGATCCGGCCAATACCGAAGAACCAACGCTCATCCCGGCAGGCGAGGGTTCGGAATACCATCTGATCGACAACGAAGAGGCGTTCGCCGCTTTGATCGAAAAGCTCGAACAGGCCGACAGCTTTTCGGTCGATACCGAAACCACGAGCCTCAACACCTTCGAGGCGGAGCTGGCGGGCATCTCGTTTTCGATCGAGCCGGGCGAGGCATTTTTCGTCTATTTCGGCCAGCCGGGCTTGGACGTCAAAACGACCACCGCGAAGCTCAAACCGCTGCTCGAAAACCCGGCCATCGGCAAAACCGGCCAGAACCTGAAGTACGACATTCTCGTGCTGAAGAATTATGGCGTCGAGCTTCAGCCGGTGGAGTTCGACACCATGCTTGCCAGCTACGTGCTCGACCCCGAGTCACGCCACAACCTCGACGACATGGCCGCGCTGCACCTCGGCCGCCAGACCGTGAAATATGACGAGCTGGTCGGAACGAGCAAATCGGCCATCGGCATCTTCGAGCTCGAACCGCAGAAGCTGTCGGACTACGCCTGTCAGGACGCCGACATCGCCCTCAAGCTGCGCGGCGAGCTGGCCACAAAGCTCGAAGCAACGCCCGAGCTACTCGAAGTTTGCCGAACGCTCGAATTCCCGCTGGTGCGGGTACTGGCCGAAATGGAATATCAGGGCGTCTCCATCGATACGGAGCACCTCACCAAACTCGCAATCAAGGTAACCGGGGAACTGACCAGTCTGACGGAAAAAATTTACGAGTCGGCTGGGGAGGAGTTCAACATCGACTCGCCCAAGCAGCTCAGCCATATCCTGTTCGAGGTGCTGGAGCTGCCCGCGAAAAAAGCAACCAAAACCGGCTACTCCACCAACGTGCAGGTGCTCGAAGAGCTCTCGCCGCTGCACCCGATCGCCTCCGACCTGCTCGAATACCGCAGCCTGCAAAAGCTGAAAGGCACCTACATCGAAGCGCTGCCAAAGATCATCAACCCGCTGACAGGCCGAGTGCACACCTCGTTCAACCAGTCGATCACGGCCACCGGACGGCTCTCGTCATCGAACCCGAATTTGCAGAACATCCCGATCCGCACAGCGCTCGGCAAGGAGATTCGCCGCGCCTTCATTCCGTCGAATCCCGACAATCTGCTGCTCTCGGCAGACTACTCGCAGATCGAGCTGCGCATCGCCGCCGAGCTTTCGGGCGACCCAATGCTGATCGAAGCGTTCCGAAACCGCGAGGATATTCACGCCGCTACGGCACGGGTGATTTTTGATACGGATGAGCTAACAAGGGATATGCGTCGCAAGGCCAAGGAGGTCAACTTCGGCGTGCTCTACGGCATCCAGCCCTTCGGCCTGTCGCGGCGCCTTGGCATTCCGCAGAAAGAGGCCAAAGAGATCATCGATACCTACATGGCGAAATATCCCGGCATGTTCTCTTCGCTCCAGAGCACCGTCGAAGAGGCTCGCGAACGCGGCTACGTCACCACGCTCATGGGCCGCCGCCGCTACGTGCCGAACCTGAACAGCCGCAACGCCAACATCCGCAAGGCCGCCGAGCGCGTCACGATGAACACGCCAATCCAGGGCACGGCGGCGGACATCATCAAATACGCCATGTGCACCATCAGCCGACGCATGAAAGAGGAGCGACTTCAATCGGTCATGCTGTTGCAGGTACACGATGAATTGCTGTTTGAAACGCCGCCAGACGAACAGGAGAAACTGACGAAACTGGTCGAAGAGTGCATGGTCGATGCAGCCTCGAAATGCGGTGTGCGCACCGTTCCGGTAGAGGTCGAAACCGGCGTCGGAAAAAACTGGCTTGAGGCCCATTAGGCTTTGATGTTTACAAACATCTTTTTTTATATTTCGTGAGCTTCATCGGAGCAACACTGTTGTACGGCAATGAATCGCGCATCGAATGCCTTCTCTGACAAAGAATCGCAACCTTGCCAAAGGCGACGAGCGCAGAAGCCATTCAGCAACATCAGTTTTCAGGGCATTATCCCGCCCGCGCCCCCTATTCCGACACTAACCGGCAGACGCACAACAGGAATTTCTTAACCTTATTACAACATCAAAACTACTTAGCGACAAGTATGTACTGGAATCTTGATCTTGCCCGATATATCGCCGATGCTCCCTGGCCGGTCACCAAAGATGAACTGATCGATTACGCCAACAGAACAGGCGCGCCTCAGCAGGTCATCGAAAACATTGAAGATCTGCCGGACAGCGATGAACTGTACGAAAGCCTCGAAGATATCTGGCCCGATTACCCCACGGACGAAGATTTCGGGTACAGTGACGAAGAACCGCTAAGCTGAGGGAGACCAACAAGCGATGTTTTTTTTTTAGACGATTCATCTCCCATTTGCAAGCGTGGCCGATAGCGCTGCTCTTACTGCTGCTCGTCATGCCGAAACACCTGCTTGCGCGTGACGGCGAGGCTTCGCGTGACGAGCAGCTTGCCTCCCTTCCTGCTGTCAAAAGCATCAGTATAAAAGGGAACAAGGTTCTCTCGACCGACGAGATCAGGGAAATCATGTCCACCTCGACCCGTGACTCCTTTCTCGGAACGGGGCTGTTCAGCGGCGCTCCCCGCCCATTCAAACCCGAGGAGTTCAAAAAGGACATCGCCCTCATCAAAAAACTCTACACCTTCAAGGGTTACTTCTTCGCCGATGTCGATACAAGCATTGTGCGCAACACGCGCGGCGATGTAAAGGTCACGATCCGCATCAAGGAGAACCAGCCGACCCGCATCGACTCTATCCACTATTCCGGTATCGAATCGGTAGCGCCAGCCCTGCGCAAGCGCTATTTCAGACGAAGCCGTCTGAAGCCGCACCAGATTTTCTCGGTTGAAACACTCATCGACGAGCGCGACCGCTCACTCGACTTTTTCAGAAATTACGGCTACACGTTTTTCAACCCCGACAGCATTCACATCACGGTCGATACTCTCGGCCTGAACGCAGGAATCCACGTCGCGATGCACCTGCCCAAACGGTACGCCTACGGCCCGACGAAGGTGATCGTCAGCGATCCACTCAAGCACAAAAACCCGGCAATCCGCACCTTGACGCGCGACAACGTTTCAGTCACCATTTACGGCGATCAGAAATTTTCTCCCGACATTTTCCCCGCCGCCATCGCCTGGAAGCAGGGAAAGCTGACCAGTCAGTCGCTCGAACAGCGCACGCTGGAGAACTTCGGCACAACCAATCTTTTCTCATCCATCGCACTGGAGCGCGACTCAATCGAGGCCGGCACCATCCCCATGACCATCCGGCTCGACCCAGCTCCGAAACACCTGATCGAGCCGAAGCTTCTGGTTGACAATCGCTACGGCTCGCTGTTCATCGGCGGAGCAATCGCCTACGAAAACAGGAACCTGTTCGGCGCAGGCCAACAGTTGAGGCTCTCGACAAACTACGGCAGGCAGACGTCGGCCTCGACCAGCTATCTGTCGAACCTCACGCCCGATCAGTACGCCAGAGTGACTCCCTACGAGTTCAACGTCAAGGCGAACCTGGTGATCCCCAAGATCGGCCGGCATAGCTCGTACTATACCGGCACGCTTGAATATTCGAAATCGGCGCTGCCGGTGCTACTCAAAAGCCAGCGGGAGATTATCAGGGGAACCTACAGCAGCCAGCCGACCAGGAATTCGAGGCTCAATTTTGACTTCTTCGAACTTGAATTCGTCAGCAAGGATTCGCTTCGCGGCTTCAAGCAGCTCTTCAAAACCGATCTGGCCCAACGCATCAACATCGACCCCACCAATCAGGCAGCGGTGAACAATAGTCTCGACAGCCTGCTCCAGACGCGGCTGAACCAGACCTTCCGGCTTCAGTACAACTACTCGAACCGCCACAACGCCTCGTACCGCAAAAAAGCAACCTGGAACATCTCAGTGATCGCCGAAGAGGCGGGCGGGCTCCTGTGGCTGATCGACAAGTACGTCGATAAAGCCAGTCACACCGGCTTCACCGACAGCGATCCGCAGATTTTCGGCACCAGCTACAACCAGTACCTCAAGCTCGATACGCAAGTGGCAATCACCAAGGATCTGTCGCCAGACCGGCAGATCGCCGCGCGGCTCGCCCTCGGCTGGATGGCTCCGTATGGCAAGGCTGACGACACTCCGGAAGACCACCGCTTCTACGCCGGTGGCTCGAACAGTATGCGCGGCTGGCTGTTCGGCACGCTCGGCCCCGGCAGTTGCGCAAGCGACGCCACCTCCAATTTCGGCGCGGATATCAAGGCTGAACTCGGTTTCGAATACCGCATGAAGCTCTTCAAGCTGTTCGGCCAGCCCTCGGGAATCACGCTGTTCACCGACGCAGGCAACATCTGGGATCGAAGTGGCCCGTACGCCTTCACCTTCAAATCGCTGACAAGAGACTTTGCCTGGGACTGGGGCGCGGGGCTGCGGCTCGGATCGCCCATCGGCCCCTTCCGGTTCGACTTTGCCTGGAAAATCCATGATCCTTCAAACCCGAGGCCTTGGCGAATATCGCATACGCAACTGAGCGATTTCACCTTTAACTTCGGAATCGGAGAAGCTTTTTAACCAAACTTTACTCACGCTTAACCATCTGACTCTATGCCCAGAAAAACCACACTGCTGGCTCCATCGATTCTTTCCGCTGATTTCACGAACCTGAGAGCCGCCGTCGAGCTTGCCGAAAAAGCTGGCGCTGACTGGATGCACTGCGATGTGATGGACGGCGCGTTCGTGCCCAACATCACCTTCGGCCCATTCATCGTGAAGGCGGTCAGGCAATGCACGGATATGGTCATCGACACTCATCTGATGATCAACGATCCCGACAAGTACATCGAGGATTTCGCCAAGGCCGGTTCCAACCAGATCACCGTGCACCTCGAAGCGTGCCCGCACCTGCACCGCACCATTCAGTTCATCAAAAGCCTCGGCGTGAAAGCGGGCGTTTCAATCAACCCTGCTACTCCGGTCTTGCTGCTCGAACCGGTGCTGGCCGATCTCGACCTGGTGCTGTTGATGTCGGTCAACCCCGGCTTTGGCGGACAGAGCTTCATCCCCGGTTCGGTGGCCAAGATCGCCAATCTTGACGCCATGCGCATGGAGATGAACCCCGACATGGTGATTGCCGTCGATGGCGGAATCACCGAAGAGAACGCCGCAATGGTCGTTGAAGCCGGAGCCGACGCCCTGATCGCAGGCACAGCGTTCTTCCGCTCCGCCGATCCGATGAACGCTGCAAGAAAGCTGAAAGGGCTGGAGTAAGAGAATAAAAGAAGAGGACTTATAGGTCTGATAGTGCCTATAAGTCCTATAAGTTCTATAAGAGATAAAAAGAAAGGAAAAGCTGAGTTTACCGCCCGGTTTTGACTACAAAGGCCACGGGGCGTCCACAACGTCCACCGCTACGCCGACCCCCACGAGAACTGCCGCAGCTCTTCGCTGACCAGCAAGCCTTCGCCGATGAGCACGGCATCAAAACCGGCCTCCTGCATGAGCAGCACGTCGTCCCGGCGCTTCATTCCGCTTTCGGCTACTGACACGATTCCGTTGGGCATCCGCTGCCGGAGCCGCAGGGCGGTGTTGAGATTGATCGAAAAAGTTTTCAAATCGCGGTTGTTCACCCCAACGATGGTCGAGCCCTGTTCGAGGGCGATGTCAAGCTCGCGCTCGTCGTGCGTTTCGACCAGCGCGTGCAGGCCGAGTTCGGTGAAGAGCTGAAGGTAGTCGCCGAGCTGCGATGGCTCCAGCGCCGCCACAATCAGGAGTGCGGCGTCCGCGCCCATGAGGCGGGTTTCGTAAATCTGGCTCTCGTCGATGATAAACTCCTTGCGGAGCACGGGAATGGAGAACTCCTTCGTGATGGCTTTCAGGTAGTCGGGCGAGCCTTGGAAATACTGGCGATCAGTGAGAACGGAAAAGGCCGACGCGCCAAGTTCAACATAGCGTTCAGCAATATCGAGCGGGCGAAAATCCTCGACGAGCACCCCGCGTGATGGCGAAGCTTTCTTGACCTCGGCAATGAGGTTGACCGCGCCGTCAGGCCTTGTGATGGCCAAGCGGAAATCACGCGTCGCCGGAAGCTCGCCGCACAACTCGTGGTAGCGGCGTTCGGGTGACTGCTTCTTGAGTTCGGCAACTTCTCCAGCCTTGGTTTCGAGAATCCGGGTCAGGTAGGTCATGCTTCGCTGTCGGCGGCCATCTGGCGAAGTTCGTCCTCAAACTCCACGATCTGGCGAATGTTGTCAAGGAACCACGGATCGATACTGGTGGCCTGATGAATCTCCTCGACGGTCGCGCCAGCCTGGAAGGCGTAGCGCAGGTAGAACATCCGGTCGGCTTTCGGCGTTTTGATCTTTTCGAGCAGGTCTTCCTTGGCGAACTGTCGCTGCTGCTGGGTCATGTCGATGACGTTCATCACATCCTTGCCGTCGCAGCCAAGCCCGGCGCGTCCGATCTCAAGGCCGCGCAGCGACTTCTGCAACGCTTCACGGAAGTTGCGTCCAAAGGCCATCACCTCGCCGACCGACTTCATCTGAACACCAAGTTTTGAATCGACATTCTTGAACTTCTCAAAATCCCAGCGCGGAACCTTCACGACGGCGTAGTCGATCGAAGGCTCGAAACTTGCCGGTGTGGTCTTGGTGATGTCATTGGTGATTTCGTCGAGCGTGTAGCCTACGGCGAGCTTGGCTGCAACTTTGGCGATCGGGAAGCCGGTCGCTTTCGAGGCGAGCGCAGAGCTTCTCGACACGCGCGGGTTCATCTCGATGATGACAATGCGGCCATCCTTCGGATTGATGGAGAACTGGATGTTGCTGCCGCCGGTCTCGACGCCAATTTCGCGGATGACCCTGATGGAGGCGTCACGCAGCTCCTGGTACTGGCGATCGGTGAGCGTCTGGGCTGGGGCGACCGTGATGCTGTCGCCAGTGTGCACGCCCATCGGATCGACGTTCTCGATGGAGCAGACGATGATGACATTGTCGGCCAGATCGCGAATCACCTCAAGCTCGTACTCCTTCCAGCCGATCAGGCTCTCCTCGACCAGCACCTCGCCAATCGGACTCTCAGCCAGGCCGCGCCGCACCACTTCGTAGTAGTCGGCCTTGGTCTCGGCGAACCCTCCGCCCGTGCCGCCGAGCGTGAAGGAGGGGCGGATGACGATCGGCAGGCCGATGGCGTCGAGCGCCTCCTTGGCCTCTTTCTCGTTGCGCACAAAGAAGCCCTTGGCCATTTCAAGGCCGATCTTGCGCATTGCGTCGCCGAAAAGTTCGCGGTTCTCAGCCTTGCGAATGGCGCGGAGTTTCGCGCCGATCAACTCGACGCCGTGGCGCTCCAGCACGCCGGACTCGGCAAGCTTCACCGCCGTGTTCAGCGCGGTCTGGCCGCCCATGGTCGGAAGCAGCGCATCCGGTTGTTCCTTCTCAATGATCTTGCGAACATACTCCGGCGTGATCGGCTCGATGTAGGTCGCATCGGCCAGCTCGATATCGGTCATGATGGTTGCCGGGTTGCTGTTGACCAGAATGATCCGGTAGCCATCCTCCTTGAGAGCGCGGCACGCCTGGGTGCCGGAATAATCGAATTCACAAGCCTGTCCAATAACAATTGGGCCAGCTCCAATCACCAGTATGGACTTGATATCCTCGCGTTTTGGCACGTGTTTTCCGCTTTAAGTCTTGAGGTAAATCGATCGTTGCGTAATGTACAAAAATTTCCGATGTTCTTTGAGAGGACGATGTGGACTTGATGGTCGAAGCGGACTTCGTGGACAACCCGGAATCGTCATTCTTCAATTCATAATTCCTCACTCATCATGCATCATTGTCTTCACGCCAGAACCTTGATCTGCTCCTGATGGAATCCGCCTGCATCGCGCCGGAGCCATGAGGTGACCTCCCTCGGAATGCCGCCCTGAAGGGCGATAATCAGCATCGAGTGGCCAGAGCTGGCAAAATCCACGTCGTTTTTCGAAGGCACGGCCGTCGAATTGATGTGCGAGTGGTACGAGCCGATAATGTCGAGCCCAATGCTCCGGGCTTCGCGCTCGACTTCGAGATATTCGCTATAGGAGATTTCAAAGCCGTTTTCGCGCCCGTACAAGAGCGTGTTGCGGCACGGGGCGATTTCGTGCACGATGTTGTCGATATTGCCCCGGTGATCGATAACTTTTCTTCCGACGAGCAAGCCGCAGCATTCGTAGGGAATATCCCTGATGGCGTGCTCCTGTATGATTTCAAATTTGCGACGAGGTAATTTCATTACTGACCACTGCAAGAATAAGATAGCATAAGAGCACCGTGAAAAAGTCTCATGAGCGATCCGGGTGCAAGGCGAACGGAGCACAGAAACCGGAATGCACACAGAGTACATGAGGATTTTGAGCACCGACCAACGGAGCAATCGGATCGTGCAATAAGTTTTTCATGGTGCTATCAGAGCGCTTTAGCTCCGATGTCCCGGCGA
>CBEUNJ010000027.1:0-17107 GCA_965544465.1 uncultured Chlorobaculum sp.
TGGGATCAGGAGGGATAGGAGGTAGTCGTTAACAATCACCGTATAACAAAAAAAGACCGGCATACTAACCGGTCTTTTTTTTGTATTCGAGTGTATTTGCGTCCGTCTTACTGGGCGTAGAGGACTTCGAACTGGCCAACGCCACCTTTGCAGACGTGCTCAACCCAACGGGCGTAAGCGCCACCGCTCCAGCGGTACTCTTCGAGGTTCTGCGAACGGAACTGCGGTGCAGCGTAGCGGACCTTGTAACCCTTCGGCAGCACGACCTTGAGCTGTGCGTCAACGTTGAAGTTGTTGAACTTGCCGACCATACCGTGGTGAACCAGCGGAATGAGCGGGTGGTTGAGGATTCTGCGAAGGCCGCCACCAGCATCCACCGAAACACCGGGGAAGTCGCCATCAACCTTGACTTCGATACCCTGTGAGTCTGAGCGGAAACCGGCTTCGACCGATGCGGGCCTGTTGAGTTTGTCAGCCGGGAAGAGCTCTGCCCAGCGGGAGATGGAATCGACCATACCGGAACCGCCGTGCGAGAAACGCCACCTTGAAACGCCGACCGGGCCTTTTTCACCGCTCTCGGTGTTCATGCCGTTGACCTCGATTTTGGAAATCCTCTGGCCGCCTTCGTTCAGCGCGGTGAACGCGGGGCCGATAAACCAGAATTCACGGATCCAGTCGTTGAATGCGCCGGCGCTGCCAACAGACCTCATGGTGCCTTCCCAGGTATCGATGAGGTCGTTGTTGTCGAGCGGAACTTTCATGAGGATGTCGTGGAACTGGCGACCCTGCATGTAGATCGGGTTGGGCACGTTGCGGCGGACGGCGTCGGAACGGTAGTAGTACATGTTCACGACGGAGCCTTCGAAGGAGAAACTGTGACTGAAGTCACCAACCGATACCATGCCTTCACCGACGGAGATTCTTCTCTCTTTGGTCTCGTTGGCGATATCAGCTTCGATGGTCAGTTTGTTCTTGGTGCTGTCAACGATCGATTCGATGACGGCAGAGATGCGGACGAACCCTTTTGCGGGATCGAGAGGTTTCACATTCAGCTTGACATTGCAGTCTGCAGGAAGCAACGGGCTGGCAGGGGGAACATTCACCTTTGCCCGAGCCTTCACCTTCCCCCAGGAGCTGGAACCGCCTTCAAGTACGATTTCGTAATCGGAATGGGCGGTCGTCACGTCGTTTGAGCCGAAAAGAGCCATAATGATTCTCCTTTTTCTGGTGGCGTTTAAAATGGTATTTTCAGGAAAAACACTAGGTTGCTTCCTGTTAAATAACAGCTTGAAACAAATTTAAAGAATTAATATTAATAAGTAAAGTAAAATATGTCTCTTCCCGGCTTCCGGCGACATCCGTTACCATTTCTTGTTACCCTGTTTTCCGCTGTTCAGGACATCTTTTCCAGCCGCGTTTTTCGGCAAGCAATGAACTGTCAGCCATCATGAATACTACCAGCCGCTAGATGAGCCGTCACCCGTTTTTCAAGACTGTTTTCTTGCCACTGCTGAGCGGCCTTCTGCTTGGTGTTTCGTTTCCCACCTGGCCCTCCGTTCATCTCGAGCCGCTGGCCTGGATTGCGCTCGTTCCTCTGCTACTGTCGCTGGAGCACGAGGAGCGTTTCGGGCTCTTTTTCCGGAAGACGTGGGCCGCGATGCTGCTGTTCTGCCTTATCAGCCTCTGGTGGGTTTGCCTGGCGACCTTCGTCGGTGGCGTACTTACCGTTTTTGCCCAGTCCCTTTTTTCAACCGTACCGCTGCTGCTTTTCTTTTTTTTGCGAAAGCGGGCCGGTTTTCGTTTTGCGCTGCTGGCACTGCCGTTCATCTGGACGGGCTGGGAGTGGGCGTACATGCAGCAGGATTTGTCGCTCGGTTGGCTGACCATCGGTAATTCGCAGGCCAATCTGCTCTGGATGGTGCAGTATGCTGATCTGTTTGGTGTGTGGGGCATCAGCTTCTGGGTGATTGCCTTCAACGTCTGCGTGGTGCTGCTTTTCATGGCGAACGTTTCTCGTGCGGCGCGCGCCGGTATTGCGTTGCTCCTGTTGGCCATGATTGTTGCGCCGCTTATGTACGCACGCCATGTGTTCGACAGGGCTGACAGCCGCCGTGATGTTTCAGCCGTGCGGGTAGCGCTGGTGCAGCCCGATATCGATCCGCATGAAAAGTGGGGATCACTCGGGTGGGGGCAGACCCTTTTTCGCTTGTACAGTGAGACCGGCCAGACGATGGATCAAGCCTCTCGTCCCGATCTGGTCATCTGGCCGGAGACGGCGATTCCGTTTTATATTCTCGATCCGGTCAACAAGCCGTACCTGAATTCTCTCCGGCGTATGGTCGAGCGCTGGCAGACGCCCGTGCTGACCGGGGTGCCTGATGCGGAACCGCTTGACACCCGATATGGTTCGGGAGCCGCTGCTGCTGCCGATAATGTTCAGTCGGACATCAATGCCACGTACAACGCTTCGATGCTCGTTCTGCCCGGCGACGGGCTGGTGCAGGTGTACCGGAAGATGCGGCTGGTGCCTTTTGGCGAGCGGGTTCCCTATTCGGAATACCTGCCCTGGCTGGAGAGACTCAGCTTTTCGCTTTCGGGTATTTCGAGCTGGCAGAAGGGGCGCGAGGCGACGATCATGACCTTTACGACGCCAGAAGGCCGCCGCGTCAGGATGGCCAATATCATCTGCTATGAGTCGATTTTCCCAGGCCTTGTCAGCCGGTTCGTGCGAGAGGGCGCGCAGTTCCTGACGCTGGTGACCAACGATGGTTGGTACGGCACGTCGTACGGTCCGTGGCAGCACGCGGCTATTGGGCGGTTGCGCTGCATCGAAAATCGTCGGGCGATGGCCCGCTGCGCTAACACCGGCATCACGCTTTTTTACGACGATTGCGGTCGGAGCTATGGCGAAATTCCCTGGTGGGAGCTTTCGGTGACAACCGCTGACGTACCGCTCGAGACCGGCCTCACCTTTTACACGATCCACCCCGATCTGGTGCCTTTCGTGAGTTTGGGCGTTTCAGGCTTGCTGGCTTTGGTGGCGTTGGCAAGGAAGCGGCGGTAGGCGTAGCGCTGGACAGAGGCCACCCCTTCTTACAGCCCGTACTCCTTGATTTTGCGGTAGAGCGTGCGCTCGTTGATACCGAGGGCCTGGGCGGTTCTGCGCTTGTTGCCTTCGAAGGTTTTGAGGGCATCGGCAATGGCGCGTTTTTCAAGCGCTTCAAGCGGCTGTACCTCAGCGATTGGAGCGGGAGCGGCGGTTGGCTGCGGCGCTGATGACGGCGGCAGGAGCAGGGGGCTGGAGGGCTGCTGGCGCGGCGTGAGCGCCTGCTGGAGCATCTGCCGGATTTCGCCAATCTCCTGACGTAACTGGATGAGACTGCTGTAGATGAGGTGCATCTCGTTTTTTTCCGATTTGCTGGGTTCGTGCACCAAGCTTTTGTGGCGGCTTCGCTGGATCAGGTGTTTTTCGAGGATGTCCGGCGTGATCTTCTTCCCGCGTTCGAGGATGAGCAGCGATTCGATCAGGTTGCGCAGTTCTCGAACGTTGCCCGGCCACGGGTAGCGCAGCAGCAATTCGCCCGATTCCTGACTGAAGCCCTCAAAAGCGATACCGTGCTTGCGCTCGAACTCCCGCACGAAATGTTCCGCGAGCAGCAGGATGTCGCCGCCTCGCTCCCGGAGTGGAGGCATCTGCAACTCGACGCTTCGCAGCCGGTAGTAGAGATCCTCCCTGAAATTTTTTTCGGCGATTTCGTAAGTCAGGTTCCGGTTGGTGGCCGCGATGATTCGCGTATCCGTGGAGATCGTTTCCGATGCGCCGACGCGCTGGAACTGTCCGGTTTCGATCACTCGAAGGAATTTAACCTGCGTTTCAAGCGCCATTTCGCCAATTTCATCCAGAAAGATCGTGCCCTTGTCGGCGCTTTCGAAGTAGCCTTTGCGCATCTGCACCGCGCCGGTGAACGCCCCCTTTTCGTGGCCGAACAGCTCCGATTCGAGAATTCCGGAGGGAATGGCGCCGCAGTTGACCGGAATGAAGCTCTTGGTCGCGCGGCGGCTGTGCTCGTGGATGAAGCGGGAGAGCACCTCCTTGCCCGAGCCGGTTTCGCCGGTGATGAGCACCGTGACGTCGGCGTCGGCTACCTGCAAGGCCAGCTCTCTGAGCTGAAGCATGGGCTGTGATCGGCCGATGAGGTCGAATTCCTTCTTCATGATCCTTTTCTCTGATACATCATGGCGTGTCTCCGGTCATGGCTGGGCTGGAACCACGATCGATTCGACAGGCAGTGTGTGTCCGAACGCCTCGGCTTCCTGCGGTGTGTTGAAGTTGCGATTCAGCCGGACCTTGTAGATGCCGTCGATCAATTGCACCGATGCCGATGCATAGGGGGCAAGCTGCGCGACGAGCTGATCGGCATTGGTGATGCCGTTGAAGCTTCCGAACTGGAGCGTGACGGGGCCGCTCGCATTCGTGGCCTGAGTGATGACGGGCTGATATTTCGTGGCTGGTGGTGGTGGGGGAGTGGCGTTGGCGCCTGACCGGTGGGGCAGGTTTTTGGCTGTGATCACGTGTTTGCGCACAGCTGACGAGCCCTTGACCGGCATGACCGGCAGTCCTGCCGATGTGGCGACCGCCTGCTTGTAGGCGTTCAGCCTTGCGCGGCTGATCGGGTCGAGCCGGGGATCGGGATATTTCGCAAGCTGCTCGCGATACAGCGCTGCGGCTTGCGGGCCGTCTTCGGTCAATAGCGCCTGGACGAGCAGTTTTTCAGAGGGGATTGTAAGCTGGGGACGGATTTTTTCCAGCAAATAAACCTTATCTTTCTTCACGTATTGAAGGATTTCAGAGGCGTGGGAGAGCTTAGTGGCCATAGCAGACCGGCCTGGTCGAGCCATCGACAATCCGGCCATGAGGAGCAACATGATCAGCGGGAAGCTGCGGAACTTGGGCATGGTTCGATTCGATAGTCTGGTCATTGTGATAGGAGCCTTCCTGCCGGAGCAAGATGGCAGACGCGCCTTTACGTGAATATGGGAAATATTTTACGATTAACTCAATTCCTTTCCATGAAGCATTTTTCGGTCAAAGCCTGCGCTAAAATCAATCTCGGCCTGCTGATTACCAGCCGCCGCGATGACGGATACCACACTCTTGAAACGATCTTTGCGCCGATCGGGTGGCACGACACGCTTGAGTTTACCGAATCGGATACGATTGGCATGGAGTGCACCAACCTCGACCTGCCGGTTGACGACACCAACCTTTGCATCCGCGCCGCCAGGGCGTTGCAGGAGTATGCCGGTATCGGCAAGGGTGTGTCGATCAAGCTCGACAAGCGGGTGCCCTTCGGCGCGGGTCTCGGTGGCGGCAGCAGCGATGCGGCTGCGACGCTCAACGCGCTCTGCCGCCTCTGGCAGATCGACGTGCCCTCGGCGGTGCTGCACCGCCTTGCCGTGAAACTCGGTGCGGATGTGCCCTATTTCCTTGATATGAAAGGACTTGCCTATGCTTCGGGCATCGGCGAGGAGCTGGAGGATTTGTCTCTCACCCTGCCGTGGTATGTGGTGACAGTGTTCCCGGAGGTGCAGGTGCCGACTGCCTGGGCCTACAAGAACTTCCATCGCCAGTTCGAACGCGAGGTGCCCAACCTCAAAGCACTTGTCCGTCGTCTCTGCGACGAGCGCGATCTGTCGGTGCTCGGCGCGTTCGAGAACGATTTCGCTTCGGTGGTGTTCGAGCATTATCCGGTGGTGCGCGAGGTGCGCAACACGCTGGCAGATTCTGGCGCGCAGTTTGTCTCGCTCTCCGGCAGCGGCTCGGCGGTTTACGCTCTGTTCGAGAGTCAGGCTTTAGCTGAGGAGACTGCCGAGGCGATGGCCGGTAAGTTCCGCGTCAACGTGACCCCCTCCGGTTTCCGGATGGAGTGAGGCTGAGCCCTTAGCCCCGTCGCTTCGCGCTCATCAGATCCTCCAGCTCCGAGGCAAACAGCTTGATGTCTTCGTCGAGAAAGTGCGAGGACTGGAGGCGCATCCGTTTGACCATCGAGTAGTCGATCAGTGCGTCAAGCTGGTGTTCGCTGAACATGGGTGCGCTCGCAACGTTTGAGCCGTCCGGCGCGGTGAGCGCCGAGTTGCCCCAGTAGGTGAAGCTGTCTTCGTTGCCCACCCGGTTGACGCAGGCTACGTAGCAGCTGAACAGGAACGCGCTGGTCGAGGCGATGGTCTGCCACTGCGAAACAATCGAGGGCGTGCCCTGGCCCGGCGACAGGCGAAGCGGGCTGGACATCAGCACCAGCAGCAGTTTCGCGCCCTGGTGCGCCAAGAGATAGGGCACCGACATGTGCCAGAAATCCTCGCAGATCGCCACGCCGATTGTTCCGAGCCGCCGGGAATTGACCGCCTCGATCTGCCGTCCCGCCGAAAAATAGCGCAGCTCCTCGAACATGCCGTAGGTTGGCAGGTAGATTTTGCGGTGCACGCTTTTGCCTATCCCGTCCTCGAACATGAACGCCGAATTATAGACTCCGTAGTCGTCACTCAATTCGATTCCCCCGCAGATAACCGTAATTTCACGGCTCAGCTCCCGAAGCGGGGCGAGCCTGCTGTTTTCGATGTGCATCGCCATGTCCTGTGCGGCATCCTGCACGTTATAGCCGGTGAGCGAGAGTTCAGGAAAAACGATCGCCTCGACCCCATCCCTGATGGCCTGTTCGATGGCGTTGACGTGGTGCTCCAGATTCTCTTCGAAATTGGCGAGCGTACAGTCCGACTGAACGATTCTGAGCTTGGCTTTGAGCATGGCTTCCGGTCTTAGTGGTAAGGATAGAAGAGGTAGAAGGTCAGCGACAGCGCAGCCAGCACCGCCATGCCGGTGTTGATTTCGCTGAATCGACCCGACAGAGCCTTGATGAGCACCCAGCTGATAAAGCCCATCGTGATGCCGACGCCGATGTTGAAGGTAAAGAGCATCATGACTATGGTCAAGAACGCGGGCAGCAGCTCGGTGTAGTCGGCGAAATCGAAGCGTCCCGCTGACTCGATCATGAACATGCCCACCAGCACAAGCACCGGCCCGTACGCTTGCGGCGGCACGATGGTCAGGATCGGCGAGACGAAGAGCGCCAGCGCGAAAAACGCTGCGACCACCAGCGCTGTGAAGCCGGTTTTGCCGCCCTGCTCGATGCCCGAAGCTGACTCGATGTACACGCCGGCGGTGGTGGTGCCGAAAAGCGCTGCGGCGGTGGTCGAAAGCGCATCGACCAGCATTGGCTTCTCGATTTCCGGCAGATTACCGTTTTTGTCCAGCAGCCCCGCGCGGGCCGACAGCCCGATGAGCGTGCCGATCGTATCGACGAAATCGAGCACCAGCACGCTCAGGATTACGCCGACGAAGCTCCAGGTGAGCGCGCCAGTTATATCAACATGCAGCAACAGCGGCGCAACCGAGGGCGGCAGGCTGAAGAGTGCGGCAGGCATCTTCAGCAGTCCCAGCGAAAGCATCAAAAGAGTCGTCACGGCCATGCCGATGACCAGTGCTCCGGTGACTCTGCGCACGAGCAGCGTGCTTGTCAGCACGAGCCCACCAAGTCCGCAGAGTACCGGAATGGTTGTCAGCTCACCCAGCTTGACCGGTGCGCCGGGCACGCCGAGCGCCACCACGCCCATGTCTGTGAGGCCGAGGAATGCGAGAAACAGGCCGATGCCCACCGCGAAGCTGTGCTTCAGGGTCATCGGAATCGCCTCGGCGAGCCACTTGCGCGTGCCGGTGAGCGTGATGAGCGTGAACAGCACACCGCTCACCAGAATTGCGCCGAGCGCCGTCTGCCAAGAATAGCCGAGCGTCTTGACCACCGTGTAGGCGATGAAGGCGTTCTCGCCCATATACGGCGCGATCGCGAACGGACGTTTGGCGTACAGTCCCATCAGCATCGTGCCGAATACCGCCGTCAGAATGGTCGCCGTCATCGACGCCCCGCGCGGCATTCCCGCTGCTTCGAGAATGGCCGGATTGACCACAATGATATATGAAAGCGTGAAAAAGGTGGTCAGCCCCGCCAGAAACTCCTGCCGGTAATTGGTGCCGAGTTTGTCGAATTCAAAGAAATGTCGCATGAGTGTGGCTACTACATTACAGTTAAGGAGAAAAATACGAATAATGCTATAGAATCTTCATAGTGAACCATTTCGATCACTCTTGATTTGTTTCACACAAAAAAAGACAAATATATCTTTGAGACTTTAGCCTGGTTTTTTATTTTGGATAAAATTAGTCTTATTTAAAGATTGACTTCAAACAAACACAACCAGTAAAAGGAGATACAATCATGGGAGTTCTTGTAGGCCGTCCAGCACCCGATTTCAAGGCAGAAGCCGTAGTTAACGGTTCGACCTTTGTTGATTCATGTCAGCTTTCAGCCTATCGCGGCAAGTATGTCGTGCTGTTTTTCTACCCGCTTGACTTTACCTTCGTCTGCCCGACCGAGCTTCACGCTTTCGAGGAGAAGCTTGAGGAGTTCAAGCAGCGTAACGTCGAGGTGCTTGGCTGCTCGGTGGATTCCAAATTTTCACACTTCGCCTGGCTCAGCACGCCGCGCAGCAAAGGCGGCGTCCAGGGCGTGACCTATCCGTTGATCTCGGACATCAACAAGACGATCTCCAAAGATTATGACGTGCTGACCGCTGATGGCAGTGTTGCTCTTCGTGGCTTGTTCTTGATCGACAAGGAGGGCATCGTGCGTCACCAGGTGGTCAACGATCTCGGTCTTGGCAGGAATATCGACGAGGTGCTGCGTATTGTTGATGCGCTGCAGTTCACCGAACAGTTTGGTGAGGTCTGCCCGGCTAACTGGAACAAGGGCGATAAGACCATGAAGCCGACCGAAGAGGGATTGAAAGAGTACTTCGCCGATTGATTTTGTAGGGGCGGTCCGCAGACTGTCCTTACCATTATTCTTTGAAAAGAGCCCGCTGCTTTCCGTTTGACAGAGGGTTCGGTTATGCCGGAAGAGTGAGTTAGCCGCTGCACTCTTCCGGCATTTTTTGTGGTGGGGGACGAGTGTGCTGTTGATGGAGTGGAAGGAACGAAATCCGCAAGAGCCGCCCCTGCGGAAGAGAACAAAAAAGAGCGGCTATGAAAGCCGCCCTATAAGTCATTGAATTATGATTTCTTACCAGTCATAATTCAGCATTGATAATTCATACTTTTCCTTAGTACGCTTTGGCGAATACCACCTTTTGCGTGGCGGGTTTGCCGCTGCGGATGCAGGTGCCCGGTTCGTCCATGCTGTACTGTTTTCGGTACTCTTCATCAGTTGGCATCACCCGGATCGTGGCTTTGGTCTCCTCCTTGATGAGCGCTTCGGTTTCGTCCGTGCCGTCCCAGTGGGCGATGACGAAGCCCTTCTCCACGCCAGCCTTGAACTCTTCCCAGGTCGTTGTTTCAACGGTGTTGTCCAGCCTGAATTGCAGGGCGCGGTTGTAGAGGTTCTGCTGGATGCTGTTGAGGATCTCCTCGATGTTTTCGGTCATGTCGCTGTCGAGCAGCACTTCGGTTTTTTCGAAGGTGTCACGGCGGGCGACGATGCACTTGCCCTCTGCGATGTCGCGCGGGCCAAGCTCGATGCGCACCGGAATGCCCTGCAGTTCGTACTCGGCGAACTTCCAGCCGGGCGAGTTGTTTTCGCTGTCATCGACGAAGGTCGAAATGCCGTGCTTGTTGAGCGCCTTGGCGATGAATCGAGCGTGCGCGCGCACCTCCTCCTTGTCGCCGCGCAGGATCGGGATAATCACCACCTGACGCGAGGCGAGCTTCGGCGGCAAGACGAGGCCCTTGTCGTCGGAGTGCGCCATGATGAGCGCGCCGATCAGCCGCGTCGAAACGCCCCAGCTTGTCGCCCAGACATAGTCGAGCACGCCGTCCTTGGTCTGGAACTGGCAGTCGAACGCCTTGGCGAAGTTCTGGCCGAGGTTGTGCGATGTGCCCGCCTGCAATGCTTTGCCATCCTGCATCATCGCCTCGATGCAGTAGGTGGCGTCCGCGCCCGCGAACTTTTCGCTTTCGCTCTTTTTGCCGACAATCACCGGCATTGCCATGTACTCTTCGGCGAAGGTGCGATAGACGTTGATCATGCGGATCACCTCTTCCTGAGCCTCTTCCGGATCGGCATGCGCCGTGTGGCCCTCCTGCCAGAGAAACTCGGTGGTGCGCAGGAACAGGCGGGTGCGCATCTCCCAGCGCACGACGTTTGCCCACTGGTTGATGAGGAGCGGCAGGTCTCGGTACGACTGGATCCATTTTTTATAGGATGACCAGATGATGGTCTCCGAGGTCGGGCGGACGTAGAGTTTTTCCGACAGCTCCTCGCCGCCGCCGTGCGTCACCACGGCGCACTCCGGCGCGAATCCCTCAATGTGCTCAGCCTCCTTGGCGATGAAGCTTTCGGGGATGAACATCGGGAAGTAGGCGTTCACATGGCCGGTCTCCTTGAACATGCCGTCGAGCGCGGCCTGCATCTTTTCCCAGATGGCGTAACCGTTCGGGCGGATGACCATGCAGCCCCGCACGTCCGAATAGTCAGCCAGTTTGGCTGACCTGACCAGGTCGATGTACCATTGAGAGTAGTCCTCTTGCCTCGAAGTGATTTTATCAGCCACGGTAATGCTTTCGTTTTCAGTTGAAGGGAAACGAGCCCGGCGTTGTGCCGGAGGCCTAATGTTTTACAGTAAACTCGTAAGGTAATAATGCACGGGCGAAAAGTAAGCAGCAATTATCGCAGGCATCTCTAAAAGCTTATTCCGAGTCCCGATTGTTGGCGCTTGGGTGCTGCTCGAAATCCTCATGTACTGCGAGTATGCTCCGGTTTCTACGCTCTATTAGCCTTGCTATCGGGTTGTTTATGACACTTTTTAGAGGTGCCATCGTGGCAAAATCGGCACAGCGGGCTGCGTCATTTCTCGAACGATTTCATCTTCTCCATGATCTGGCGCAGGTGCTGTTTCTGGTCTTTGTTTAGCGTGATGCGGTTGGGGTCGGTTTTTTTGTAGCCAGTCGGCATAGCGAAGGCTGATTCGGGAACCGGCTCCGCTTTCACCCGCGCCAGCTCCATGGCGTAGCGCCCATTGTCGTTCTGTTGCACGATGCGCACGGGGAAGCCGTCGATGCCGTTCTGTTCGAGTGCTTTTGAGAGTGAGGTGTTCGACAGGCGCGGGTTCTGGGATTGCAGCAGCCGGAAGGTCGAAAAGTCGGCCAGCCTGTGGCAAATCCACAGGTCGAGCTTTTCGGTGCTGCTGGTCAGCCGCACATGCTCGCACGGGTAGCCTTTGACGGTCTCCTTGCCGATGCGGCTGAAGCGGTAGTTGCTGTCGAAGTCGAGCAGCGTGGCGCTCTCGGCGGCTGTCCGCAGGTTCACCTCACTCCAGGTTTTCGCCTTGTGGTTGATAATGATCGCCTCGTCAGGCCGGGAGCTTCGGGTGATGACCGTCGTTTTGAGTGGTTCGGGGATCCGGTCGAGCTGCATGGTCATGTCCATCTTCTGGTCGCGCTTGCCGAACAGGTAGGTGACGTCCGCCGTGCCGTTGGGCATGGTGAGTTTCATATCCATTTTGCCCGTAAACGTAGCGCGTGCGCTCGTCGGAATCGCGAGGAGCAGGAACAAGAGGGCGGCAAACAGGGTGATTGATCGTTTCATCTCTCGGAATCGGTTGCAGTTAAAGCGGTTTTCTGGTCGCTGTGTCTGGGAAAATATCGTAAAAAAAACAGGAAAGCGGTGCCATTCATTTTGTTGGACGATGTTCTGTGGCGAATCTTTTTGGAGGAGCAGACCTGCGTGTTATTTCTCTTGTCGCAATACACCTCGGCATTCACAAAAGGGCGAACACGCAGGTTCGTCTCTGCGGGATTCTATTCTTATTCACCTGTTTTTAACCTGAAAAGCCGTACCTTCAACGGATATTGAGCTATAAAATCATTTCCGTCCGAAAGCGCCATGAGCAAGCGTTTCATCAGCGCCGCTTGCGAGGAGTGTTCAGATGCTCCGGTCGAGATTAACATTCCTCAATGGACTGGTGAATCTGGCGACGATTCCATCAACTGTTTTCAAAACGATCGCTCTGCTTGTTTTATCGGTTATGGCGCTTGTTGTGCTGGACGGGGTTTTACTTCTCTTTTTGAAAGCTTGGCGCCGCAGCCGGTTTTTCTCCATTGCCTCGCCCTCGCAAAGATTGTATTATACCCGCCAGTTCCAAGAACCTTGAACCGAGTCAGATGTCCGAACAGAAAGTGTGGAGCGTCGTCGAGTTGCTGAAGACCACGATTGCATTTTTTACCGAGAAGGCGATTGATGAGCCGCGCCTTTCGGCGGAGTTGTTGCTTGGCCAGGTGCTCGGTTTGCAGCGTCTCCAGCTCTATCTCGATTACGAGCGGGTGGTGAGGTCTTCGGAGTTGGAGGCGTTCCGCTCGGCCTGCCGAGAGCGGTTGCAGGGACGTCCGGTGCAGTACATTGCGGGTGAGGCGTTTTTTTACGGCTACCGCTTTGTTGTGGATGAACGGGTGCTGATTCCTCGCCCCGAGACTGAACTTGTGCTCGAACACGCCATGGAGCGACTGGCGGCAAGCGGCCTCGATTCGCTCGACACTCCTTCGATTCTCGACATTGGCACCGGCAGCGGTTGCATTGCCATCACACTGGCTCTGCGGTTGCCCGGCGCGCAGGTTACGGCGCTCGATGTTTCTGCTGATGCGCTTGAGGTTGCCCGGCGCAATGCCGAGGAGCACGGCGTGAGCGACCGAATCTGTTTCGTGCAGGCCGATGCGCTTGATCCATCGTTTTCCTCAAAAGCTGGCGGGCCGTTCGATCTGGTCATCTCCAATCCACCCTACATTCCTGAATGCGAGTGGGCTGCGTTGCAGAAAGAGGTGAAGGGTTACGAGCCGCGTCTGGCACTTGTGTCGCCCTCCGGCTTCGAGTTCTACCAAAGCATCGTCGCTGCCGCGCTCGCGCTGCTCCGGAAGGGCGGTGTGCTCTGCTTCGAGCTTCATGCCGATGGGGCGGAAGGGGTGAACAAGCTGCTCGGCCCGGAGTGCGGTGACGTTCAGGTTATGCAGGATTACAGCCGCCTGGATCGCGCCCTTTCCTGCATTGTCGGCTGAAGCCCTATGGTTCATTCTGCGTTAAAATTATGTATATTAAAGGTCGGGGTGGGTCTCCTGACGTGGCAACTATTGGGGCTCCGCCGTTGTTGACTTTCGTAGTATTTGGCGGCTTTTCAGAAGTGAGATTCTCTTCATCGCCGTCAGATTTTCCGGTGCATTACCAGTTCAAGTTCAGGTTGTAAGCAGATGTTATATCGTGATTTGACCCTTCGTGAGCGTCAGGTTCTGGGCATCATCATACAGTCCTTTGTCGTTTCGGCGACGCCGGTTGGTTCCCGCACCATCGCTCGTAACTATAATCTCGGTCTTTCGGACGCGACCATCCGCAACGTGATGGCCGATCTGGAGGCCGACGGCTTCATCAGCCAGCCCCACACCTCTGCCGGGCGTGTTCCGACCGACAAGGGGTATCGCTATTACGTCGATCTGCTCATGAACGTCAGCGGCATCGACGAAGAGGAGAAACAGATGATCGACGCCCGCTTCAGCACGCGCAGTTCGGAGCTGAAGGGCACGTCGGCCGAAGTGCTCGGCGCGGCGGCCAAGGTGCTGGGCAGTATCTCCTGCCAGCTTGGCGTGGTGCTTCCGCCGAGGCTTTCCAATGCCGTGTTCGAGCGGCTCGACATCGTACAACTTGCTTCGACGCGCATCATGGTGGTCATCACCATCCAGTCGCTCTTTGTCAAGACCATCGTTATGGAGTTGACGGCGGAGATTTCGCGCCAGAAGATCGACGATGTGGTCAGCATTCTGAACGAGCGCCTGTCGGGACTCACGCTCGAAGAGATTCGCAGCACCATCGGCAAGCGCCTGTCGGACTTCCGCAATGGCGAGGGGTTGATGAACAGCATCGTCGGCGCGGCGGACACGCTGTTCGATGAATCGTCGATTCTGGATCGGCTTTACGTTTCGGGTACGGAGAACATCGTCGATCAGCCCGAGTTCAAGCAGCCGCAGAAGGTGCGCGATATTATCACCATGATCGAGGACAAGTTCGGCATCGCCCAGCTGGTGGACAACGCCGTCCCTTCGGTGGCCTATCATGGCTGGGAGCGCGAGGTTGCCATCAGCATCGGCACCGAAAACCGGACAGACAACGCCATCGACCTGACCATTGTTTCGTCGCCCTACTATGCGGGCAAGATGGTCGGCAAGGTCGGCATCATGGGGCCGAAACGGATGGATTACGAACACGCCGTGCGCGTCGTGAACTATATGGCGGGCTGCTTGTCGGCGGCGCTTTCCGGAAACAATTAAATTCAAAAAAACAGCTTGGCAATCATGACCAAAAAGCATCACAAGGAACAGGAAGAGATACAGGAGACGATCAAGAACGAAGAGGCGGCACAGCCGGAATCTGATGAACCCGTAGCCATTCCGCCTACGACTGAGGCTGACATGGAGGCGGAAATCGCGGCTCGCGATACCGAGATCCAGAAACTTCGCGATGAGGTGATGCGCCGCGCTGCAGAGTTCGAGAACTTCCGCAAACAGAAGGAGCGCGAAGCGGCCCAGTCGGGCAAGCGGATGCTCGAAAACACGGTTCGTGATCTCTTGCCGCTGCTCGACGATCTGAAGCGCTTGATTGAGCACACGCCTGCCGAGTTGCAGGAGATGGCAGAGGCCAAGCCCTTCATCGAAGGAGTGGAGCTGATTCGCAAGAATTTCAAGTCCCTGCTCGAAAGCAAGGGGGTCAAGGAGATCGAGGCTCTTGGCAAGGTGCTCGACGTGAATTTCCACGAGGCGATCACCCAGATCGATGCGCCGGATACTGAACCCGACACCATCGTTCAGGAGTACCAGACCGGTTATACGCTGGGTGACCGGGTGATCCGTCATGCGAAGGTGATCGTTGCCAAATAACCATCAGATTTACAGATAGAGAAGAGAGAATACACGATGAAAAGAGATTACTATGAGATCCTTGGGGTGAGCCGTTCGGCTGATAAGGATGAAATAAAGAAGGCTTACCGAAAGCTGGCTCTGAAATACCATCCGGATAAAAATCCCGACAACAAGGAGGCCGAGGAGAAGTTCAAGGAGGCCAACGAGGCGTACGAGGTGCTCAGTAACGATGACAAGCGCCGTCGCTACGACCAGTTTGGCCATGCGGGCGTTGGTTCGTCGGCGGCCTCGGGCGGCGGGCCCGGTGGCTTCGGTGGCGGCGGCTATGCCGATATCAACGATATTTTCGAAATGTTCACCGGCGGTGGACGCGCCAGGAGCGGTGGTTCACCGTTCAGCGGTTTCGAAGACATTTTCGGTGGTGGCTTCTCCGGTGGCGGCGGTAGCCGACGCGCCCGCTCGACGGGCATCCACGGTACCGACCTGAAGATTCGCCTCAAGCTTACGCTTGAAGAGATCGCCAAGGGGGTTGAAAAGACTCTCAAAATCAAGAAGCAGGTGGTCTGTTCGGTGTGTAATGGCACCGGCTCGAAGAGTGGTAAGGTCGAGACCTGCCCGACCTGTCATGGTACCGGTGAGGTACGTCAGGCCTCCAAGACCATGTTTGGCCAGTTCGTCAACATCGTGCCTTGCCCAACTTGCGGTGGGGAGGGGCAGGTGGTCAAGGATCGCTGCACCTCCTGCTACGGTGAGGGCATCAAGCAGGGCGAAGTGACCGTGAAGATCAATGTGCCTGCAGGCGTGCAGGACGGTAACTACCTCACGCTTCAGGGCCAGGGCAACGCTGGGCCGAGAGGTGGTGCTCCAGGTGATTTGATTGTTGTGATCGAGGAGAAGAAGCACCCTCTGTTCAAGCGCGATGGCGACGACATCATCTACGATCTCACGGTCGGATTCCCCGATCTGGTGCTTGGCACCAAGGTCGATGTGCCGACGCTCGAAGGCCACGTCAAGCTGACCGTTCCGGCGGGGACTCAGCCGAACACCATGCTGCGCATCGGCGGCAAGGGTATCGGTCACCTCAGGGGCGGCGGCTCGGGCGACCTGTACGTCAGGGTGAACGTGTTCGTGCCGAAGGATGTCTCCGGCAAGGATAAAGAGATGTTGAAGGAGCTGCAAAAATCTTTGCACATCTCGCCGAATCATGGCGAGCAGGACCATGAGAAGAGCATTTTCGAAAAGGCCAAGGACATCTTTGGATAAGCTTCGCGCCTTTTCGCTCTCCAATAAAAAAGCCGGCAGTTGAAGAACGCGCCGGCTTTTTTTATCCCGTTTTCAGATCATGCTTACATGCCCATCGGACTGGATCGGGCCTCCTCAAGCACTTCGGGGGTGATGTAGCGGATGCCGTTCTGTTCGGCGTACGTGACGAGGGCCGCCTTGATCTTGTCGCTGAAAAACGGCGGTGCGCTTTCGATGATCTCAAGCGCTTCGTCGCTCCACTGGAGGTTGCCGCTGCGCGATGATTTGATGGTTTTGCGGTAGCCTTCTTCGATTTCATCCACGAAATCGTAAATCACATCCTCGTCGTCGATCTGATGCGGAGCAATGATCTTTTCGCTCAGAATGCGGTTGCGCATCAGGTGAATCTTGAGCTGCGGCATATAGACCGACTGCGCCATCGCTTCGGGGGTTTCGCAGGTCAGGAACAGGGCGATATTCTTCTTTCTCAGGTGACGCTTGAGGTTGCTTTGCAACAGCGCGCCAAGCAACTGCGATGAGATTACCAGGTAGTACACCGGTGCGCCCATGATCACCACGTCGAACTCATCGATGAAGCTGTAATCAGCATTCGCCTTGCAGCGGGCTTTTTCGACATAGACGCCGTTTTCAGCAAGCTGCTGGCCGATCGAGTCGACCAGCAGGTCGGTGGAGCCTCCGGTGGAACGGCTGTCATAAAGGATGATGGCTTTCATCTGTCAGTCTTTTTGGTGCGTCATACAACAGAGCACCTCTAAAAACTTATTACGAGCGCTGATTGCTGCGTTGGGTGGTGCTCGAAATTCTCACGTACTTGCAAGTACACTCCGGTTTCTGTGCTCCATCCGC
>CBEUNJ010000028.1:0-17031 GCA_965544465.1 uncultured Chlorobaculum sp.
AATAATGGGCGATCCCGGCGCAGGCTGTCGGAACAAAATCGCAGGCTATTTATATAAAATAAGATCACACAGCGATGCCAAGAAAGCAGGGTAAGGGTGAAACTCACGATCAGAAGGCGCAGATTGCCAGCGCTTTCGGTGAGATCGAGCAGTCGAAGGTCTTTCTGGAGAAACGCTCCGAAAGCGCTGCGGTCAAGATGGATATTGCCGACTTGCTCAAGGAGGTCATCCAGAAGCAGCTCAGGAAAGATTATGATCCGGAAGTTGAAACCAACATTTTCATCAATCCAGAGCGCGGTGATTTCGAGGTCTATATCCTGAAAAAAATCGTTGAGGAGGTCGATCTTCCTACCATCGAGATCGGCATCGATGAGATTCGTCAGATTGACGATTCTTTGGAGCTGGGTGATTATTACGAAGAGGGGCCGATCAAGCTCGACGATTACCTGACGCGCAAATCGATCCAGATCATCAAGCAGTCGGTGCAGAAAAAGGTGCGCGACCTGGAGCGTATGGTCGTCTATGAAGACTGTCTTGAGAAGGTCGGCGAGGTGGTGGCCGGCGAGGTTTATCAGGTGCGCTCGAACGAGGTGATTTTTACCTACCACACCTCCAAGGATCATCGCGTGGAGCTGGTTCTGCCCCGCTCGGAGATGATGAAAAAGGACAATCCGCGCCGCACGCCGTACATGAAACTGTACGTCAAGCGCATCGAGCGCGAGAAGGTCAAGGTGCGCAACGAGGACGGCACGGTTGAGGAGCGCGAAAAGCCGGACGGTGGCATGAAGGTGATTGTTTCGCGCGTTGACGATCGCTTCCTCTACAAGCTGTTTGAAAGCGAGGTGCCGGAGATTCTTGACGGTTTGATTGTGATCAAGGGCATCGCCCGCGTGCCGGGCGAGCGCGCCAAGGTGGCCGTCGAATCGACCAGCGCGCGCATCGATCCTGTCGGTGCGACGGTTGGCTATCGCGGCAAGCGCATCCAGAGCATCGTCAAGGAGTTGAACAACGAGAACATTGATGTCATCTACTACACCGACGAGCCGCAGGTGTTCATCGCTCGCGCGCTGCAACCGGCCAAGATCGACCCGATGACCGTGCACGCCGACATGAAGACCCGCAAGGCGCGCGTCATGCTCAAGCCCGACCAAATCAAGTACGCTATCGGCAAGAACGGCAACAACATCCACCTTGCCGAAAAGCTGACCGGCTATGAAATCGACGTCTATCGCGATGTGATCGACAAGTCGCTCGAAGATCCGAACGACATCGACATCATCGAGTTCCGTGAGGAGTTTGGCGACGACATGATCTACCAGTTGCTCGACGGCGGGCTTGACACAGCCAAGAAAATCCTGAAGGGCGGCGTCGAAAAGATCGAAGAGGCTCTTCTCGGTACGCAGAAAACCGACGAGCTGTTCATGTTCAACAAGACGCGCAAGCCGGTCAAATCGAGAGAGCGTCGCATCACCGACGATGAGAAGCGCTACTGGAAGAAGATCGCCGAGACGATCTATCGCACCGTCAGGGAGCAGTTCAGCGATGAGGATTTCGAAGCGCTTCTTGATGACAGCCATGACAGGCCGCTTATGGGCGAAAGCCCTGACCCAGATGAAATTCGGGACGAACAAACAAACTGAGAATTACTACGGAACGTCCATGCAGGCGCCGGGGCGGCGGGTGTGATGGATTTCTTGCAAGAGGATAATTATCCAGGAGGAGTCAATGGCCATCGAGGAAAAGCAGAGAAGGTACCGCATCAGTGATATTGCCAGGGAGCTGCAGGTTAGCCCCCAGGAAGTCCTGCATTTTGTCAAGCAGGAAGGGGGCAAGGTAGCGTCCACCTCCTCAATGGTGGCGGAGAGCATGCGTGACATGATTTTCGACAATTTCAGCCAGGAGAAGAAGCTGGTCGATGAAACCCGCAAGATCAGGGCTGAAAAGAAAAAACGTCTCACCAGGCTCGAAGAGCAGTCGAGGAAAGCGTATGCAAAGGAGCAGCAGCTCAAGGAGAGCCTGAGCCACGCCCCGGCTCCTGCTCCCACCGCGTCTGTGCCCGAACCGAAAAAAGAGGTTCCGGTGGAGATTTTCCGCCCGGTGCCCGAACCGGAAGCCGCGCCCTCCGCTCCCGTCGCCGCATCAGTCGGCACGCCCGAAGTTCCCGAACCGCTCCAGCCGGAGCCGACTGCTGAGCAGCCGCAAGCCGTGCAAGCGCCTGCCGCTCCGGAAGCATCCGAACCGGTTGAAAAGCCTGCACCCGAAGCCAAAGCTGCTCCGGAAGCCCAGCCTGAACCGGAACCGGAACAGGAAAAAAAGCCGGAGTCGAAAGCGGAGACTCCCGCCGAAACCCCTGCTGAAACGCCCCAGACCCTGGTGCAGACCCTGCCCGAGTCGATGCAGACCTACGAAGCGCCGCAGAAGATTGGCGGCCTGACAGTGCTTGGCACCATCGATGTCTCCAGCGGCTCCGACCGGAAGAAGAAATCGCGCAAGAAGAGCTTCAAGGAGAATGCCGTTGAACTCAAGGGTGAGTTCGAAGGGACAACGTCCAGCTCTTCGGAAGGTGGCCAAGCCGGTCGGAAAAAGGTAGCCAAAGCTGTTGGAGAGCTAAAGGCTTCGACCGGTGGTGGAGACGCCAGCGGCAAGAAGAAGAAGGGCAAGAAGAAAAAGAAGGTCGAGGTTGATGACAAGGTCATCTCCCGGAACATCAGGAACACCATCAGCGGCATGGACGATAGTAGCTCGTCCGGTTCGCGCCAGAAGTTCCGCAAGCAGCGCCGCATGGATCGCGAACGTGAGTTCGAGGAGGCCGAGGCGACGCGCGAGGCCGCAAAGAGCCTCATCAAGGTGACAGAGTACGCTTCGCCGCATGAGCTGGCCGAGCTGATGGGGCTGACCGCCAAGGACATCATCCAGAAGTGCTTCCTGCTGGGCAAGTTCGTGACCATCAACCAGCGTCTCGACAAGGAGAGTATCGAGCTGATCGCTATGGAGTTCGGGTTCGATATCGAGTTTACAACCGAGCTCGAAGCGGTCACGGCTGAAGAGATGGTTGACAATCCGGAGGATCTGAAGACCCGTCCGCCGGTCGTGACCATCATGGGTCACGTTGATCACGGTAAAACCTCCCTGCTCGACTACATCCGCCGAAGCAACGTGGTGGCGGGCGAATCGGGCGGCATCACCCAGCATATCGGTGCGTATGAAGTGAGCGTCGGGGGCGACCGCCAGATCACCTTCCTCGATACGCCTGGTCACGAAGCCTTCACGGCGATGCGTGCCCGCGGTGCGCAGGTGACTGACATCGTTATTCTTGTCGTGGCTGTCGACGACAGCGTCATGCCGCAGACTATCGAGGCGATCAATCACTCCAAGGCGGCGGGCGTGCCGATTGTTGTGGCGCTCAACAAGATCGACAAGCCTGAGGCCAACGTTGACAAGATCAAGACCCAGCTTTCCGAAGCGGGCGTGCTGGTCGAGGATTGGGGCGGCGAGTACCAGTGCCAGGAGATTTCGGCCAAGAAGGGCCTTGGCATTGAGGAGCTGATGGAGAAGGTGCTCATGGAGGCCGAGGTCCGCGAGTTAAAAGGCAACTATTCGCGCGATATTCTGGCCAGCGGCATCATCGTCGAATCGGAGCTTGACAAGGGCAAGGGCGTGGTTTCGACCGTGCTGGTGCAGCGTGGCTTCCTGAAGGTTGGCGATCCGTTCGTGGCCGGCAACACGATGGGCAAGGTGCGCGCCTTGATGGACGAGCGCGGCAAGCGCACCGAAGAGGCTGGGCCATCAACGCCGGTACGTGTGCTTGGCTTCGAGGATATGCCGCAGTCCGGCGACATTCTGACCGTCATGGAGTCCGACCGCGATGCCCGCGACCTGGCCCAGAAACGCCAGATCATCAAGCGCGAGCACGAGTTCCGCCGCAGCACCCGCGTCAAGCTCGACAGCATCGCACGCCAGATCAAGGAGGGACTCAAGAAAGAACTCAGCGTCATCATCAAGGCCGATACCGACGGCTCGATCCAGGCGCTTGCTGACGGCCTGATGAAGATTCACAACGAAGAGGTCAAGGTGCAGATCATCCACCAGGGCGTCGGTCAGATCACTGAAACCGACGTACTGTTAGCTGCCGCATCCGACGCGATCATCATCGGTTTCCGTGTCCGTCCGAACGTCAACGCCAAGCGGCTTGCCGAGAAGGAGGATCTCGACGTGCGCTTCTATAGCGTCATCTATCACGTACTCGAAGATGTGGAGAAAGCGCTCGAAGGTATGCTTTCGCCCGAGCTGCATGAGGAGAGCCTCGGCTCTATCGAGATTCGCCAGGTCTTCCGCGTGCCGAAGGTGGGCAACGTCGGCGGCGCCTATGTGCTCGACGGTAAGGTGTTCCGCGACTCGAACGTCCGCTTGCTGCGCGACGGGGTACAGATTTACGAAGGCCAGCTTGACTCGCTCAAGCGCTTCAAGGATGATGTCAAGGAGATTGATGCCGGCTACGAGTGCGGCGTCAGCCTGAAAGGGTACGATAATATCAAGGTCGGCGATGTGATCGAGGCCTACAAGATCGTCGAAAGAAAACGCAAACTCTGAGTAACGGAAAGGGGAGCGTATGTCGATACGAACTGAAAAAGTCGCCTCACTGCTTCAGCGGGAGCTGAGCGCTATTTTCGAAAGGGAGCTGCCTCGCAGTGGCCCGCTGGTGACGGTGGCCGAGGTGAAGATCACGGCCGATCTTGGCATCGCCAGGGTCTATGTTTCAATCATCGGTTCCGAGGCTCAAAGCGCCGAGGTGATGGAGTTTCTGCACACCGAAAACAAGGGGATTCGCAAGACTTTGTCGTCCAAAATCCGCAATCAGTTCAGGCGGATTCCCGAGCTTGAGTTTTACGAAGACCGGCTGTTCGAGCAGGCAAACCGCATCGAGCAGTTGCTCAAGTCGGTCAGACGCGGCCCGGAAGAGCAGCAGTAATCCCTCTATTTTTTTCCGGAGTACGCACGCCATGACGCCAAATGCCATGTCTGTTCTGAGTGAAGAGGGCGATTACCTGCTGGTTGACAAACCGCTCGACTGGACGTCGTTTGACGTCGTGGCCAAAATCCGCGGTGCGTACAAACGCAACGGCGCGAAGCGGAAGGTCGGCCATTGCGGAACGCTTGATCCGAAGGCGACGGGTCTGCTGATTCTCGCTACGGGTCGAAAAACCAAGACCATTTCATCGCTTGAAATCCTCGACAAGGGCTATGAAGGCACCATCAAGCTTGGCGCTCGCACGGTCAGCCACGACACGGAGTCGGAGGAGTACGATCTTCGCAACGTTTCCACGCTTGGCGAATCGGCCATCCGCGAGGCGGCGGCTTCGATGGTGGGCGAACAGATGCAGCAGCCGCCCATGCACTCGGCGGTGTGGCACAATGGCAAGCGGCTCTACGAGCTGGCCCGGCAGGGTTACGAGGTTAAGGAGCGCAAGGCGCGCCAGATCGAGATTCACCGCTTCGAAATCACCGGCATTGAGCTGCCGTTTGTTCATTTTGCCATCACGGTTTCCAAAGGGGCCTACATCCGGGTGATTGCCCACGAACTTGGCGAACTGCTTGGCGTGGGCGGGTATCTCACTGCGCTGAAGCGGGTCTCGATTGGCCAGTACAATCTTTCGGAGGCGATGAGCGTCGAGGCGATCGTTGACGAAATCGCCCGCGCCGCTTCGGCCATCGAACAGTAACACTATGCGCGTCGTTGTTTTACAGGGCGAAGAGGTTCATGATGCCGAAACCGGCCAGGTGGTCAGCCTGATGCCGGAGCCGTCGGCTGTAACCATCGGTTCGTTTGATGGGCTGCATGTCGGCCATCGCAAGATCATCGGCGCGATGATCGACCGGGCCAGGCAGGAGGGCGGCCTGAGAAGCGTGGTGGTCACGTTCGACCCCCACCCGAGGCTTGTGCTCAACAGTGGCCCGAACTGCCCGGTGGAGCTGTTGAGCACCTTCGAGGAGAAGGTGGCGCATTGCAGAACCATGCAGGTTGATCTGCTTTTCATTATCCACTTTGATCGTGAGTTTTCCCGGAAAAGTTCAGCCGATTTCATCCGTGACGTGCTTGTGGGCAGACTCGGCGCACGGCAGGTGACTGTCGGTTACGACCACGGTTTCGGCAGCGACCGGAGTGGCAGTGGCAAGACCCTGCGCGAGCTTGGGGAAGAGTACGGTTTTGGCGTCGAGGTTGTCGGCGAGGTGATTGTCGATGGCTTCGCGGTTTCGAGCACCAGGATCCGGCATCTTCTTGCCGAAGGTCGGGTTGCCGAAGCCAACGACTGTCTCGGCACGCCCTACACTATCAGCGGCACGGTGGTCGAAGGCAACAAACTTGGACGGCAGATCGGTTTTCCGACGGCCAATCTTGCATTGCCCGATCGCTGTAAACTGCTTCCGGCGCATGGCGTCTATGCGGCCACGGCTACGGTCGATGGCCGCGACTGGCCGGTCATGATGAACATTGGCCGCCGCCCGACCGTCGAAGACGATGGGCCGGTCACGGTCGAGGCGCACCTTATCGGCTTTTCGGGCGACCTGTACGGAACGGTTTTGGTCTTTCGGCTTCTCGGTTTCATCAGACCGGAACAGCGTTTTGGCTCGATTGACGAGCTTCGCGCGCAATTGCTGAACGATCAAAAAAAGGCGGCATTATATCTGAAATAATGTTATATTTCAGGCCGTATTTTTTGTTTTTATTTCACTACTATTTATTACTACCATGGGTCTGTCAAAAGAACACAAAACCGAGATTATTGCGAAGTTTGGTGATTCTGCGGCGGATACCGGAAAAGCGGAAGTGCAGGTTGCCCTGTTCAGCCGCAGGATCGCAGATCTGACCGGTCATCTTCAGCAGCATCCCAAAGACAAGCATTCCCGCCGCGGCCTCCTGATGCTGGTCGGCAAGCGCAAACGCGTGCTGAATTACCTGAAGAAAGTCGATATCGAGCGCTATCGCAAGGTGCTTGCTGATCTCGATCTGCGTAAATAAACCGGCACGGAACTCCGATGCCTGAAACCTGCGGAAGATGGCTTTCGCAGGTTTCTTTCAAGAATGTAACTGGATCTGCATATGTTGGAAAGCATGACCGGCTATGGCAGCGCCGAACGCGCGGAAAAAGGCATGAGAGTGCTGGTCGAACTCCGCTCGGTTAACAATCGTTTTGCCGAAATCGGTCTCAAGCTTCCACGACAACTTCTCGCCAGGGAACTTGAGGTCAGAGAGTTGATCCGCAGCAATGTTCAGCGCGGAAAAATATCGGCTTTCGTTCAGCTTCAGCTTGATGAAGCTGACGAGCAGTTGCCTGTGAGCGTCAATGCCTCCAAGGTGAGGGGCTACAAGTCCCTGCTTGAAACCGTCAGGCGCGAGGCCGGTATTGAAGCACCGGTGACGCTTGACCAGATTCTGCGTTTCTCAGAAATTTTCGAATCTGGCAATACCATTCTCGACCGGCCCGATGAAATCTGGTCTGTGGCCCGGTCGGCTCTCGTCGAGGCTATCGACAAGCTCAAGGAGATGCGTCGCAAGGAGGGTGAGGAGCTGGCCGGTGATTTCGTGGCCAGGATCGCCGAGATTGACCGCACGCTCAAGGAAATTACGGAGATTGCTGCTGATCATCTCGAAACTATCCGTAACCGCTTCTTGTCCAAAATCCGTGCCATTGCTGACCGAGAGGTTGAGTACAGCAGGGATCGTCTTGAAATGGAGATCGTCATGGTCGCTGACAAGCTCGATATTACCGAGGAGTGCATCAGGTTCAACAGCCACAACAAGTTTTTCATCGAGGAGCTGAACAGCATGTCGAGCGGTTCGGGCCGCAAGCTCAACTTCCTGTTGCAGGAGCAGCTTCGCGAGGCCAACACCATCGCCTCGAAGTCTCAGAATGCCGACATCTCCCAGAAGGTGGTGCATATCAAGGAGGAGCTTGAAAAGGTCCGGGAGCAGTTGCAAAACATCGAGTAATGCCCATGACTGACCAGCACGATACCGCAGATGGCCGGTTGATCGTCTTTTCAGCGCCGTCGGGCACCGGCAAATCTACTGTCGCCAAACTGGTGATGGAGCGTCTCGGCTGCCTGGAATTCTCGGTTTCAGCCACCACCCGCGCCATGAGAGCCGGGGAACAGGATGGAGTCGATTACCACTTTCTGAGCCGCGAACGCTTCGAGCAACTTATTGAAGAGGGCGGCTTTATTGAACACGAGTTCTTTTTCGGCAACTATTACGGTACACTGCTTTCCAAGACCCGTGAAGCAGTCAAAGCGGGCCGGAATCTCCTGTTCGATCTCGATGTGAAGGGGGCGCTGAACCTTAAAAAAATTTTTGGAGAGCGGGCGCTGCTCGTTTTTCTCAAACCTCCGAGCATGGAGGTGCTTGCACAGCGGTTGCAGTCGCGCAAAAGCGAGTCCCCGGAGGCTCTTGCCATGCGGCTCGAACGCGCGGAGATGGAGCTTGCCTGTGCCGATCAGTTCGATGTTGTCGTGGTCAATGATGATCTCGAGCGCACTGTCGATCTTGTTGCCTCGAAGATCGGGCAGTTTCTTCCACAATCATAACGCACTATTGCAATGTCGGTCAAACCTGTAGATCTGAACAAGCTTAGAAGTACGCATAACAACCTGTATGAAACCGTTGTGGCCATTTCAAAGCGCGCAAGGGAGATTCACGAGCTCGAACGTGCCGAACTGGAAGAGCGGCTGCTTCCTTACAAGGAGATGATCCGGAACCCTACCTCGGAGTCTGAGTCCGAAAAGGTGTTCCCGGAGCAGATCGCCATCAGCGTCGAGTTCGAGTGCCGCGAAAAGCCTTCGCAGCAGGCTATCAAGCAGTACTTAGAGCATCAGTACGATTATACTCTGGAACAGAGTTCGGACACCAGGAGTGCTACAGAAGCAAAGAATCATGATGAAACTGACGGGGATTAATCAGATTACGCTTCGGGTCAACGATGTGCGGTTGTCCGAAGAGTTTTATGCCGGTATTCTCGGGTTCCGTGTAGATCATCGCGCGGGGGCTAATATTACTTACCTTCGGCTCAATTCTGATCTTGTCGTGCTGGTCAAGGCCGAAACGCCTGGCACGCCTGACGCTCGCGACATCCGGGTGGATCACTTCGGCTTCCGGCTGGCCTCTGATGCCGACGTCAGGGAAGCCGCAGTCTATCTTGAAGAACGGGGTGTCCATCTGGTCACCCGTCCGGCGCACCGCCGCGAGGGGCTGGCCTTCTTCGTGATGGACCCTGATGGCAACCTGATCGAGTTCTATTCCATGAGAACCGTTGGTGTGCAGTCCGATTCCGGGACGCTCGATACCCGCACCTCAAGTAAGATTGCCGCCGATACGCGCAAGCAGGAGGCTTCGGATGACGAGCCTAAAAAGCCGAGACGCTCGCGCAAGTAACAACCTGTTAACCCGGCTCTTTATGCATATCGGTGTTCTGGCCGGAGGGGGCGACGCGCTTGGCATCAATGCGTACATCAAAACGATCGTGACCATCAGCGCCGAGCGGGGGGATCGGGTTACCGGTATCCGCCGGGGTTAGAGTGGCCTGCTGGCTTTCGAGGCCTCCGATCCATTGAGCCGCATATCGTGGAGCTCGACGCGCAGAGTGTCTGGCGAATCGATCGTACCGGCGGCACGTTGCTCTATACCAGCCGGATCCATCCCGGCCACCTCAAAAAGAAAGAGATCCCCCCCTTCCTGCGCAATTCGCCTGAGCTGATCGGCTCGGGTTTGCATGAACGTATCACCATCGTGGCACTGATCGCCGGGTAGACGTTCGGCGTGATGGGTATGCCGATTCTTTACACGTACTTGCCGCTCAACAGGAGCGCTTCGGCTTCTCTGAGCTGTTCGGGGGTGTTGATGCCGCGGATTTCGTTGTGGTCAGCAACCTTGAACGCGCACACTTTCCGGCCTTTACCAAAGCAGATGCCGAACACGTCGGTGAGGTAGTACTCCTGCTGGGCGTTGTCGTTGGTGATGCTGTGCAGGGCTTCGAACAGCTCTGCGGCGTTGAAGACATAGATGCCGGAGTTGATCTCCCTGACCGCTTTCTGTTCCTCACTGGCATCTTTCTGTTCGACAATCTTCAGCACCTTCTGGCCGTCGCCGCTACGGATGACTCGTCCGTATCCGGTCGGGTCGTCGATCTCGGCGGTCAGCACGGTGGCGACTGCCTTGCTGGCGCGGTGGTACGCTACCAGCTCCTTGAGCGTGGTGGTGGTGAACAGCGGGGCGTCGCCCGACAGAATGATGACTTCTCCTTCGAGCTCCTTCAGCAACGATTCCGCCTGCATGACGGCGTGGCCCGTGCCGTGTTGCGGCTCCTGCAAGGCGTAGCAGACGGCAAATTTGCTCGTGGCCTCGCGTACTTTGTCGGACTGGTGGCCGGTGATCAGCACGATGGTTTCAGGCGAGAGCGCCTCCGATTTTTCGATGACATACTCGACGACCGGTCTGCCATTGGCTGGGTGTAGCACTTTGGGCAGGTCGGACTTCATTCTTGTGCCTTTACCGGCTGCCATGATGACGATTGCCAAACTCATAAGAGGGATCTTTGTTTTGGGGGTTCAGGCGAGATATTCATTGTCCTTGCCGACACGATGGCGCCGTTTCGGATTGTTCATCCGGTCAACGATCACGATCATCGGTTCCCAGTTGCGCGCCTCCTCGGGTTCCATTTCTGCGAAGCTCATGATGATGATCTCGTCTCCCGGCAAGGCGCAGCGAGCGGCAGCGCCGTTGAGCTGGATTTCTCGCAAGCCGGGCGTGCCTTCGATGATGTAGGTCTCGAAGCGCTCGCCGTTGTTGTTGTTGACCACAAGCACCTTTTCATTGGCCATCATATCGGCTATGTCAAGCAACTCTTTGTCGATGGTGATACTGCCTTCGTATTCGAGGTCTCCACTGGTAACAATGGCATTGTGAATCTTCGATTTGAGCATATGGACTTTCATACTGATGCAACTATGGTCGTGATGATTATTGGGATAGAGCCTCACCGCTGGCATGGAAAATCCGGTACCGCTTCATGGCCTCATCGCTTTCGAAGCCATAACCCCGGATGGTTCGGGTGGGACTGGTGATGGTAACGTATTTGTCCGTCCGGATGATGTGATCGCGGGTGGAGCGCTTGATATATTCGGTTCGGAGCACTGTGCCGTCGTCCGAGCGGATGACGACATGGTCGAAAGCTTCAATGTTCTGATTGTCGTGCACGATTCCACGGCCCGCCGTGATGATGGTTTTCGATCCGTTCGGGTTGATAATCAGGACGCTGACGCCGCCATCGACATGAATTTCCTTTTTGTCACCCTTGCGGTATTCAGCTGCGTGGCCAGCTTTGATGAGCGTTTTCCTGTGGCCGGAATCCGAGATGACAATGGTGATCTCCCAGCTTTCCTGGGCGGGTTGCTCTTGTGAGGATACAACCGTCTCCGTACTGCGGTGCTCATCGAGTCGAGCGCCGCAGCCGGTTACGGTACTAAACAGAATAGCCAGAAAAAAGAGCGTTGTCCGGCGAGAATTCAAGGGTCTTCCAGACGAGAGTTATTTGATCTTCAACTGATCGAGCACCTTGTAGGTGATGTCCGACTGGGCATCGCCATAGACGCGCACGTTTTTGTCAAAAATCATGTTGTAGCCTTCCTTTTTGGCGATCATGGCCACGGCGGCGTCGATCTTCTGGCGGATAGGCAGAATGAGGGTTTGCTCTTTCTGGGCCAGTGCCTGCGATTTCTGGGCGGCGACTTTTCTCAGGTTCTCTTCGCGTCCCTGAAGCGCGCGCTCCTGAGCGGCGTCGGCCTTGCCGGTTTTTTTCTTTTTCTGGAGATAGGTCTGAATGGCGGCCTGCAGCGAGGACTTCATTTTGCCGAGTTCCTGACTACTCTGCATTTTGGCTGTCTGCATGGACCGCTCGGCGGCTTTGGTTTCGGGCATCATCTGGAAGATTCTGCCGTAATCGACGACGCCGATTTTCTGAGCACCATCAGCGGCGATAGCCGGATGGCTCGTAAAAAATGCGCCCAGCAAAAGGGCCATGAAGAGCACTCTGGTAATAGCTTTGATTTTTTTTGAAACTGACATTGTCGGGTTGTTTGGGATTACATGAAAACAGCGAGTCTTTTTCTGGTCAACTCATCGGTACAACATCACCAAAAGTAAGCAATCCGGTGATAAAATGCTATTTCCTGAAATGATAAATAGCGGTGAGGTTCAGCGCCTTTCCGGAGGGCAGATGCTGAAGAGTTGGCCGGGTTCCTGCCGGACGATCCTGTTTATTTCGAGTTCGAAAAGGTGCACCAGAAGTTCGTCGATGGCGATGCCGGTTTTCTCGGCGATGAGGTCGATGTGGATCGCCTCCTTTTCGAGTGCATCGATGATGCGTGACTGTTCCGGCGTCAGGTCGGGAAGCGGCGGTTCTGGTTGCGCCTGGCTGACAGAGCAGAGGAGCGCTGCCGGGGGCAGTTCGGGGAGGATGTCGTCTACGGAGAGCACTGCTTTGGCCAGCGAGCGCTTGATCAGCGTGTTCGGGCCGCGCGAGACCTTGGCGAAGATGCTGCCCGGCACGGCGAACACTTCCCGGTTTTGTTCGAGAGCACTGGCGGCGGTGATCATCGATCCCCCTTTGATGTCCGATTCGACAACTAGCGTGCCGAGTGTCATGCCGGCGATCAGGCGGTTTCTTCTCGGAAAGTTTCCTGGCAAGGGTTCGGTGCCGAGCCACTCTTCGGCCATAATGGCTCCGCCATGTTCAAGGATGTGCGGCCAGAGCCGTCCCGCCGGGTCGGTGTAGATGGTATCGACGCCGCAGCCGAGCACGGCGATGGTGACGCCGCCATGCTCCAACGCCGCACGATGCGCGGTCATGTCGATGCCGTAGGCCATGCCGCTGACGATGCCAAGCTTCATGCCGACCAGGTCGCGACAGAGCATTTCGGTGGCCTGTTTGCCATACGAGGTGGCCCGCCGGGTGCCGACCACGGCCAGCGATGGCTTCGTGAGTGACGTTACATCGCCTCGCACAAAGAGTACAAGCGGTGGGTCGTAAATCTGCTTGAGTAGCTCGGGGTAGGCCTCGTCGAGCATGGTGATGATGGAGACTTCCAGCCGCCTGGCGCGTTCGAGCTGCTCTTCGGCGGCTTGCCGCGCCTTGCTGCGCCATGCCGGGCTTGCAAGGTTATCGGCGGTTTGGCGGGCGAGCATTTCGCCGATGCCCGGCAGCTTGATGAGCGCGTCGATGTCCGCTTCGAGCAGGGCGCTGCTGGAACCGAACGCGGCGAGCATCGAGCGGGCGCGGGCCGGGCCGATGCCGGGCAATTTCGAGAGCATGAGGATCCGGACGAGCGTGTCGTTCGATTCAGGGGTGGTTGTCATGGTCGGGGGCAGGGGAATTGAAGAGGTGCCGGGGGGAGGGGCTGCTTCCCCCTTCCGGAACAGCTCAGAAATCGCGTTTCATGAGGATGTTGGCAAAACCTCTCAGATAGCCGCGACCTTCCTCGAAGGGCAGGCTTTCAAGCGCGTCGAGGGCTGCTTCGGTATCCTCGTTGATCTTTGCCCGTGTCTCGTCGAGTACGCCGCACTTCTCGAAAATCGCCTTGACTGCCGGGACGTTTTCCGGCGAGGTTCCGTTGTTGTCGAAGATCGACTGCAACAGTTCGCGGTCAGCGCCTTCGGCCAGTTCGAGCGAGCGGAGCAAGAGCCAGGTCTTCTTGCCGTTGATGACGTCGCCGCCTGGCACCTTGCCCGACTTGCCGTCGTCAGCCATGATGTCGAGATAGTCGTCCTGAATCTGGAAGGCGCGTCCGATCTTTTCTCCAAAGGTGGCCAGCGCCGCGATCTCTGCCGGTGTGCCGTTGCCAGCCACGCCGCCCGCTTCGAGGGCTGCCGAGATGAGGCGCCCGGTCTTTTTTGCGATCATGTCGAGGTAGTCGGCGATGGTGACATCTTTGCGCTGCTCCAGCTCCATGTCGAGCGCCTGTCCTTCGCAGATGGTGATGTTCGCATCGTTGAAGATGTGGGCCATCTCGGCGTGGCGCGAACTGATCGCCTTGAGCGCCAGCTCGTAGGCGCAGGCGATCATCATGTCGCCCGCGAGAATGGCTGCGTTGACATCCCACTGCTTGTGCACGGTTGGACGGCCGTGGCGCAGGTCGGCAGCATCCATGATGTCGTCGTGCATCAAGGTGAAGTTGTGCAGCACCTCGATGCCGAGCGCGACGCCAAGGGCGTTGTCCGACGAGCCGCTGACCGCTTCGGAGGCGAGTAGCGTCAGGAACGGGCGGATGCGCTTGCCTTTTCCTTCGAGAATGTAGCGTGCTGGATCGTAGAGGGTTGCCGGACTCGCTTTCGGGAAGCAGGCGGCAAGGGCCTCGTTGATCTTCGCGTGGTATTGCTGGTATCTGGCTTCAACCTGTGCTTGAGTAATCGGTGAGGACATGACTGCTGTCGTCAGGGTTTACGGTAGATTGGCGCGTCTTTAAGCTGTTCGATGGTGGCCGAACCGGTCAGGAACATGGCTGCTCGCAGATCGTTCGACCAAGTGCGGATCGTCTCTTCGATCGTTCCCGAGTGCAGCGCTTTGAGCAGGCTCTGGGCCGATGCGGCGATGTCCGCGCCAAGCGCAATCGATTTGGCGACGTCGAGCCCGTTGCGGATGCCGCCGGAGGCGATGACGCTGACTGGCCGGTACTCCGGATGGCGCTCCTTCATCGCCGAGATGCCTGTGAGGCACTCGGCTGTCGGAATGCCCCAGTTCAACAATTCGTCGAGTGCCGAGGAGCTGAAGCGCTCCTCGTGGCTGAATTGGTCGAGATAGCGGTGCTCTTCAACCTTCTGCCAGCTGATGCCGCCCGCACCGGCCACGTCGATGGCGCGGACGCCCGCATCGGCAAGCTTTCGGGCCACCGTGGCCGAAATGCCACAGCCGACCTCTTTGGCAATGACCGGTACGCCAATAGTTGCGGTAATGTCGTGCAGGTGGTCGAAAAAGCCACTGAAGTTGGTACTGCCTTCTGGCTGGAATAACTCCTGCGCCGGATTGAGATGCACGATCAGTCCGTCTGCTTCGATCAGCTCGACAAGCGTCGAAAGCTGCTCTCGGCTCAGTCCGGCGGCCACCTCGGGCGCGCCGATGTTGGCGAAGAGCGGCGCTGACGGGGCCGACGAGCGAACGACCGAAAAGCTTTCGCGGTGCGAGCGTCCTTCGAGTGCCTGGCGCATACTGCCGACGCCGAGCGGGATGCGGAACCGTTCGGCAGTTTCGGCGAGGGTGCGGTTCAGCGTGAGCGCATCGCCGTAGCCACCGGTCATCGAGGAGATCATCAGCGGCATGCCAATGACGTGGCCGAGGAATTCGGTCGCAAGGTCAATCTCCGCGAAATCAATCTCCGGTGTGGCGTTGTGTTCAAACCGCCATGCACCGAGACCGGTATCCTCTTCGTCGAAACAGACTGGCCGGTTGAGGCATATTTCGACGTGGCTGTGCTTGCGTTCGGCGGTTATGGTTGCGCTGGTTTCCTGCATTGACTGGACGGCCGTTTCCGGTTTGAACGATGTTCAGGGCGCTGCTCATCTGTTGTCCCGACAAGCCGGGATCATGACACTTTTGAGCGGCTCCCTTTCAGAGATGATCTGTAAAGTATAACTTATGGCAAATATCCCATAACTTTTTTCAGGTCTGTCCAAGCCCGCGCCATGCTCAGAACCCTGTTCGATATTGCTATCCGGCACATTCTCGGGCGCAAACGCCAGACCCTGACCACCATGCTCGCCGTGTCGGTCAGCACGACGGTGCTCATTACGACCATTTCGTTGACCAGAGGGCTTCTCGATTCGTTCACTGAAACGATTATCGACGTCGCGCCGCACATCAGCCTGAAGGGCGAAAAGCTCGATCCGATTCCCACCAATCTTTTTGTCCTCGACAAAGCCGGAAAGGCTGCTTTTGTCAAAGATAACATTGGTCGCGACGAGCCTGAAGAGGTGCGGAACTATGGCCAGATTCTCGATATTGCCGCCTCACCGGCTTTTTCCGGCAAGATCGTGGCGGCTTCGCCCTTCGTTGAATCGCAGATCATGGCCGTCAAGGGCAACCGCAACCAGCCGGTGCTGCTCAAGGGCGTGATCATCGATCGCGAAGACCGCATCAGCCACATTGGACGGAGCCTCACCTCGGGGGATTTGGTGCAGTTCAAGAAGACGCCCGACGCGCTGTTGGTGGGCCGCACTGTGGCCGAAGACCTTGATGTGCAGCTCGACGACCAGATTACCATCATTGCGCCGGACGGCACGAGTCGACAGTGCAAGGTGGCTGGCATCTTTTTTACCGGCGTGAACGCGGCGGATAACACCATCATGGCCTCGCTCAAGCTCGGACAGACCGTCGAAGGGCTGCCGCCGAACAAGGTGACCGGCATCTCGTTCAAGGTGCGCGATCCCTTCGCCAACGCGCCCGTGGCCGAGGGGCTTGAACGCATGACCGGCTATCGCTGCCTGACCTGGCAGGAGGAGAACGCCAGCGTGCTGGCGCTGTTCCGGCGCATCGGCGTCATCGTGCTCTCGCTGGTGGGATTTGTCGGCGTGGTGTCAGGCTTTGGCGTAGCCAATATCCTCGTGACCACCGTGTTCGAAAAGAGCCGCGACATCGCCATCATGAAGTCGTTTGGCTTCTCGGCAGGGCAGATGGTCGGGCTGTTCGTCTTCGAGGGCTTCCTTGTCGGCCTCGGCGGAGCGCTGGCGGGTGGCGTCATGGCAACCGGCTCCATCGCTTTCCTTGCCAGCCTGCACGTTCAAAGCTCGCAGGGGCCGCTCACCAAAAGCGGCTTCAGCATGTCGTGGAACCCGTGGTACTTTTTCTTCGTCATCCTGGTGACGGTCATCATCAGCACCATCGCCGCCGCCCTTCCCTCGATCAAGGCCGCCAAGCTCGAACCGGTGAAGGTTTTGCGGGAAAGCAATCTTTGAGGCTTCGGGGTTGGGGAGTGGGTTTGTCTTGCTGCGGG
>CBEUNJ010000029.1:0-16955 GCA_965544465.1 uncultured Chlorobaculum sp.
CTGCGCTCCATCCGCCTTGCACTCAGGTCGCTCATGACACTTTTTAGAGGTGCCCCAAAGCAACAAACTGCTTGCTCCTGCATCTAACTCAAAACCCGTCACTACGTATGAAAACTCACAAGCTCGTCATGCCGGAACATCTGAACCATTACGGCTTTCTGTTCGGCGGCAATCTGCTCAAATGGATCGATGAGGTCAGCTATATCGCCGTCACGCTCGACTACCCTGGCTGCAACTTCGTGACGGTCGGCATGGACAATATCAAGTTCAAGAAGAGCATTCGGCAGGGAACGATCCTCTGTTTTGAGTCGAAGAAAAATCGCATGGGAACCACCTCGGTCGAGTACATCGTGGAGGTGACCCGCGAGGATATAGCCACGGGCCAGAAGGAGCTGGTATTCACCACGCGCATCACCTTCGTGAGCGTGGATGAAGATGGCAACAAACGCTCGATCGAATCGGCAACCTTGCGCTGACCGTCAAGCCAAACCAGCCCCGGCGGTCAGCGCGCCGATGCGTTGACCGAGTGGCTCAGGCGGTAGAGCATGAACAGCCCGGCGCAGGTCAGCATGGTATCGGGCAGCCAGACGCTGACCGCCGGTGACAGCAACCCCTGATCGGCAATCTTTTCGCCACCAATCATCAGCACCCAGTAAAGCACAAAAAAGAAGAGCGACAAGGCCGCGCCCGCGCCGAAGCCGCCGCGCCGAGCCATGATGCCAAGTGGCGCGCCAACTATCGCGAACACCAGACAAGCAAACGCGAGCGAGTATTTCTTGTGATAGGCGATCATGTATTTCCTGTAATCCTGCCGATACTGTTGCATCTGCTTGAGCTGAACGTTCAGCTCGCCGAGCATCGCATCCACGGCTTCGGTAGCCCGACCTGGCACGACTGGCGGCAGCACCGCAGGCTCTGATCCGGAGCTGTCATGGCTGCTCCGAATCCTTTCAACCGCAGCCTTCAGTTCATCAACCCCCTTGACTGCCGAGCGCTCTGCCGCATCTCCCTTCTGCCGGAACTCCCGCGCCACCGAAAGCAGATCGGAGGCTGAAAGCTCTTTTCCGCCACGACGGCGCCCCTTGTCGGAACGTTCGAAATCGTAACCGGTCGCGTCGAAAATATAGCGGTTCTTCGCGAACGACATGGTGCGATAACGATCCATCGCCGGAAGCCGCAGCTCGTGAATCTGCCCCTCTTCAAGCGTCAGCACGAGATGGGCATGGTCGGGCGTGAACTCGATGTTGCCCCGCTTGGCCAGAATGACCGTCCGTACATCGGGGCGGGCTCGGTCGTAGAGCACAATATCACGAAGTTCGCCGGTTTTGTTATCGACATCACGCGCCATGATGGAGTAGCCCTTGATCATATCCGAAAAGGCGTTCTTGTCGATTCCCAGCGCCGGTTTCAGACGGGTGATGTCCGCGAAAAGCGCGTGGGCCTGGTAGTTGGCCTCCGGCATCAGCACATTATTGTAACGCTCCATCACCACCGAAAGGGCGAGCGCGGCCAGCAGCACCGGCGCAACGAGCCGATAAATCGAAATACCGCCCGCGCGCATCACGGTCAGCTCGGAACTATTGGTCAACGCGCCGTACGCCATGACGGTGGTCACAAGCACGGCCATCGGCACAGCGAACCCCACCATCCACGCCGACTGCAACAACACAACCTCGACGATAATGCCGAAATCAAGTCCCTTGCCAATCAGCCGTTCCAGAAACTTGGTCACGAACGACAAAATGAACATGGACATGATCGTCACAAACGCAAAAAAGAAGGTGCCGAGATGCGTCTTGAGAATGTATCGGTCGAATATTTTCATCAAAAATCGTTTACGCTGCAAATCGAGCCACGTGCAGCAATATACGGCGCAAGGCTGTGTCTGCAATACCGGGCACTTGAGATACCTGCCCCAATGCCCTATTCAGCGCTCTCAAGTTCAGACAAGTGTAGCGACATCGAAATAATGGTAGACAATGCGCAAAATCGCCTCTGGGCACTTCAGCTCTACCTTGAGATTTCGTCAACCTTGGCTACCTTTCAATAGATCATAGTATTGACTGCAATTGAAAACAATGAAACCCTTGGAGGAATCATGGCATCGTTTGATTTTGGACAGAAAGTCGATCCGGCGCTTTTCGAACCGCTCATCGAGCAGGGCTATCAGCTCAACGCTTCCGGCTACGTTCAGAAAGGGTGGGAGATGTTCAAGGAGCACATCGGCGAGTTCGTCGGCTTCACCCTGATCGTGTTTGCGATTTCGCTTGCCAGCGCGAAACTTGAAGCGTTTGGTTCGCTCGTCTTTTCAGCGCTTGCCGCGCCGCTTTACGCGGGCTACAGCATCGTGGCGTTCAGAATTCTCACCGGCCAGCCGGTTGAGTTCAGCGACTTTTTCCGTGGCTTCGGCTACTTCCTGCCGCTCTTTCTGGCGGGACTGGCAAGCGGGATCATTGTGTCGGTCGGCTTCCTGCTGCTCATCATCCCCGGTATCTATCTGGCGGTCGGCTATATGCTGACCACCTTCCTCATCATCGACCACCGCATGGAGTTCTGGCAGGCGATGGAGACCAGCCGGAAGATCATCACGAAGGAGTGGCTCGCCTTTTTCGTCTTCGCCTTGGTACTGTTCCTGGTCAACCTGCTCGGCTTGCTCGCCTTCGGCGTCGGCCTGCTGATCACCGCGCCAGTTACATCCTGCGCCGCAGCAATTGCCTATAAAGAGATTGTAGGACTCCACTCAACGGAGTGGTAAGCACGGATGTTCGGAGATTCGTGGCCATTCGGCAAGGCGAAACGAATGGCCACAAGAGTGTAACGTTCATATCCTTTCGAAATCGATGAAGCCGAGTTCGACGTCGGCCAGCACAAGCTTCACCTTCATCTTTTTACCAACGCTGACTTTCCCGTAAGTTCTGACCAGCCGCCCCTCTGCCGGAGGGTTCAGGATGCGCACCCATGTGCCCTTTTCGGAGTGGCCGGAGACGACGGCGTCGAATTGATGGCCGATCATGGTTCCCAGGAGCAGCGCGGCTTCGGACTTGCGCACGCGCCGCTCTACCTTGCGCGCCGCGTCCTCCTGACGGGTGCAGTGCACGGCCAGTTCTTCGAGCTCATCGACGCCGTAGGGCGATGGCAGGTTGGCCAGAAACGCCTTGCTCATGCGCAGGGTGATCAGGTCGGGATAACGCCGGTTCGGAGCAGTCGAGTGGGTGTAGTCGCGCTCGGCGAGGCCGAAATGGCCGATGGGTTTCTGCCCCGGAAATTCCACGACGTACTCCCCCGCACCCATGAGCTTGATGATGGTCAGCGAAAGGTCGGGGAAACGCAGCGGATCGGCCTTGTGCCGCACGGCCAGGAATTTTTCCAGCGCCTTTCCGTCCGGTTCGCCGGGCAATGAATAGCTGTATTCGCTGGCCACCGCCACAATGCGCTTCCAGCGGTCAGGCGACTTGACCACCCGGCGAATCGAGGCAACCCCCTTCTCGGCCAGAAAATCGGCGGTGCAAGCGTTGGTAGCGATCATGAACTCCTCGATCAACTGCCGCGCCCGGTTCTTCTCCTGCTGGCGGATGGCAACGACGCGATCCCCCTCGAATACGGCGCGCGGCTGGAAGGTCTCGAACTCCAGCGAACCTTTCCGGTGACGCCGGAGCCGCAACTGTTGAGCTACTTCATCCTGACGGCGTAATTGTTCATCCATTCCCGGCACAACTTTGGCCGCATCCGGCAACTCGCCCTTGCCGTCAATCCATGCGGAAACCGCGTCATAGGCCAGCTGCGCCTTGTTGCGCACCCACGCGCGTTCGACCGTCGAGTTGAGCAACTCGCCATCGGAGCCGATCTTCATGATGGTGACAATCGCCAGCCGGTTTTCATCGGGATTGAGGGAGGTCATGCCGGTTGAGAGCGGCAGCGGCAGCATCGGAAACACCTTGGCCGACGTATAAACCGACGTCGTGTTGACGCGCGCGTGCTCATCGATGGGTGAGCCCTTTTTCACCAGCGTATCGACATCGGCAATCGCCACGTAAATGATGGTGGACGACCCCGCCGCCTCGCAGGCGGTAATCTGGTCAAGGTCGCGCGAATCATCATTGTCGATCGAGCACCAGAGCAGCGAGGTAAGATCAACAATCTGCGAACCGTGCCCCTCTGCAGGCCCATGCATCGAGCCCAACTGCTGCTTGGCCCGAGACGAAAACTCAGGCTCCAACCCGTTAACCAGCATCGCCTCGACCGCGATAGCAACAATATCGGCTTTGGTAAATTGCTTACTCATAGCACACGTCTCAAACTGATAAGGTCATGAAATAAACGACCGGAAAACCCGTTTCCGGCTGTAACGGCTTATCATTTCAAGGTACACAAATCCCTACGCTTTCGATGATTGGAGAACCTGACTTGAGCAATTTGCAATAAGTTTTTAGCGCTGCTCTTCATGACCAACTCGATAAAAGCGATGTATGTGAGAACCATCGGCTATGTTCGGGCGGTTGCCAAGATCGGCCTGACGAACCCGACCTACAACCTGATGCGCTGCACGCAGCTCAACAAAAAGGGTTACAACGTCTTTCTCTGGAGATCACTGCGCCCGGTCGAGCCTGAACAGACCCGTTGTTCTGCGCCATGATGCCCATGAACAGGCGTTTCGCCGGGTAGAATAGTCCTGCTGCACATCACCCTTTTTAGCGGTGCCCTGAAGTCATTTTGTTATTATTGCCTGAAACGCTATCTCGAACCATTCCTGACGCTATGTACCGAAATATTTCTGACTACGGGCTGATCGGCAACATGCAGACAGCCGCCCTTGTCTCAGCCGACGGCTCGATCGATTATTATTCGTTGCCGTACTTCGACTCCCCGACGATATTCGCTTCACTACTCGATGACCGTAACGGTGGATTGTTCAGCCTCAAGCCCTCCGAACCGTTCACATCAAGCCGGGAATACCTGACCGACACCTGCATCCTCTCCACCTCGTTCACGACCAACCATGGCAGAGCGACGCTGTATGACTTCATGCCTGTTGAAAACAGCAGTCTGAGCCAACGCCCGCCGGGGATTCATCGGTGTGTGCGTGTCGATTATGGACGTGTGGATTTCATGCTGACCCTCGCGCCGCGCCCAGATTATGCACGCGGCAACTGCGTGATCCAGCAGCTCCAGCATGGTAACTCCGGCTTCATCGTCAGTCAAACCGACCCGCCCGTCACCCTACTGCACTCGTTGCAAGATTTCAATGCGGAAGGCGCAGGAACCGACACGCTGACGCTCTCGTTTTCTCTCGATCAGGGAACATCGGCGCATTTCGATCTGCTGCACGGGCCGGTCAATCGCGGAGAAAAGCTCCCCTGCCCTTTTGAGTCCACGAAAAACTGGTGGCAAGAGTGGCTGCACTACTGCATCGGGGATCGATGCGCCTGGCTCGGGGAATACACTCCGCTGGTTCATCGGTCGATGCTGACGCTCAAGCTGCTCACCTTCCAGCCGACTGGGGCCATCATCGCCGCCGTGACCACCTCGCTGCCCGAAAGCATCGGCGAAGCGCGCAACTGGGACTACCGTTTCACCTGGATCCGCGACGCTTCGTTTACACTCAAGTCCTTCTTCACGCTCGGCCACATCAGTGAAGCGGACAGCTTCATCCGCTGGCTGCACGATACGTACCGAAAACACGGCAGCCGGAAGCTGATGATCATGTATTCAATCCATGGAGAGCAGACCCTTCGCGAACAGCATCTGACGCATCTTGACGGATACCGCCACTCAAAGCCGGTCAGAATCGGCAATGCCGCGCACATCCAACAACAGTGGGACATCTACGGCGAAGTGATGGACGCCGCACTCCGCCTTTCCGATTACGCCGGAAAAATCGATGAAACGCTCTGGTCGTTTTTCAGAAATATTTGCGAAATAGCTATCGAAAACTGGCGCAAGCCTGATGATGGAATCTGGGAATTTCGCAACGAACCATACCATTTCGTCTATTCCAAGGTGATGTGCTGGGTAGCTCTCGACCGCGGCATCACCATCGCCAGAAGGTTCGGATTCGATGCGCCGATTGAGCGCTGGATGCGTGAACGGGACGAGATCAAACGCCAGGTGCTGACGCGGGGATTCAGCAACAAGCTGAACTCGTTCGTCCAGCGTTTCGACACGGAAATCCTTGACGCAAGCCTGCTGATTCTGCCGCTGGTCAACTTTCTGCCCATATCGGATCCACGCATCCAGGGCACCATCGAAGCCTGCCGAAATCATCTCATGAAAAACGGCTTCATCCGGCGCTACCTTACCGATGACGGACTTGAAGGCGAAGAGGGCGGCTTTGTGTTGTGCAACTTCTGGATGATAGAATGCCTGGCCCTGTCGGGAAAAATCATCGAAGCCGAGGAGCTGCTTGGCGTCACCATGAACGCTGCCAACGATCTCGGACTGTTTTCAGAGGAGTACGATCCTGGCAGAAAGGAGATGCTTGGCAACTTTCCGCAAGCGTTCAGCCACATCGGCTATATCAACGCCATCGCTGCGCTGCTCAGCGGCAAACTTCCGCCGGAAACCCAGGAGGACACCGAACTGTCGCTGATGCAGCAAATGCAGCGCCTTCTGCCGCTCCGGCTCACCCTGAACCAGCCTCAGCAGCCTGCGGACAAGCCCACGGAAACAATCGACGGCAAACTGGATGCCAGGCTAAAGATCATGCTCGGACGGCTTCAGGGAGCGTTCTTCGATTCCAGGCATGGACGGGTCGATTACCCCGCCATGAAGCGCTCCAGAAGTTTCGAGGAGTACCAACAGCTTGCGCAGAACCTGCACGAATTCGACCCGCAAAGCCTGCAAACCGACATGGAACGGAAAGCGTTCTGGATCAACATCTACAACATCCTCATCATCCACGGCGTTATCGCGCTCGACATTCAGCGTTCCGTGCTTGAAATCGTCAACTTTTTCGGCAGAATCGGCTACGACATCGGCGACCAGTTCTTCTCACCAGACGACATCGAGCATGGAATCCTGAGAAAAAATCGCTCCCATCCAGCCTTTCCGATCAGGCAGTTCAGCAGCACTGATCCCCGGCTGCGCCTCGCGGTTGAAACCTTCGATCCGAGAATTCATTTCGCGCTGGTCTGCGCATCGAGTTCCTGCCCTCCCATTGAATTTTACGATGCCGAAAAGATCGACCATCAGCTCGACATCGCCGCACGCAGCTTCATCAACCGGAGCGGTCTTGAACTGGATGAGACAAAGAGAGAGCTTCGCCTGTCGAGAATATTTCAGTGGTATGACCGGGATTTCGGAGATAACCAGCATCAGGTACTCGATTATCTCCTGCAATTCTGCGATGAATCGCTCCGCGAGCGAATTGTTTCAATGAGAAAACAACTGCGCATACGCTATCTGCCCTACAACTGGAACCTCAACCGCAAACTGGACGAAACGTAAGCGCTATTGCCCACCTCAACCGTTGAGCCGGGCCTGCAGTTCACGCAGGTTCGCTTCGAGCTCGTCGATCTTTGCTTTCATCTCGCCGAGCGAGCGAATCTGCGCCTCCTGGCGGAGCTGGTCGCGCATGGGCTGGGCCGGCACACCGCGAATGGCCTGCCCGGACTGCTTGAACGATTTGGAAATACCGGCCTTGGCCGCCACCGAAATCTTGTCGGCAAGTTCAAGATGGCCGGCAAAACCCGCCTGACCGCCGATCAGGCAGTTGCGCCCGATCTTGACGCTGCCGGAGATGCCCGCCTGCGACGCAATGACCGTATCGCCGCCGATGCGGCAGTTGTGGGCGATCTGCACGAGATTGTCGAGCTTGACCCCCTTTTCGATAAGCGTCTCACCCATCGTGGCGCGGTCGATGGTGGTGTTGGCGCCGATCTCGACATCGTCCTCGATGCGCACGATGCCCATCTGCGGAATCTTCACGTAGGAACCATCCTTCTGCGGTGCGAAGCCGAAGCCGTCGGCTCCGATAACCGTGCCGCTGTGCACCGTCACACGCTCACCGACGACAGTGCCATCATATATGGTCACCTGCGGAAAAAGCGTGCATCCGGAACCGATCGTCACGCCGTCGAGCAGCACCGTGTTGGGGCCAATCACCGTATCGTCACCAATCACGCAGCGCTCGCCGATGACCACATGCTCGCCAACCGTGACATTGCGGCCAAGACGCACCGAAGCGGCAATCGTGGCCGATGCAGCCACGCCGGGCGCAGCAATCCGACGCTCACCGGCAAAGTGGCGAAGGATGAACACAAAGGCGGTGTAAGGGTCTTCAACCTTGAGGAAATTCATACCTACCGGAGCTTCGTCCACGGGCGCTTTGGGATGCACAATCAACAGCGAAGCACCGCTTTGCGCGATGTAGCGATAGTACTTTTCATTGGCCACGAAGCTGACCTGACCAGCAACGGCCTCTTCAACTTTTGCCGGACCGGTGATGTCGGCCTGGCCGGAGCCGACAAGTTCGACGGAACTGAAATAACGCCCGAGAAAGGCCTGGATGTCTGCAATCTTCATGATGAATCGGTTGAGCGGTGAAAGCCAGAAAATTCACTTAGTAATTCAAACCATTTTGGTATATTCAAAATCTTAAATCTAAATCGCATTCACACCGAATGCGACAGAGCGCGCCCGCACCTGATTAATAGATAACTGAAGGTGTTGCCGCAATATACTTCGTTTCATCAGAAAAAGCAGTGAAGGATGAGCACACCTATTAAAATTTTCGCTGGGCGTAGCAACCCGAAGTTTGCGGAAAAAATCGCCGATTACCTCGGGATGCCGCTGTGTGACGCAAAAGTGGAAAACTTTTCCGACGGCGAAATTTCGGTCAACTACTTCGAATCGATCCGCGGTTCGGATATGTTCATCATCCAGTCCACCAACCCCCCGTCGGACAATCTGATGGAACTGCTTATCATGATCGATGCCGCCAAACGCTCATCGGCAGCGCGGATCACGGCCGTCATGCCCTATTACGGTTACGCCCGTCAGGACCGCAAAGATAAGCCCCGCGTAGCCATCACGGCCAAGCTCGTGGCCAACCTCCTGACCCAGGCTGGCGCCGACAGAATTCTCACCATGGATCTTCATGCATCCCAGATCCAGGGCTTTTTCGACATTCCGTTCGACCATCTCTATTCCAGCGTCGTGCTGATCGACTATGTCAAAAACATGTCGATTGCCGACAATCTCGTCGTAGCCTCGCCCGACGTAGGCGGCGTCAAGCTGGCTCGCAAATTCGCTTCCGAACTCGGCACCGAGCTGGTCATCGTTGACAAGCGCCGTCCGAGAGCCAACGTGGCCGAGGTGATGAACATCATCGGCGACGTAAAAGGCAAGAACGTGCTGCTGGTCGATGACATGATCGACACGGCTGGCACCATCGTCAACGCCGCCAAGGCGATCCAGGAGGCTGGCGGTCTGAAAATTTACGCCGCAGCCACGCACCCGATTCTCTCCGGCCCGGCCATTGAGCGCATCAATAACTCGGTGTTCGAAAAGGTCATCGTCACCGACTCGCTGGTCAGCGAGCACGACTACTGCCCGAAACTTGAAACCGTTACCATCAGCAACCTGTTCGGCGAAGCCATCAAGCGCATCTACGATGGTGAATCGGTCAGTTGCCTTTTCGACAGCAAGAACATCTCGCACAAGATCACCAATCATAATTAATTATAAGCCCTAACAGATAAAGGAGATAGAGAAAGAAGATGGAAACAAGAACATTGTCTGTCAACCTGCGCGAAGTGAAAAAAAAAGAAGCCGCAAAGCTGCGCCAGCAGGGTCTAGTCCCGGCAGTTGTCTATCATAAAAAAGAAGAGACCGTTGCAATCAGCGTCGATGAAATTGCCCTCGGCAAGCTCGTCCACTCCGCCGAGTCGCACATGATCGACCTTCAGTACCCCGATGGCAAGTCCGTTCTCACCTTCATCAAGGACGTGCAGTTCGACCCGGTCACCGACCGCGTCATCCACGCGGACTTCCTGCGCTTCTCGACCGATGAGGTGCTGGAAATGGAAGTCCCGATCCATGTCGAAGGCGAGGCTCCAGGCGTGAAAATTGGCGGTGGCAAATTGCAGATCATCATGCACACCCTGACCCTGAAAGGCAAGCCGACCGACATACCCGAGCATTTCACGATCGATGTCTCCGAACTCGAAGCTGGCCACTCGCTGCACATCGGCGACCTCCAGGCCCGCATCCCGGCTGGCACCATCGAGATCATCGGTGATGCTGAGGCTGCTATTGTATCGGTTGCCGCCCCCAGAAAAGAGGCTGAGGGTGAAGAGGAAGCCACCGAAGAGGCCTGATTCAAAACCAGTCCAATCACAGGATAAGCCCAAGCTGCCTTTCTCCGGAACGGCAGCTTTTTTTTCGTCTCGCCATTTGCAATCGAACGGCAAGTATCGTTTTTTTGAGAAGTGTCCAGAAGAATCACCGCTACCTACACTTAGCACTATTCTCATTTTCCAATGGCTGCACAGCAACCGAATGATTCGCACGTCCCTGTCTGGTACCGCATAGTGCCCGGTCTTGGCATAATGAGAGCCGGTAAAACTGCCCAAGGCCTCTTTTTCTTCTTGGCGTTTACAGCATTCATCGTGTTGGTGGTGCTCCGATTCGATCTGCTCGTCATCAGCCTGCGCTCACTGGCGACCGGGCTCGCGCTGCTTGCGCTCTCCCCCGTCAACTTCCGTCAGATCTTCACGCAGGAAATTCTCGAATTCTGGATCGCGGCGCTCTACCTGTTGCTGGTTCCGGTTCTGCTCATCTACTTTTCGTGGCGCTCGTATCGCCATCACCTTGAACGGCAAGAGACCGCCGGATCGGGCGAACTGAGCCCATGGCAGCTCGGTATGATTTCGTTCAAGCACAACGGTATTTCTGTGGCTGCATCGGTGATAATTTTCCTGCTCTACTCGGTGGCGTTCCTCGCGCCATTCCTCGCGCCCTTCAGCCCCTTCGACCAGCAGGATTTCCTCGTCACCGCCTACCAGCCTCCTCTGACCCGCATCGACGCGCTGGTGCTCGACAAACATCGTACCGTCGTCATTCCGCACAGACAAGGCGACGACGCGGTCGCCTCGCTGAGCAACGCCCTCATCACCGACAGCCAGAAGCTCCGTTCCCGCAACCGCGACTACGGCCTTAAGTTCGTTGACAGCTACCGCGTAGAAGGCGACCAGCTCTTCTACCGGCAGGGCATTCGCGAAAAAAACATCCCGCTGAATGAACTACGTTCGGTGCATGACAACGGCGACAAGCCAGGCTACATCGTCACAAAAACCTTCCTGCTCGGCACCGACCAGTACGGGCGCGACATCTTCAGCCGCGTGCTCTACGGCTCGCGCATTTCGCTCTCTATCGGCTTCCTCGTGGTGCTCATTTCGGTGACGCTCGGCACGGTGATCGGCGTCTCATCGGGCTATTTCGGCGGCTGGGTGGACAGCATCCTGATGCGCATCGTCGATGTGCTGATCGCCTTTCCGGCGCTGTTTCTCATTCTGATTATCATCGCCACCTTCGGCAACTCAATCTACCTGATCGTCATCACGCTCTCGTTCACCGGCTGGATGGGCGTGGCCCGAATCGTGCGCGGCCAGGTGCTTTCGCTCAAGGAGCAGGAGTTCATTCTCGCGGCTAAATCGCTCGGCCTGTCGAACGCACGCATCATCTTCCGCCACGTCATGCCAAACACGCTCACGCCGGTCATCGTGGCCGCCACGCTGCGCATCGGCAGCATCATTCTGACCGAAGCGGGCTTATCGTTCCTCGGCCTCGGCGTGCAGCCGCCTACCCCGAGCTGGGGCAACATCATCAACGAAGGGCGCGACAGCCTGATCAACCACTGGTGGATTTCGACCTTCCCCGGCATCGCCATCCTCGCCACAGTGGTCTGTTTCAACCTTGTCGGCGACGGCATCCGCGACGCGCTTGACCCGAGAATGCGCTCATGAACCAACAATTACCAAACGACCCGCCAGCTTGGCAGACGCTCAACTCGACCTACCTGCACCGCCGTCCGTGGTTGACGTTGCGGCAGGACAAGGTGCAACTCTCAAACGGCAGAACCATCGACGACTACTACGTTCAGGAGTTTCCCGACTGGGTCAACGTGCTGGCCATCACGGCGGAACGCAAGGCTGTGCTCATCCGGCAATACCGGCACGGCCTGGGCGAGGTCTCGTGGGAACTTCCGGCGGGCGTCACCGATCCCGGCGAATCGATGCTCGAAGCGGCCCAACGCGAGCTGCTCGAAGAGACCGGCTACAGCGGCGGCAAGTGGACGCCGTTAATGACGCTCAGTCCGAACCCAGCCATCCAGAACAACCTCTCCCACTCCTTTCTGGCCGAAGGGCTCACGCACTCAGCACAGCAGCAGCTCGACGCGACCGAAGAGATCACCGTGCACGAAGTATCACTCGATAAGCTTCAGGAGCTGGTGTTCAACGGCGGCATCATTCAGGCGCTGCACACCGCGCCGGTGCTGAACTACCTGTTGCAGCAATCGAGGCATTGAGACGCCAAAAGAGAGAATGAAAAAACAGAAACAGCTCGACCGGCTCGAAGAGGCCATCAGCTCGACCGGCCACAAAATTCGCTACGAAAAAGGCAGCTTCATCGGCGGCGAGTGCCGGGTGCGTGAGAACAAAATCGTCGTGGTCAACAAATTCCTGCCGATCGAAGGAAAAATCGCCACCCTCGCTTCCGTGCTGCGCAACCTCAACCCGCCGGGCCTCTCCGCCGACGTAGTCAAAATCCTCGACAACCTGACCAGAAACGGCCTGTTCAACAACCAGAACGGATAGGGTTCTGCCCAGAACTCACCAGGGGCAGCCCTCGCGGCTACCCTGCTCCGCCATCAGTACCGCCCCCAATCAATACCACGCCACCTGCTTACTCCGCGACCGCACTGTAACCGACTGGCGTTGCGACGCGAACCGCTCAAGCAACCCTCGCTGCACGCGCGGCATGAACGAGGTCGGCACAAGCAGCATCCTGCGCGGTCGCGCCGAACCGATCCACGCATCGAGCCTCCGCCACTCTTTGTCGGTAAACCGGCCAATCCAGAGCACCACATCGACGCCGTCCGCCCGCACCTGTTCGAGTCGCTTCAGCCCCGACACGAAAAGCCATGCACGCCGCTTGCTGTCAACCCTGAGCACACGCGGTAACGGATGACGCACAATAAAGCTGCGCGAGCCGGAGAGCATCGCATCCGAACCGGTGATCGGCTGGAGCTGCTCATCGGCTACGGACGACGTTACTCCCGCCATCGCCACCGGTTCGGCCAGCCCCCACAGCCCGGCCTGCCGCCGGATGCGATCACGCTCCACCGGATGCCGCCCATCCTCAACCAGCAAAGTTTCGCTACCGGATGAGAGCAGCAGCGCCACATCACCTCCACCGTTAACCGTCACCATCTCCGGAGCCTCGGGAAACGGTCGGAGCAACCCATACCAAAACAGCAGGTTCAAGCTGGCGAGGACGACAATGGCCAACCGTCCCCACGCCTTCGCAACGATTGCATAGAGCGCGAACGCTACGGTCAGGTAGAACACCGCCACGCCGAACAGGCTCGGATGCACGTCGATGCTGGCGAACGGCAGGCGGCTGAACTGGCCGACAAACCAGAGCGCGAGCCGTGCAAACAGCCACGAGCTGAGTCCGAACAGCGCGGCCACTCCGCCAGCGATGCCATGCAGCAGCACCATCGGAAACGAGCCGTACATCGCCATGCTCGAAAAGAAGACCACCGGCACATTGGCGATCATACCCGACGGAGCATAGGTGCCGAAATACCACGCAATGAGCGGAGCGATGCCGATCATCGCCGACAAGCTCACGCTGAAGGCGCTCCACAACAGATGCGCAAGATGCCGCCACAGTCCCGTCCTGTCGGGCACGAGCCGCAACAGATGCGGATAGATCGTGAGAATGCCCGCCACTGCGGCGTTGGTCATCTGAAAACCGGGGCTGAACAATTCAAGAGGATCGAAGAGCAGAATAACGAGATCGGCCACGGCCAGTGAATTCAGCGCATAACTTTTCCGCCCGATCGTATTGCCGGCGATGATGACCGACGCCATGATCGCCGCCCGGCGGGTCGGAGGTGCATTGCCGGTCACGAAGCTGTAGAGCGCGATCAGCGTCACGAGAATAAAAAGCGCCAGCCACTTGCCCGCCGTTGCGGTCCGCAGGCGTTGCAAGGCGAGGTTGACCGCATAGGCCAGCAGCGCCACATGCAGCCCCGAAACAACCAGTACATGCGCCGTACCGGTGCGCCGGAACGCATCATACGCAGGCTCCGGAACCAGCTCCCGCTCGCCGAGCATCATCCCCTTGATGAGCCCCTGCTCCGGCCCTTTCGGAATATGTTGCTCGATGGCCGAGGTGAGATACTTTCGCAAGGGATTGATGATGAATTGAAGCGACGCAAAAGAAGATGCTGACTCGCCTTTGCGCACCATCCACGGCCCGATGCAGAAAAGCTGGCAATGAATTCCCTGCAACCGGTCATGCCACCGAGCGTCAAACTCACCACGATTGGACGCTGGCGGAATCAGTCCAAGCGAACCCTTGACGTGAACAAAATCGCCCTCCTGAATACCGAAACGCTCGCCGGCAGGCATCCGGATGACAACCTTCAGTGGCTCATCGACCGCTGTGGTGCGCCCCGCATCGAACACCTGCCGAACGCTCAAACGCAAACGCGCTGTACCGTGACGCTCGACCGGACGCCCGTCAACGATACCGGACACTATCACCTTGCGGCCAACCCACGACAGCAGCGACGGCGAAGGTACGAGCCGAAAGGTGGCCGAAGCGTAAAACGCAAACCCGGCGAACACCATCAAAAGATAGCTCACAACCGAAAGCCACGGTACGTTACCAGCCGGAAGCCGCGTGCGATTGACAAGCAGCAACACGCCGGTCACGATGCAGAAAAGAAACGCTACGGCAAGCCAGCCGAAGGGCGAAACCGACACAACGAAGCCTGCTACAATGCCGCCGATGGCACAGGCAAGCAGACGAAACGCTGGATGTGCGGGAAGAAAATACCGCTTCATAATAGGGGTTATGGCGGTGATTTCAGGATTTAAGCAACAGGATAATTTAGTATATTCAGGACATTTCCTGTCAACCTGTTAAAACTTTACATCCGGATGCTTGTCAAAGAGATTCTCGACGCCAAAACCGAACCGGTCTTCAGCCTGGAATTTTTCCCTCCGAAAAAGCAGGACGACTGGGATAAACTCTTTGCCACCATCTCGAATCTCTCCCCGCTAGACCCCGCGTACGTCAGCGTGACCTACGGCGCGGGCGGTTCAACACGGGAGCGCACGCACAATCTGGTGACCCGAATCCAGCAGCAGACCGGCCTGACGGTGGTCTCGCACCTGACCTGCATCGGCGCGGAGAAGAGCGAAATCGAGAGCGTCCTGAAGCTCTACCGTGAACACGGCATCACCAACGTACTGGCCCTGCGCGGCGACAAACCCGCCGACATCCCAACGCTCGCCGAGGCGACCAAGGACTTCCCGCACGCCATTGATCTGGTGCGGTTCATTCGCGAAAATTTCCCGGAAATGGGCATCGGCGTGGCAGGCTTCCCCGAAGGCCACCCCGAAACGCCGAACCGGATGAAGGAGCTGGAATATCTCAAAGAGAAGGTTGACGCGGGCGCGGACTACATTGTCACCCAGCTTTTCTTCGACAACCACGACTACTTCGACTACGTCGAACGCTGCGAACTGGTGGGCATCAGTGTGCCGATCATCCCCGGCATTATGCCCATCATGAGCAAGAAAGGGATGAGTCGCATGTGCGAACTCGCCCTCGGCTCAAGAATCCCGTCTTCCCTGTTGCGCAAAGTCAACGAAGCGAAGGATGACAAAGAGGTCGCCGAAATCGGCATCGAATGGGCCACCAGCCAGGTGCAGGAGCTGCTCGACCACAAGGTCAAAGGCGTCCACTTCTACACCCTCAACCTCTCCGAAGCCACGCTGAAGATTTTCAGGAATTTGAAGCGGGGGCAAACTCGTCTGCTTCTATGATTCAGGAGACCGCGATCTGACAATGGAAGAACGCATCGTGAGATATACTGATGAACAAGTAGAGCAGATGCGACTAGAAAGCAACCGTAGCCTTGTCGGACAAGGAAATCGAAGCGGCCATCGCTGATAACGGGGATGAATCCAGAATGCAGGTTGACTGGTCAACTGTTCTGGCAAAAACGCCTCACGCCGCCACCTCCGGAAGAGGAAGCTGAAAACGACCGGCGACAATGCCTTCGACCGTCAGATCTTCGTCCAGCTCTTCCCACCGCAGCGCGTAACCGTTGACCTCAACCGTCACCATTTTCAGCGCCTCTTCCGACGCCTCTTTCAGGATTTTAAACCGATCCGCAGGGAAGCCGATAATGCGGCCATCGGCCAGCTCGACAAAAATCATCCGACCCTCAGCCCAAGCCCGCAGAGCGCAAGGCTCACTCTTAATTGACGTGGTATTCATCATACTTCCCCAAAAGAAATTGTTGATTCTCATAAACAAGTCGCTCGATCTCCCTCAACTGATGCGACGGAATACCCCGATTTCAAGCAAGCGAAACTGGCGATAGCCAAAACTTGCACTCGCCCTCTGCACTTCGGACATGAATATGGGCTACTTCTGTCCCCTCGTCAGAGTAGAAGTGAAACCGGAATTCTTTTATTTTCAAAACAGTTGGCATAATGCTCTCAGGTTCGTGATCTTAGCATGTTAGTGTCGTACTATTGTTATTCAGCAGCAACACTATCTCAATGTCTTTTGCTTTTTAAGATCAACATAAACAGCAAAACGCTTTACTTCAAAAAAACAGGAAATATCCAGCATTCACCCTCATCTAAACCCCACCGCCGCATACCCAACCCAATGCCGCAGCGTAGCAATTGCCGTTTCGCCCATTT
>CBEUNJ010000030.1:0-16777 GCA_965544465.1 uncultured Chlorobaculum sp.
ACCCGAGTCGTAGGCGTCGGGCACGCCTACGACTCGGTGGCGATCACCTTCACCGCCTTGCCGTGAATCTTGTCAGTATAGGAAGGGGCAGCTGATGGCCGCGAAATTCGAGCTGCCGCCCGCGCAGCCGATGACGACGTCCGGGTAGTAGCCGATCTTGCCGAACTGCTTTTTGGCTTCGAGGCCAATGATGGTCTGGTGCAGCATCACGTGGTTCAGTACGCTGCCGAGTCGGTTGCGGGAAAGTCTGGGGCTGGAAACGTTGAGTGCCGAAGGCGGGGATCGAACCCGCACGTCCATTGCTGAACACGGGATTTTAAGTCCCGGGCGTCTACCAATTCCGCCACTTCGGCAACCATTGTTCTGATAGGTCGGCTAATTTACTCTTTTCGCGGTGATTACACAAGCAGGGCAAATCCTGATTATCAGGTGTTGGGGAAGGGCAGACACGCAGGCCTGCTGCCTACGGAATGGCGAAATTTCGTCATCAATCCCGATGTCGATAGCGATCCCCATCCCGATTTAAAAGTGTATCATCATCCGCATCACCCTGCGAAGTGCTCGTAGCCGCGCTTCATGTCCGACATGTCGATTGTCATGCCGAAGATGTCGGTGAGCATCACGCCCTGTTCTTTCTCGGTGATTTCGCCGATGACTGTGATGTTGCGGTGGGAGGCGATGAGGTCGTACTGCGATTTCGGCACGGTGAAGAGAAGCTGGTAGTCCTCGCCGCCGGTGAGCGCCCAGTCGAAGACGTCCTGCTGGAACTCTTCGGCTACGGTTCGCGCTTCTGGCAGCACCGGCAGTTTGCTTTCGTCGATCTTTGCGCCGACTCCGGAGCGGCGACAGAGGTGGCCGAGGTCGGAGACCAGGCCGTCCGAAATGTCGATCATGGCGGTCGGCACGATGCCCTCTGCGCTGAAAAAGTCGATGATGTCGATGCGCGCTTCGGGCAAAAGGTGGCAGCGGATCGCTTCGGTGTACTCCTGCAACTCGGCCATCACCTCCTTGTTGTACGGCTCGTTGTTGCGCATCTGCTCGATCATGGTCGCCTTTTCGCGCTGCAACAGGTGCAGTCCGGCGGTCGAGCCGCCGAGCGTTCCCGTCACGCAAATCACATCGCCCGGCGACGCGCCTTTGCGCAGCGCAAGCAGCTCCGGCGTTGTTGTTCCGGTCATCGAAACCGACATGAACAGGCCCGACGCCGACGACGAGGTGTCGCCTCCCGCGATGGCGAGACCATACATTTCAGCGGCATGGTTCATGCCCTTGTACAGCTCCTCGACCATCTCCACCGGCATCTTCGGCGGCACGGCGATCGAGATCACTGCGTAGTCCGGCATGGCGTTCATTGCGCAGATGTCTGAGACGTTGACGCTGATCGCCTTGCTGCCGAGGTGGTTGAGCGGCGTGGTCAACAGGTCGAAGTGAACGTGCTCGGCAAGCAGGTCGGTCGTCATGACCTGCACCAGCGACTCGTCGCTTTGCCAGACGGCGCAATCGTCGCCGATGCCGGCGACCAGCTCCGGGCGCTGCTTTGTTGAGGGAGCAGTGATCTTTGCAAGCCGGTCGATCAGACCGAATTCGCCAATCTCGGAAATAGGTTGATATGACATATATTTAGCTACATTAAAATTCAAGCGGGTTTTCCGGAGTTTCTCCGGCCCAATCGTCTATAAACATAGCCAATTTCTCATTTTCCATGGGCTTTTTTGACAAGTTAGGGCTGTCGCGTCTCAAGGAGGGGCTCACCAAGACTCGCGACACACTGCGCGATAAACTCGCGGTCGTCACCAAGGGCAAAACCGAGGTGGACGACGAATTCCTCGAAGAGCTGGAAAACATTCTCGTCAGTGCCGATGTGGGCGTCGAAACCACGCTTGACATCGTCGATGCGGTCACAGAACGCTCCAAAGGCAAAACCTACCGTTCGGAGGATGAGTTGAACGAGATGGTGATGGGAGAGATTCGCAACCTGCTTGTCGAGTCGGGGCACGAACATCCGGTTGACTTCGACGCGTCGCTGTCGGCAAAACCGTACGTCATCATGATCGTGGGCGTGAACGGCGCGGGCAAGACCACCAGCGTGGCCAAGCTTGCCCACAACTACGACAAGGCGGGCAAACGGGTCGTTATCGCCGCCGCCGATACCTTCCGTGCTGCCGCCTACGAGCAGCTTAAGATCTGGGCTGACCGCGCTGGCGTGCCGATCATCGGCCAGGGGCAGGGCGCCGATCCGGCCTCGGTGGTGTTCGACTCGGTCAGCTCGGCGGTCTCCAAAGGCACCGACGTGGTGCTGGTCGATACAGCGGGGCGGCTGCACAACAAGAGCCATCTGATGGAGGAGCTGGCCAAGATCATGCGCGTGGCCAAGAAAAAGATTCCCGATGCGCCGCACGAAGTGTTGCTCGTGCTCGACGGCACCACTGGCCAGAACGCCGTGCAGCAGGCTCGCGAGTTTACCAAATTCGTCAACGTCACCGGCCTCATTATGACCAAGCTCGACGGTACGGCCAAGGGCGGTATTGTGCTCTCGATCTCCCGTGAGCTGAACCTGCCGGTCAAGTACATCGGCGTTGGTGAAAAGATCGACGACCTGCAACTCTTCGACCGCACGAGTTTTGTCGAGGCGTTGCTTGAGAAGGAGAGCAAGGCAGAGGAGTGAGGGGAAATCAGACAGAGCGGCCTGACGCTTCCTGCGCCAGTTCCGCCGCCAGTGCAGCACGTTCGCCAACTCTGAAAAAATGCGTGCCCGAGGCGGCGTCCTGCGCGCCGAGTCGGTCGGCGACGACCGAGGTTTCAGGCATTGCGGCGAGCCGGTCGGCGAGCTGCGGTTCGAGCCTCAATGGCCCCGGAAAAAGGAACACGTGGTCGAGTTCGGCTTCCGGGCGGTCGAGTAGGTAGTCGATATGCCAGTGCAGTTTTTTCGGGCTTTGCCGACCAGGCGGGCGGTAGCCCCACTCGGCGAACAGTTCCGATAGCTCTTCGCGGAGGGCGTGGTCGCGTCCTCCGCTCCTTGAGGCGTGGCGGAGCAAGCGCGAGGCGAGCGGAAAGCGGCCTTTCGCGCCACCGAGCGCGGAGCCGACGTAGAGGTAACGGCCCGGCTCAAGCGCAACAGGCTCGCCATGTCGGAATTTTCCGAACGCTACGCTGACCGGTGTATCGATCCGGATCGAGAGAATGTAGCTGCCCTGGCGGTCGGGAGGGCCAACAATGGTCAATGGCATCGGCTGGAATTGCATAATTTGCTGTCGGGTGCAATATTAGCCAATCTGTTGTAAAGATGCGAATGTTCGGTATCCGGCTTCGGCTGAAACAGAAGATGAACAGGTATGCAACATGAGAGTGGCATGGCTCGTGAGCGCCGTGAGATGGTTGAACTGCTCAGGCGCTATGGCATCAGCAATCCGAGGGTTCTTGATGCGTTCCTGACGGTCGGGCGTCATCTGTTCGTCGATGGCGAAAGCCGGAGGTTCGCCTACCACGACTCAGCCTTGCCCATCGGCTTCGGCCAGACCATTTCGCAGCCCTACACGGTTGCCTACATGATGGAGCTGCTTGTCGATCGTTGCCCAAGGGGAAAGGTGCTGGAAATCGGCACCGGGTCGGGTTATCAGGCGGCCATGCTCAATGAACTCGGCTATCGGGTGTTCACGATCGAGCGCGTGGCCGGGCTGTATGAACTGGCTGCAGCACGCTTCGAGAAGCTCGGTATTCCGGTGCAGAGCCGCTTCGGCGACGGCACGCTCGGCTGGCCGGACGAGGCTCCGTTCGACGCCATTATCGTCACCGCTGCCGCGCCCCACGAGCCTCGCACGCTGATGGATCAGCTTGCCGACGGCGGGGTTCTGATTCTGCCGCTCGGCACGCTTGGTTCGCAGCAGATGACCATTATCCGTCGGAATGGCGGACGGTTCGAGCATGAGCAATCCGGCCATTTCGCCTTCGTGCCGCTTCTGGGACGCGAAGGGTGGCCGGAGCCGGATAAATGACTATGAGGTAATACGCTAATCAATACGTAAAAAAAGTAACTATGGCATTAATGGGCAAGTTGAGGGACAAGACGCACATCGTACTGTTTGTCCTTGTGGCCGCATTTGTAGCGCTCATCGTTTTCGAGTGGGGTATGAATTTCACCGGCCCGACCAAACAGCGGGGCAATAGTGTCGGCGCGGTCAACGGCCAGCCGATTTCCAGTGAGGAGTACGAGCAGCTCTACAACATGGTGAGCGCCAGTTTCCGGCAACGCAACCCCGGCGTTGACATTACCCCCCGCATCGATTCCGGATTGCGGGAGAAGGCCTGGAACATGGCGGTCGATCAGGCGTTGGTCAATCAGCTCCTTAAACAGTATGATGTTCATGCCAGCGATCAGGAGGTGCTCGCGGCGGTCAACGACAAGTTCAACCCGCCGTCGATCATTCGCCAGAACTTCACCGATCCCAAAACCGGTCAGATCGACCGTGACCTGCTTGAAAAAGCGCGGCAGGATCCGCAGGCCAAGGAGTTCTGGCTCAAGGCCCAGGAAATGGTTCGGCGTGAGTTGATGATCAACAAATTGCTCATGGACTTGAAGAGCATGGCCATCGTGACCGATCCGGAAGTGACCGAACTGGTGCAGCGCCAGTACACCACCTTCTCCGGTTCGTTCATACCTTTTTCCTACGATGCTGCCGGTCCCGCCTCGAAGTTTCCCGTCAAGGATGAGGAAATCAAGGCGTGGTATGACGCGCACAAAGAGCAGTTCCATCAGGAGCCGACCCGCAGCGCCGAGTTTGTCTTTTTCCCGCTGACCCCCTCCTCGCAGGACAGTCTCCGGGTGAAAAAAGAGATCGACGGGTTGGTTTCGAAGTTCGCTTCGGCGCCCGATGAAGCCGAGTTTGTCAAAATCCAGAGCGATCTGCCCAATGCGGTCGATGTGAGCCGCACGCGCGCCGATTTTTCGCCGGTTGCTGGCGATAAAATTTTCAATTCGCCAAACCTTGCTCCCGGTAACATCGTTGGCCCGGTTGTCGATCGCGGCTACTATCGTCTGCTCAAGATCAAGAGCATTTCGGCCGGCGAGCCGATGGCCAGTGCTTCTCATATTCTCATCAGCGTCAATCCGGCGGACAAGGCTTCGGTTGAGCGCGCTCAGGCGCTTGCCCGAAAGATTCTCGATGAACTGAAAAAGGGCGCTTCGTTCGCCTCGTTGGCGGCTAAATATTCGCAGGATCCCGGCAGCGCCCGCAACGGTGGTTACCTTGGATGGTTCACCAAAGAGCGTATGGTGCCGCGGTTCTCCAATGCGGTCTTCAGTGGCAAGCCTGGTCAGATTGTCGGCCCGGTGCAGACGCAGTTCGGCTTGCATATCATCAAAATCGACGGCTTCGACAACCGCCAGATTGTCTGCTCGGAGGTGGCCCGTCAGCTCAAGCCTTCCAGTCTGACCTCGGAGTCGATCAAGCGCAAGGCGATGGTGTTCCAGCAAGACGCCAAATCGAACGGGTTTGATGAAACGGCAAAGCTTCAGAAGCTTGAGCTCATGCCAACCGGCGATTTCACGCGCCAGAGCCTTGTGTCGCAGTTTGGCATGGACGAACAAGTAGCCAGCTTTGCGTTCAGCTCAAATGACGGGGCGATTTCCGATGTTATCCATAACGAGAACGGCTTTGTGGTCATGAAGCTCTTGCGCAAAAACGACAGCGGCTACCGTCCGCTCGACGACGAGCTGAAGGCGATGATCAAGGCTGAGCTGGTGAGGCAAAAGCAGGGCGCGGCCCTGAAAACCAAGCTTGCAGGATTGTCCAAATCGAGCGGTGGATCGCTTGAGGCCATCGTCAAGAGCCATCCAGAGCTGCATAAAGTTACCTCCAATCTCATCGTCTGGCGTGACGGTAGCATCCAAGGGTACGGCACCGACCGCCGGCTCGTGGAAGCGATGGCGGGCATGAAGCTGAACGAGCTGTCGGTTCCTGTCCAGACCTCGAACGGCTACGCGCTGGTCAAGCTGGACGGTCGTCAGCTTCCTTATGGCATGGATATTGAAGCTGAGAAAAAGCGTGTTCTGCCTCAACTGCTGCAGGTCAAGCAGGATCAGCTGTTCAAAGCCTACTTCGAAGCGGCGCGCAGAACCGCCAAGATCGAGGATAACCGGTAACGCTTTCCTGCAACCCGGAACAGCTCAACCAAAAAGCCGCCGAAGACTATCTCCGAGGCGGCTTTTTGGTTTGGACGATGGAGGTAGCAACATCCGCGATGAGTTAACGCCGCGCGTGGCTTTCGGAGTATTGTTGTTCTGCCGGATGTTCCAGTTTTGGTGGATGCTGTGCAGCACGCCCTGGCAAGGCGATGGCCAGTATTCGGGAGAGCTGTGCCGTGATACCGGTCATCATCGCTCATCTTGCTCAATGCTCTTGCAGAAACGCTTCGAGCCGGGCCTTGATTTTTTGCGAATTGGGGAGCGTGATGCACTCTGAGGCGAGCGCTTCGCACTCCTCGATGGTGTAGTTGCCCACACGCGCCTTGAGCGCCGGAATATCGGAGCTGACAATGCTGAACTCCCGGAGGCCGCAGCCGATGAGCAAGGGCGTTGCCAACGGGTCGGATCCCATGTCGCCGCAGAGGGTGCAGCGGCAGCGGTTTTTCCGCGCCGTCGTGATGATGCGGTGGAGTTGGCGGATGATGGCCGGGTGGAACTTCTCGAACAAGTCCTGCACGATCAAGTTGTTGCGGTCAACGGCCAGCGTGTACTGGGTCAGGTCGTTGGTTCCGATGCTCACGAAATCGACCATGCGGGTGATTTCGTCGATCAGCTCGACGGCTGCTGGCATTTCGATCATCGCGCCGAGGCCGGGTTTGGAGAGCGTGTCGTCCGGCGACGATTCCCTGATTGCGGCATAGTTGTGTTCGAGGCGCTGCTTGATGTACTCGATCTCTTCGAGTGACGAAATCATCGGAATCATCAGCTCCACGTTGCCGTGTAGGTTGGCCTTGATGATGGCGCGGAGCTGGGCGTCCAGAATTTCCGGCACGTCGATCAGTATCCGCACCCCGCGCCAGCCGAGGTTCGGGTTCGGCTCCTTGACCGGCGAGTAGATCAGCTTGTCGCCGCCGATGTCGAACAGCCGGATGACCAGCGGCTTCGGCGACAGCATTTCGGCCATGTCGAGGTAGTACTCCGCTTGCAGCGACTCTTGCGGCGGCTTGAGGTCGTCGAGGAAAAGATTTTCGGTGCGGAACAGTCCGACGCCCTCCGAACCGACCGCGTCGAGGTGTTCGATTTCCTCCTTGAAATCGATGTTCGACCAGACCGTTATCTTCATGCCGCAGCGCGTGAAAGCGTTCTGGTGTGCCAGCGCCGAATCGTCGGCCTCCTGCTGGAGTTCGGCCTCGCGCTTTTCCTGGTACTCCGCGATGGTTTGCTCTTGCGGTTCGGTGATGATGATCCCGCTCGTGCCGTCCAGAATAACGGGGATGTTCGTGGCGATTTTCTGCGAAACGTTGCCGAGTCCGGCCACCATCGGAATGTTGAGTGACTTGCAGATCAGGGCGATGTGCGAGGTCTTGCCGCCGGTGTCGGTGGCGAACCCCTTGACATGGCTGCGGCTGAGCAAAATAATATCCGCTGGCGAGAGGTGGTGTGATACCACGATTGAGCCCTCGGGTACCCACGAGCGCAGCTTGCAAATGTGCAGGTTTCGGATGATGCGTTCCTTGATGTCGTGCAGGTCGGCGGCCCGTTCGCAGAACATCTGGTCGTCGGAGTTGATAAAGTTGCCGAGATACTGCTCGAACTCTTGCTCAATAATCAAGTGTGCCGGTTTCAGCTCTTCGCGAATGCGGCGGGTGATTGTGCCGACGAGCACCGGGTCGCGGAGTAGCATGATCTGCGCCTGGAACAGCTCGCTGTAGAGCTTGCCGATTTTGCGGGTTGTGACTCGTTCGATTTTTTTCAGCTCCTTTTCCGAGCGGTTCAGCGCGGTCTGGAAGCGATCGAGCTCTTCCTCAATGTTTTCCGGATTGAGTTCGGCGATTTCATGGTCGATGATCTCATGGACGAACTTGTAGGTCTGGCCGGTGGCGACCCCCTTTGAACAGCCAATGCCGACGTAGCGGCGCTCTTTGCCCACTGGGCCAGGATGGTGGCTTGAAGTGTCGCTGGAGTCTGGCGAATTGCCGGAGGATTTCGGTGCTTTTTTGTAAACCATAGCCGGAAAAACTAAAACGGTGCGGAATCCGTGTTGTTGAGATAACTGTCGTCAATCGGCGGCGGCTCGGGCAGGGACGGCGGTTCCGGAAACCCGGGCGCTGCCGGGCGGGGTGCTTCTTGCTGGTGGTGCTGCTCCGGTTCGCCAGCCGTGATGTAGCTGTTTGCCGTCGACTGGAAGCGTCCATAATTTTTCAGGAACAGCAAGCGTATCGTACCGATCGGGCCGTTACGCTGCTTGCCGATTACAATTTCGGTAATGTCCTTGGTCGAGGAGCCATCCTCGAAGTTCTTGATGCCATACATTTCGGGGCGCGACAGGAACATGACCACATCGGCGTCCTGCTCGATGGAACCCGATTCGCGCAAGTCGCTGAGCTGCGGGCGTCGGTCGCCAGAGCGCTGTTCGACCGAGCGGTTGAGCTGCGCGAGTGCGATGACCGGAATGTTCAGCTCCTTGGCAAGCGCCTTGAGGGAGCGCGAAATCTGGGCGATCTCTTGCTCACGGTTGGACTTGCCGTCGCGTACCGGGGTGACGAGCTGGAGGTAGTCCACCACCACCATACCGATGCCGTGCTCCTGCTTCATGCGGCGGGTCTTGGCGGTCAGCTCCATGATCGAGATGCCCGGTGTGTCGTCGATGAAGAGCTTCGCTTCGGCGAGCGCGTCCATGCTGTTGATGATCTTGTTCATCATTTCGGGCGAAATCTGGCCGCGTCGTACAAGCTGCGACTCGACATAGGCTTCGGCGCACATAAGCCTGACGGCGAGCTGGATTTCGGCCATTTCGAGGCTGAAGAAGAGCACCGGCGTATTGAAGTTCACCGCTGCGTTGCGAGCCAGGGCTAGCGAAAACGCGGTTTTACCCGCTGATGGACGGGCCGCGATGATAATCATATCCGACGGCTGAAAGCCCGCCGTATATTCGTCCAGCTCCGAAAAGCCGGAACCGATGCCGGTGATCGAGGAGTGCGACGAGCCGAGGTTCTCGATCATCCTCGTGGCCGTCTTGAGCAGCTCCTTGATGCTGCTGGCTTTCTTCTTGATACCCGCCTGCGAGATGTTGAAGAACTGCTGCGAAGCGTTCTCGACCAGGTCGAAGATGTCCATTGAGGTGTTGTAGGCCGCGCTCGAAATGTGTGACGAAATCGAGATCAGCCGCCGGTAGAGGAATTTTTCCTTCACCAGCCTGGCGTAATATTCAATGTTGGCTGAGCTGATGACCTTGCCGGAGAGCTCGCCGAGGTAGGGGCGCCCACCGACGTTGTCAAGCTCGCCCACGCGCGAAAGCTCCTCACTGACCGTGATGAGGTCGATTGCCTGCCGCTTCTGGTAGAGCGTCAGCATCGCCTTGTAGATAATCTGGTGGCGTTTCTCGTAAAAAACCTCCTCACCATTGTCGCCGAAGATTTGGATTACCTGCTCGATCGGGTCGTCCTCCAGCAGGATACAGGCCAGCACCTCCTGCTCGAGCTCAATCGAGTAGGGGGGGACGCGGCTCTCCTTGCTGAAATCAATATCACGGCCGAGATCGATCTTCGCCTCTCGTGTCTTCATTCCTCTACGTTCAGTCATTCCTTGTCCTTTCCGTCATCTGCGGCCAGCCCGGCGTTTGGGCAGATCTTGTCGTAATGGGCTCTGAGCAGCTTCATATCCTCCCAGCAGGGGCGCTTCCAGTTCGGATTCCGGAGCAGCGCGGCGGGGTGGTAGGTAACGAAGCAGTCGAATCCGTTCCATCGGATCAGCTTGCCCCGCATCGCGCCCATCGAGAGCTTGTTGTCGAGAATGGTGTTGGCCGCCACCCGTCCGAGCAGGAGGATGATGTGTGGCTTGATGATGTCGAGCTGTTGCATCAGCCACGGTTTGCAGCACTCGATTTCATCCGCAAGCGGATTGCGGTTCTGCGGCGGACGGCACTTGATGATATTGCCGATATAGACGTCCGTGCGCTCAAAGCCGATGGCGAGCAGAATCTTGTCGAGCAATTGGCCCGAGCGCCCCACGAAAGGGCGGCCCTGCGCGTCCTCATCCGCTCCGGGAGCTTCACCTATAACGAAAACCCGCGCTTCGGGATTCCCTTCGCCGAACACCACGTTGGCGCGCGTTTCGGCAAGGCGGCATTGGCGGCACTCGCGCACGATGTGGCCGAGCGAGTCCAGATCGGGCGTCGGCTCGCCGTTCGCGTCGGCGGGTTCGGGGTCAAAAAGCGATGCCTGCGTCATGGTCGGTCGGTTTCGGTTATCGTTGCAGGAGTTGTTCGATGGCGTCGAGCAGGCGACGGGCGGCCTCCGCCTTGCTGAGCAGCGGCAGTTCGGTCGTCGATCCATCGCGATCCAGCAAGGTCAGCGCGTTGGTGTCAACCTCGAATCCCGAGGTGCGCCCGTCGTAGATGTTGAAGGCGACGAGGTCGAGCTTCTTGTCCGTCAATTTTTTGCGGGCGTAGTCCAGTCCACCTTCGGTCTCCAGCGCGAAGCCGACGGCGAGCTGGCCGGGCTTGCGGTTCGTCGAGAACTCGGCGAGGATGTCGGGATTGCGTACCAGCCGGAGCTGCATTGCTCCATCCTTTTTCTTGATCTTGCCCTCGACTTGTGCTTCGGGACGGTAGTCGGCCACCGCCGCCGCGCCGATGAAAAGGTCGCAATTGGCGAAGTGCGGGCGCGAGGCCTCAAGCATCTCGACAGCGCTCTCCGCATCGTGGCGCTCGACGCCCGCCGGAGTCGGCAGCGAAACCGGGCCGCTCACCAGATGCACCGCTGCGCCGCGCCTGGCCGCTTCGGCGGCGATGGCGAAACCCATTTTGCCGGAGGAGTAGTTCGACAGATAGCGCACGCCGTCGATCTTCTCGCGCGTCGGCCCGGCGGTTACGACCACCGTTTTGCCGTTGAGTGGCGATGGCTTCGGCGCGACGAGTAGCTTCGCAAGCGCTTCGACAATCGTCTCCGGCTCGGGCATCCGCCCGAGGCCGCACTGGCCGGAGGCGAGCGGGCCGCTTTCGGGGTCCAGTGCGCGGCACCCTTGCCGCTTCAGTGTCGTCAAATTTCGCTGCACCGACGGCGAGTCGTACATGTAGCCGTCCATCGCGGGCACCAGCAGCACCGGCTTGCCAGGGCGCAGGGTGATGAGTGAAATGGAGAGCAGATCGTTGCACAGTCCGGCGCTCAGTTTGGCCAGCGTGTTGGCCGTCGCGGGTGCGATGACGAAGGCGTCGGCCCACTCGCCAAGCGCAATGTGGCGGGTGCGCTCGCCCTCCTTGTCGGCGGTAAAAATACCGGTCAGCACCGGACGGTTCGATACGGTCGAAAGCGACAGCTCGCTGACGAACTTCAAAGCCGATTCGGTCGCCAGCACCTGCACGTCGGCTCCCGCCTTTTTCAGGAGCCGGACCAGGTGCGGCGTTTTATAAGCGGCGATGCCGCCCGAAATGCCGAGGAGAATGTTCTTGCCGGTCAGCACGGTATGCACACAAGTAAGCGGTTGCTGTTCATGGCCTCGATTCCAGGCCGCGTCTGAAACGTCACCTTGCAAGGGGTAGAGCCGCCCGTCGTGGCGCGGCGGTGCAGGCTGTAATCACTAAATGTATGAAAAATAATGGCCATGCGAAGGCTCACTCCTGCTTGTCTTTATCCGATGCCTTCGCGGCGTTTTTCTTCTTGCCGCCGAACAGTCCGTTCCAGAACTGGCTCCAGGTGTGGAATTTTTTGCGGTACGAAACGCTGATGCCCCAGTTCTCGGTCGGCTTGAGCAGATTGGCGTATGCGTCGTCATTGCCAGTCATGCCGTAGGAGCGGAACGCCTCGATATAGACTTTCGGGTTGACCCGGTACTCGATCTTCTGCGACGAGCCGTAATAGTAGTTCGTTGTCGTGGTGGTGTTGCTTCGTGAAACCGGAGTGGTGCCGGTGCCGCTGAAGCGCACCTTGCCGTCTGTGCCGGGTACGAGCAGCGAGAAGTACAACTCCAGGTCGCTCAGGTTGCCGTCGGCTCCGGCGCCGAGCTTGACGTTGAAGCTCTCCAGGCCAGCGATGTTCTGTACGAGCCCCGAAATCTGCGACGAAATCAGGCCGGTTCCTGCCGAAACACCGACGTTGGAGACCGCCGGATTGTAGCCGTTCGCCGAGCCCTGCCGCTGCGGATTGAGGTACCACTGGCGGGTGAACAGCATTGTGACGACGTTCAGGTCAGCGTTCGGGTCGATGTGGCTCGCCTGGCGCCCGATCTTGTTGACCGCCGAGTATGGCTGCGAATCGTCGTTGAGGTAGTAGCCCATTCGTACGTTTGGCTTTTCGATGGTGCCGCTGACGGCGATGAGCAGCTTGACGTTGTCGCGCTCGCCGGTTCGCGGATCGTAGGCCGAGAGCTGCTTGCTGCCGTCAATGTCGATCAGGCGGCCCTCCCGGATATCCTCGTTGTTCCAGACGATGCGGCCACCGTTTTCGAGCTCGAAGTTCGCGTTCGAAAAGTTGTACTTGCCGCCGGTGATGCCCACCGACCCGTACAGGCTGAAGCGTTGGCCCGATTTGTTGACCACCAGCGACAGGTTGTTCAACGTGCTCTCGATGCGCTCGCCACGGCTACGGTTGAAAATTATCGTGCCTTTGAGCGGGACATTGGCCGTGAGTTTCAGGTTCTTGATCTGGAGAATGTCGAGCAGCGTGTGGTAGAACTCCGGCGCTTCCGTCGGCTGCGGTTCTCTGGCTGCTTCGAGCTGTTTGGGCAACGGATGGCGCGGTACAAAGGTGATGAACTTCTCGACGCCGACATACTTTGAACTCTCACCAGACCCTTTACGGTAGATACTGAAATCGACCGAGTTGAGCCTCAGTTCGCCCTCTGCGGTCGGCGCGTTCAGACTTCCGTAGAAGCGGAGGTTGTCGGTTGAACCGGTGATGGTGCCGAAGTTGGTGTCATCCTCCAAGTCGGGCTTGTTGTAGAGCAGGAGTTTGTTCAGCGTGCCGGAGAGGTTGACCGAAACCGGCTTGAGCCCTTCGATGCCCACCATGCCGCTGACCGTGCCGGTGCCGCCCTGTTTGTCGCTGACCTTCAGGCTGCCGAAATCGATCCTTGACGGGGTGCCGACAATCCGGCCATTGACCTGGTAGGTGACTCTGCTCGCCGCAACGCGGAGACGGGTGTTGTTCAGGGTCGTGGTCAGGTAAATTTCCGGTTTGGGCATCGAGCCGCTGATGCGCAGGGCGGTCGGAATGACACCCTCGGCCTGATCGACCACCGCCGGAACGAGCGCAGCGATCACGTTTGCCGACAGGTCGTTGGAGCGGAGTGAGGCTCGGATCGGGCGGTTTTTCGGAATGCGGAACTCGAAGGGCGAGTAGCGCAGCACCAGAGGAATCGATCCCGAGCCCTTGATGGTGTTGACCGGAATGCTCGCCGCATTGCCGTTGCCAGTGGGCGTCGAGCCGCGGCTTTTGAGCGTGAAGCGCAGGGTCGCGCCCGAGTGGGTCGCGTTCATCGTGACCGCGCCGATGTTCAGCTCGTTCCAACTGATGCCGCTGCCGTGCAGTTCGAGCGCGCTGGTTTTCGCGCCCGTCGAGCCGCTGACCGTCAGCCGCAGGTTGGCCTTGCCCTTGAGCGGCTTGAGCGCCTGGTCGAGCAGCACGAAGCGGGTTTCGGCAAGATCGACGTTGGAGAGCGTGCAGCGGAACGCGCCCGGCACGGAGCTGCTGAGCACGCCGTCAAGCTCCATCGACTGGTTCGCCTTGAAAAAGCCGACCCGGTTGAAGCGCAGGAAGTTCGAGGCAATATCGACCGTTCCGCCCGCTCGCGCCTGCCAGATGCCTTGCGGGTTGGCGAGCTGGAGCCGGTCGATGGTCACAGTGGTCAGCTTGTCGCGGCGCAGGCCGTGCATCGCCGCCGTGAGTGTTTCGCCAAACTGCGGCATGGCGCAGTTCAGCGAGGCATCGATCCGGTCATTGGCGAGCGAAGAGGTGAGGTTCAGGTTGCTGATTTTGCGCTCGAAAAGGTTCATCTCTCTGATCGAACCCGTGAGCTTCGCCGACGAAACGCTTCCCGACCGGCACTGTATCGCGGCTTGCATGGCCGCATTGTTTACCGAGACGGTTTTGCCGCTCGACAAGGTGGCGCACTCGATGGCGGCATTGAGCGAGAGCTGGTCGCCACTGCCGGAGGCCTTGCCGGACGCGCTGCCGGTGAACTGAAGAGCCTCGGAGGGCAGGAATGGCTGGAGCGGCGACAGGTCGCGCACGTCCGCCCGGTAGCTGAAAGCGTAGGGCGCGTCGCCCGCTTGCGCCAGAGCTGGTTGCTTCGCGCCGAACTCTTTTGCCACGCACGCCACCGCATTGCGCGCCGCGCCGATGAGCTGGCCGAGCGACGCATTGCCCTCGACCGACAGATTGAGCGCATCGCTTGAAAATGCAATGGCCGACGAGCCTGTCGATTGAACGACGCTGGCGCTTACAGCCGACTTGTCGCGGAAGCGGTAACGGTTGAAGTACGACGGCTCGAACACCATGCTGGCCTTCAGGTTCAGGCTGGACGGCTCCAGACCGCTGCCATTCAGCTTGAACGAACCGTTCAGGTCGGTCGTCAGCTCTTTTTTGCCGCTTGCTCTGGAGAGGTCGAGTCTTTTGACGCTGCCGGAAACGGCATAGGCTGGCGCTTTGCCCGTCAGGTCAATCGCGCCCTTGGCGAGCAGCTCCTGGCCGTGTTCGCCATACAGATTGGCCGAGAGCTCAAGCTTGCTGTTGCTGAAATCGATGGTGGCCGATCCCGACCTCACCTTTTGCTTTTGCCAGAAGGCGTCGTTGACCGTCACTTCCGCATGGATCGCAGCGGCGCTTGCCTTGAAGTCGCCCTCTCCGCTGAAACTGCTTTCAACGCCGTTGATACCGGCGAACTGGTGGAGCCGGGCGTTTTTGAGGGTGAACGAGCCGGCGGCCTGGTACTCGCCCGCTTCGTTGCGCGTCGTTTCAAACGAAGTCGAGCCATCGCCAAGCGCCGTGCTGAACTCAAGATCGGTCATCCAGCGGTTGAGTCGCCCTCTGAACAGGCCGCTGAATTTGACGCCGCCGGACTCTCTGGCGAGCTTTTTGTAGCGCTCTTCGCGGAGCACGCTGTCGAGCAGTTCGCCGTCAAGCTTCGATTGGCCAATCTGGAGGTTGAACGACAGGGCGTTCCGGTCGAGCAGGTTGAGCATCTGGCCTTCGAGGGCGATGCGGCTGCCGCCGTGTTCGAGGCTGGTCGGCAGAATCTTCAGGTCGCTCAGCGTCCCCTTCGCGTCGCCCTTCAGGTGGTACATGCCCGCCGGAATGGAGGGAAGCTCAACGAAACGCTTCAGCTCCCCGGCGTCCAGATCGAGCGCTTCGATATGCACGAATGCGCGGTGCTTCATCAGCCGCTCTTTGGAGAATTCTGAAAAGATGTTGAGTCCGTCCATCGATACCGAGAATTGCGCGTGGCTCTTGTCGGTCTTCAGCTTGAGCCCGATCACATCACTGCGCACCGAGCTGAAGGCGAGCATTCCCGAGCCGCTCCGGAGTGTCAGGTTGCGCTCAGGCATCTTGAAGCGCAGCGCCTTGACTTGCCCCATAAATTCATAGTTGGCTACACATGCCTTCGACAATTCGAGATTCAGGTCTCTGGCCTTCCAGCTTCGCCCCGATTTTTCTCTCCACGACAACGAGCTGCTCTTCATCGCAAAGTGGCGGGCGCGGAACTTCTCGATAGCCAGGACTTCGGGCTGTTCCGGATGTTGGCGCAAAAAGACATGTTGCAGGTTCAGCTTGCCGTCTGCATGTTCAACGATGGCGACGCGGGCCTTGTTGACCTTCACGTTCCTGAACGAAAGCAGGGTGATTTTTGGGCGCAGGAGCGAAAGGACATTGAAGCGGATGTCGATGGTTTCAGCGCTGACCACCGGCGTGTTGGCCTTCTCCTCGTAAATGGCCGGTTCGACAAGCGTGACCTGGTCGGGAAAGCGCACCCGCACCTCTTGCAGCTCCAGGTGCCCGCGATACTCGTTGTTGAACAGTGCGAGGAACTGTTGCTTGACGAACAGGTCGATCATGCCGCTGTTCAGCACGAGCGCGGCCGCCATGATGAGCACGATGACCGTGATCGAAGCGGCGGTCATCACGATGTGACTGTATTGTTTAACCTTTTCCAACGGCTGTTCCAGGGCAGTAGAGTTGAACGATGGTTTCGATGACGCCGGTGGTCGAGCGCCCTTCGAAGAGCGGCACGGTGAGCACCTGGCCGCCGTTGTCGAGCACCGCACGGGCTCCCGCGATTCGCTCGACCACCCAGTCCGCGCCCTTCACCAGAATGTCGGGCAAGAGCAGGCCGATCAGCTCCTCGGGCGTATCCTCGCCGAACAGCGTCACCGCATCGACCGCTTCGAGCGCGGCCAGCACCTCGGCGCGGTCATTCTCCGGCGCGACGGGCCGCTTCGGACCCTTGAGCCGCCGCACCGAAGCGTCGCTGTTCAGCCCGACCACAAGTCGGTCGCCAAGCTGGCGTGCCGCCGACAGGTAGCGCACATGGCCCGCGTGGATGATGTCGAAGCAGCCATTGGTGAACACCACCGTTTCGCCGCTGTCCTGCCAGCGTTGCACC
>CBEUNJ010000031.1:0-16772 GCA_965544465.1 uncultured Chlorobaculum sp.
TGGTAGCGAGCGGTTTAGAAGTCACCAAAAGGTGTCCGCCGGGCGTAACCAGATATATCGATCGTTGATAGCGACAGCAAGTCTGTTTTCAAGCACGATACCATCCGGCGACAGTGCGCAGCAACAGACAGCCAGTGGAATCGTAAGCGCCACAATCAAGGCTCATGGCGTCTTCATGGAACTGCGCTCTCGAATCACCGCTCAAGTCTTAATCGGAGGGAGGCGATCCCGCAAATCGAAATCGCCCCTGCAAGAACAAAAATCTTCTATTGCAAACTCACAACCTTGTGCCGATACCAAGCAGGTCGGCAATGTTGGCTTTGGGGTCAATGACCGGGCGGATGCCGAACGTGGCGCAGGTCATGATGGTGGTGACACCGGGGCCGTGGCCCGCTTCGCGGCAGTCGCTGTGCACCACCACGCCGATAGTGACGGCGCCCTTGCGGTAGGCGCGTCCGAAGCGGTTGTCCTGATCAAGCAGCGCCACGAAATCGCCGAAGCGGATACGCTCAAAGCCGAACTCTTTGTTGGCAATGGGATCGCTGGTCACGATATCGTAGTCGCCCTTCGCCACATGCGCCGAGCCGATGCCGGAGCCCATGCAATAGGCCGGCACCAGCGTCGTCACCGGCACTTCGAGCACGCCATCTTCAGCAACCGTGATGTTCATTTTGGCAAGCAGCAACGGATCGAGGTTGAATAACGAAATGTTCGGGAAATCGGTGAGCTTGAGTCCCTGGCCGCGCGACTGCACCATGATGGTATCGCCGTACTGCATCTTCTCTTTGGCTTTGCGCGGAAAATCGACGATGATGTGCTCCGAACCGCCGTGATGGCCAAGCACAACGCCCGACTCGCCCTTGGCTTCTCCGGAGACGATCGTGGCCGTGTTGCCCACGCAGCTCAGCATCTGCACGGTAACATTGGGGTGCTCGAACGGTTTGTGCGTGTCGGCAGTGCAGCTCACGCCCGGCTCGATGTGATCGCCCTCCCAGCCAAACGCCGGATCGCCGACCTGAAGATTGAGCGTGATACCGCCAATCGACGGCAGAATGAAGGGCGTGCCCTGGTGATCGACCTCCCAGGTGCCACGCGTGCGGGGCTGACCAGGCTGGCACTGAAGAAGAATTTCGACAAGCCGGTTTTCATTGGTTGCAAGCATAGAAATCATATTATAAAAAAGGTTAAAAAATGCGCCGGAAAAGCTCCGGTGATTCCGGACAAAGACAAAAGAAATTTAACTCAACGCGGATAAGGCCGGCAAGAAAACCCGCAAAAATTGAAACTTTTTGGCCAAACGCTCACAATAACGACGTATCTGTTTGGTATCACATTTTTCTTTAGGATTTTTTTTAAATTAAAAGTTTATCTTCTTTTCCTGAAGAAACCCTGTTTATCTATTTATTACCCATTACCAAATCGCGCCGATTCTATGCCAGATACCAACTCTCATTCGCCATTCAAAAAATTCAAGAGGCTTGCGATTCGGTGGAATCGTCGCCGCATGTTCACCGTAACAGCCGTAGCGCTGTCCACCACCGTCTTCTCTGCCGGTTATTTTCTCTCGATTTCAACATCAAACCAGCCGCAACCGAAAGCAAATCCGCTGCTCTCTTCGGTGCATACATTCTATCAATCCATAGGCTTGGTCAGCGATGACGAACTTGGCCTGAACAATGAATCGGATCAGGTCATCATCGACGAAGGTGAAAACGGCCCCTCCAAAACAATCGAAAAGAAAACCGTTCAGCGCGGTGACTCCATTTACAGCATCCTCAATACTGCCGGACTCACGCCTGCCGAAATTCACGAACTGACCTCGCAACTCAAGGGCGACAAGGTAATCCGAGGCTTCAGAGCCGGAAAAAGCTACGAGCTTGAAACTGACAAGGACGGCAAATTCACCCGCTTCACCTGGCAGGCGAACCCGACTACAATCCTTCACCTCACCAAAAACGAGCAGACCGGGAAGCTGAACGTTGACCGGGAAACCATCGAGATCGAAACCCGCATTGCAACCCTCGAAGGCACCCTGCACACCTCGCTTGCAAAAGAGTTGAGCAGCAAAAACCGCTCTACCCTCACCGCCCAGCTCAACCATATTCTTTCGTCAAGAATCAATTTCAGAAGGGATATTCACGACGGCGCGACTTACAAAATTCTTTACCAAGAGCAGTGGATCAACGGTAAATTCGCGAGAACCGGCGATATTCTGGCTGCTGAAATCAATGCAAATGGCCGCAAAGTCAACGCTTACCAGTTCGTGAGCGCCAACGGCAGCAGCGCCTATTACGATGAGAATGGCCACGCGCTATCGCAATCACGAGGCCTATACATCAAGCCCTGCCACTACAGCCGCATCTCAAGCGGTTTCGGCTACCGTATCCACCCCATCACACACCGCCGCCATTTTCATGGTGGTGTCGATCTGGCCGCACCAACCGGCACGCCGGTCAGGGCCGTGGCTGACGGCAAAATTATTTACCGCGGGCGCAAAGGGCACGCGGGCAACATGGTCGCCATCGCGCATGGCCACGGCGTACGCACCACGTACATGCACCTGAGCCGCTTCGCCCGCTCCTGCCATTACGGAACAAGAGTCAAGCAAGGCGACATCATCGGCTACGTCGGCGCAACTGGCTGGGCCACCGGGCCGCATCTGGATTTCCGTATTATCAAGAACGGTCATCTGCAAAATCCGATGGTCGCGCTCAGGCAGAAAGCTCCGACCCGCTCGCTCTCCAAAAAAGAACTTAGCGGATTTATGGCCAAGGTGCAGATGTACCAGGAGCAGCTTGCCCGTACGCCAGTCATGGTGGCCAATGCCTCCAAACAGGGCGAAAACAAGACGCTCTGACGATAGACAAAACGGCGCGCACGAACGACAAAAAACCCCGACATGCCTGCAAGGTTGTCGGGGTTTTTTCAGTTCTACCTAACGTGAGCGGTTGCGGGCCATCACTCATCGCGCACCGGCCCTCTTGCTGTCTTGATCTCGCTTTTTCGTGACTTGTTGCGGAGCCGCTTCTCCGTTGAGCTTCGTGTTGGTCTGGTCGCCTTGCGCGGCTTCCGCTCGGCCAGCGCCTTCCGCAACAGCGCCTGAAAACGCTCAAGCACATCCTGCCGGTTTTTCTCCTGCGAACGGAACCGCTGCGCCTTGATGACGATTACCCCATCCTTTGCTATGCGATGATCCCGAAGCGCCATAAGCCGCACCTTGAAATCATCAGGAAGCGATGAGGCCGGAATGTCGAAACGAAGATGAACGGCGGTTTCAACCTTGTTGACGTTCTGGCCGCCAGCCCCCTGCGCACGCATGGTTCTGATCTCGATCTCCCGCTCCTCAACGGTGATTCCCCGGGCGATGCTGACTGTCATGACCGGCTCCCGTTTGACAATGTTTCGAAGGCGGCAAGCGGCGGCGAAGCAAGAGTTTCGCGCCAGCTCCGGAACAAAATAGAGTTGATGCCGACCGAGCGGCACGAGTCGATGTTGACCTGCCGGTCGTCGATCAGCAGCAATCCGGAAGCGTCGCGCCCGCCGGCCAGCTCCAGCGCGTACCGGAACGCCTCGGGCGAGCGCTTGAGCCAACCGTGCTCGTAGGAGAGAAGGTAGCGATCCATGGTGCGAAGGAGGGGAAAGCGGTCGAGCAGAAAGGCAAAATGGAGCGGATCGGTGTCGCTCATAATCCAGAGTTCGTGACGCTGGCGAAGTTGCCCGACCGCCGCCTCGCTGCCGGGAAGCGGGGTGAAAATATCCTGCCACGCAAGCCGGAGCTGGCGCGGCGGCAGGTCGAGCGTCAGCGGGTCGGCGGCGATCATGTCAAGATAGTCGAACGAAGCGATGCGCCCGGTGTCGTGCCGATCCTTGAGCTCACCTTGGCAGTAGCGCGCCATGAGCCGCGCAGCGCCAGACTCCGCATCGCGGCACACCGCGCAGCAGAACGGCATGAAATCGACCTTGACCAGCACATTGCCAATGTCGAGAAGAATGATGCCCATAGTTGTACGTCTTTCAGTTTAGCAAGAACATCGCGCAGAACAAACGATTCAGCTCCTCCGCCCAAGCTCTCGCCCTGAAACAGTTCTGCCGGGATGGAACCCGGCAGAAACAAAAGGCTATGCAAAACTGGCAGCTGTTTACCTGATGCCCCAGAGCTTGATCTTGCGGTCGTCGCTGCCGCTGGCAATCATACGACCGTCGGGCGAAATATCCACCGACTGCACTTCGAGCGTGTGCCCACGGTAGCAGTGCAGCTCCTTGCCCGCCTGGACGTCCCAGAGCCGAACCGATTCATCGTTGGCCGCGCTGGCTACTTCGGTGCCGTCGGGATTGAAGCAAACGCTGCGCACGCCATCCGCATGGCCTTCAAGCGTATGGATAATCTTGCCACTCGCCGCATCAAGAATCTTGACCTTGGCGTCGCGTCCGCAGAACGCGATCAGACTGTCGTCAGGGCTGAAGCAGACCGAGTGGGAAAGAGTATCTTGGGTCTGGAAGCTGGCAACATTCTTGCCGGTCGCAACATCCCAGAGACGCACCACCGGCTCCTCGCCGCAGGAGACAAGCTTCTTGCCGTCATGACTCCAGGCGACACACTCAATGTAGGATTGGTGCCCGAGCAGCTTTGCCGTCTCCTTGCCACTCGCCGTGTCCCAGAGGCGAATGGTCGTGTCGCGCGAGCAGGAGGCGAGGGTTACGCTGTCGGGGCTGAAGGCGACCATGCGCACAGCCGTATCGTGACCTTTGCAGACATGCTGGCACGCACCGGTCGAAGCATCCCAGATGCGGGCAGTACTGTCGGTGCTGCCGCTGGCCAGCATCTTGCCGTCGCGGCTGTAATCGATGCACTCCACCCAGGTCTCGTGCCCTTTCATCGTGCAAATCGACGTGCCGGCCTCAACATCCCAGAGCATCACCAGTTCATCGAAACCGCCGCTCACCAGCTTTTTGCCATCAGGACTGAACTTAACGCCAAGTACCCGATCAAGATGCCCCTCCATGGTCTTGATAAGCTTGGCATCCTCGCGGACCGTCGGACGTTTGAGTTCTTCTTCCTTTTTGCCGAATATTTTTGACAGGAACCCCATGAGCGTATGATTGTTTATGAATTGCCTATGAATTGCCGCGTCACTGTGTTTGGGTCACAAAGCGCAGAAAAATTTGCTCAATAATTTAAAAAAATTTATCCGGATCACCCACGATCCTCGCCGCATCCCGACCCTGTCGCCGGGTAGCTCCTCCCTTTCCATTGCGGCCCCGAGCCAAACACACTCAGCCGGAACGAGTTAAGAGCAATCAGAATCAGCATCACCTGAGAAAAGACGTGCAACAATGCCGTCCAGACCGGCTGACGGAACCGGAACGCAATCAGGACACGGATCAGCAAAACGACGACGATCTGCACCAACGGCAGCCAGAACAGGCCCGGCGAACGGTCGCCGTGCAGAAGTGATGACAGCACGAAGCCATACGGCGCGAGATAGAGAAGCGTCACAAGCGAAAGAAGCACAAACAGACCGGCGGCGTTGTTGCCGAGCCCGGCGAAAAGATTCTTGGAAAAGCCGCCCCACACCTCTCCAAAGCCGCGATACATCCGGCACCAGACCGCGTCGGTGCCGTCGAAAACCACCACCCTTCCGCCCGCGCGTTTGACCACCTTGCAAAGCCCGACATCCTCCACCAGATTACCGCACACCGAGCGGTGGCCGCCGATGCGTTCGTACGCTTCGCGGCGGAACAGGATGAACTGGCCGATGGCGTAGCAAAAGGCGGGTGACGCGCTCCGGCTGACCATCGAAATCGGCAGGTAGCTGCACAGGATGTGATAGACCAGCGGCACGATGAGCTTTTCGGAGAAGCTCCGAAGCTCCTGCGCTGGCGTCAGCGAAAGCATGTCCGCGCCGCGCTGGTGCATGGCCTCGACCGCCCGTGCCAGCGCGTCGGGCTGGTGGCGCGTATCGGCGTCGGTAAAGAGCAGCAGCTCGCCCGACGCGCAACCGGCAAGCTGCTGGCAGGCCCACGCCTTGCCGTGCCACCCGGCAGGCAGCGGCTCGCCCTCAACGATGCGCAGACGCGAGCCCCCCGGCTCGGCAGCAAGCTCGCGCAACACCGCAAGCGTGCCGTCGGTGGACTGGTCGTCGAGCACGATCACCTCGAAATCGGCATAGCGCTGACCAAGCAGCGACGAGACGCACGCCGTGATGTTCAGCTCCTCGTTGCGAGCGGGCACCAGAAGCGACACCATGGGCCGCGCCACCCCTCGGCCCGGCGGCGCAGGCAGAGGGCGCAGATCGACGAGATTCTTCAGCACGATGCCAAGAAACACCAGCAAGCAGCCGAGAATAAAAAGTTGATAAACGATCATGACAAAGAAAAGGCCGCCCCAGGCGGCCTTAACAGTTACATAAATGGTCAGGTGACTTCAAGGCGTGAACAGGCTTAACCATTTTTTAGTCCTGTACTTAGCGTTACCCCTGAACCCCCAGAATCGAAATCAATCAATGAGTTTGTTGATGTTGTACTCAAAAATGCCCTCGGCTCCGGCGCGCTTCAAATCGGGAATCAGGTGGCGCACGATCTTTTCGGCAACGATCACTTCAAGCGCGACCCACGCCTTGTCGGCCAGATCGGAAACGGTCGGCTGGCGCAGGGCGGGAATGCTTTCGATGAGCTTGTCGAGCTCGGCCCTCGGGGCGTTCATCTTGAGGCCAACCTTGCCCTGGGCGTTGATGGCGCCCTGAAGCAGCATCGCCATATTTTCGATCTTCTCGCGCTTCCACGGATCTTCCCACGCGGCCTTGTTGGCGATGAGCTTGGTGTTGGACTGAAGCACCGTCTCGACGATGCGGAGCTTGTTGGCGCGCAGCGACGAACCGGTTTCAGTCACCTCGACGATAGCGTCGGCCAGCTCCGGCGGCTTGACCTCGGTGGCGCCCCAACTGAACTCGACCGATGCGTTTACGCCGTTTTTGGCCAGATATTTTTTGGTGATATTGGTCACCTCGGTGGCGATGTGTTTGCCTTCGAGATCTTTGACCGACTGAATCGACGAGCGTTCCGGCACGGCCAGCACCCAGCGCACCGGGCGCATCGAAGCTTTCGAATAGACCAGATCAGCAACCTCAACCACATCGGCGTCGGTCTCGATGATCCAGTCCTTACCGGTCAAACCGGCATCGAACGCGCCGAGCGACACGTAACGGGCCATCTCTTGAGCGCGAATGAGAATCGCTTCCAGCTCATTGTCGTCGATGGAGGGAAAGTAGGAACGGCTCTGTACGGAAAAATGAAAACCGGCGTTGGCGAAAAGTTCGAGAGTGGAGTCCTGGAGGCTGCCCTTTGGCAGTCCAAGCTTGAGAACATTGTTGCTATTGCTCATGATGCGTAAAAAAGATAGTTGTTGACTTAGAGCTTGACGAGCTGGAACTGCCCCTGCTCATAAACGCCGTACTGATAGCGCCCCTCGATCCAGGAGCCGAGATTGACATAGGTGCTGCCCGACTCGTGGACACGCTGAATGCGCTCCGCATGGTTATGGCCGCACACAAAGTAATCAAAATCGCGCTCTTGAGCCAACGAGGTTGCAAAATCGAGCAGACGAGTCGATTTGACGCGCATATCCGGCTTCTTGTGCTTGCGACTCAGGCGGGAAAAGCGGCGCATCAGGGCAGTCGACAGATCGGAGTGAAACGCGGTCAACAGGCCGAGATTGAAGCGATTCCGGACGAATCGGGCGAACAATTTGTAGCCCATATCCCCCTCGCCGAGCCCGTCACCATGCGCCAACAGGAAAAGCCGTCCGTCATGCCGCAGCTCTTGCAGGCCATACATGGTTTTCACGCCCAGCTCATCGTCGAAATAGCGCCCGAGATAGAAGTCGTGGTTCCCGGCCAGCCAGCTCACCGGCACGCCACTGCGCACCAGCCCGGAAAGCATGCAGAAAAAGCGGGTGAACCCTTTCGGAATGACGTGGCGGTACTCCATCCAGTAATCGAGAATATCGCCCAAGAGGAACAGCGAGCCGCCGTTGGCCGCAATGGTGGCAAAGAGCGTTTCGAGGCGTTCGAGCTTCTCCATCTCAGCCTGCGGCTCCTGCAAGCCAAGATGGAGATCACTGACGAAATAAAGTCCAGGCATGCAATAAAAGAGCGATTCAGGATCAGAGCACTGCGGACAGGCCGATCACCGTTGCGGGAATAAGAATATTGTCCACCTCTTTCGGACTGACACCCTCCACGACCGTGGCGGCAAGCGCGATCAAGGCGATTTTCGACGGATTGAACGACGCCGGCACAATCAGATGGACGAAAAAAAGACCGGCCAGCAGCGCTCCAGCGAAGAACGCAAGGCTGCCCTCGATGGTCTTGGGGCTCAGCACTCGGTAGTGCATCCGGCCAAGCTTGATGCCCACAATCGGCGCAAATCCGTCACCCCAGCCAAGCACGGCCATCGCCAACACTCCGGCAAACTGCTTGTAAAACACCGTGCCGCAGATCATGGCCACGACCACGAAATAGAGCGTGCCACGAAGCAGCTCGTGCTTGTCGCCGGTGCGGGTCATGGTCTTGACCGCCTGGTCGTCATCGGAAGCGAACAGCCCCTTTTGCACGAGCAGCACCGTCCAGATGGCGAACACGGAAATGTTCAGATACTGCGACCAGCCGCCGTCCTGAAACAGTGGTAGAAAGATGATGACCGAACCCGCACAGATGTGGGTAATCTTGCGGCTGATGTCGCGAGACAGGCCGTGATTGGTGACGAGCCAGTCCATCAGCGGTGGCACGCTGAACACATAGATGAGCGAGAGTAGCGCGACCAGCGCGTTGTGCCAGAGCACCGGGAGGGAAAAAAAGGTGTGTGCGATCGTTGCCATACCGCCTCCGGAACATGAGCGTTAGAAAGATAGATGGCTTGAAAACCGGTAACTGATCCGTGACTTCGTCATCGCTTCGTCTTTCTGCATTCATCGACATCAACGGGCGGAAACGGAAGACGCTGTCCCGCGTTACAGCTGAATCAAGCTCAATGATGCATATACTTCATACCAATCGCACCGGCGGCAAACAAATTGTTGGAAAGAAACAGAATGTTGTTGGCGATCTGAAACCTGAGATAGGCGTTATGCTCGGCAACATCGCTCTGACCGATGGCGTTGCCGAACCCGTCGCTCACGGCATTCTGCATAAACGACACGCCACTTTTCGGATCCTTGTAGAGCTTGATCTGCAGCACGATATTGAGCGCCAGGCCACCGAGCATCAGGAATACCAGATGATAGAAGCCCCAGATAAACTCGAGCGCCGCAAAACAGATAAAGACGAGATCGATAATAATAAAGGAAACGAGAAAGGTGTTTCTCGCGCCAATCATCACCGTCAGCGATTTCAGCCCTCCCTCCTTGTCGCCTTCCGCAGATTTGAAGTCATTGAGAATGATGAGCGCCACCGCCATGAAGAAATTCAGTACAGAAAGCCAGTACACTTCAGGCCGTATCTCGCTGAACAGCGCATTGGCGGAAAACCAGGTGATGAAGCTGTAGGAAAAACCGACGGCCGGGGCCGAGGTGATGATATTTTTCTTGAGCTTCAATGGGGGCGCTGAATAGATATAGGCTACCAACAGGCCGGAGGCTATCGAAACAAGAATGATCAGGCCCCGAACGCCGCCGATATAGAGCCAGAGAAAAACACCTATCGCCAAGGCCATCAGGCAAACCACCACGCTGTTCCATAACGCCTCTTTCTTTGTCAGCCGTCCCGATGGGATCGGTCTGGTCGGCTCGTTGATCCTGTCGAGTTCGAGGTCGAACAAATCGTTGATCGACTGGCTGAAACCGGTGCCTAAAGGGCCGAACATCAGAAATAACAAAAGCAGAAGAAGGTAATCGTGAAGCGTCGGCTGCATCGAACCCGAAGCCATGACGCCCCCGGCCAGACAAGGAAACACGCTGATCCAGGTAACGGGATCGAGAATTTCAAGATGAGCCCTTACTTTATCGGTAAAACTGAGGCTGCGATTTGTTGTAGCAGACATTGTACATCCGAGGCACGCCCTGTAGAACAAAGCGTTATTAGATAAAAAATATCTTTTTTAGCAAAGAGGGAATTTACAAATCACCCCCAACATAAAAAAGCCTCATGCAGGACATGACACAACGCCCATAAGAGTTGCCGATGTTGCTGCGGTAATCCTGACCTGCACCAGGTCGCCCGGCATGAAGCTACCGCGTTCGAACACCACGGCCCGGTTTTCGCTGGTGCGCCCCATGAGCTGCGACGATGAGCGCTTGCTTTCGGCTTCGGCGAGCACCTCAACCGTTGCACCGATCTGACGCTGGTAACTGTCGCGCGACATGGCCGTCTGCAAATCGATAACCTCCTGAAGGCGCGCCTTCTTGAGTGCTTCGGGCACGTCGTCTGGCAAGTTCCGCGCCGCCCAGGTGCCCGGACGCACCGAGTAGTAAAACATGAACGCAGTGTCGTAGCCGACAGCCTCCATCAACGAAAGCGTCTGGCGGTGATCCTCATCGGTCTCGGTGCAGAAACCGGTGATCAGGTCGGTGGTAATAGCCGCACCGGGCACCAGCTCGCGGATCATGGCAATCTTGTCGAGGTACTCCTCGCGCGTGTGAGCGCGCTTCATCAATTCGAGCATCCGCGACGAGCCGGACTGCACCGGCAGATGGATGTGGTTGCAGAGGTTCGGCCGCTCGCCGATCACCCGCACAAGCGCTTCGGAAATGTCCTTGGGATGCGAGGTGGTGAAGCGGATGCGCATCGACGGCGCGGCGAGGCTAACACCTTCCAGCAGCCCGGCGAAGTCGAGCGATTTGTCGCGCCACGAGTTGACGTTCTGGCCCAGCAGCGTCACTTCGCGATAACCCGCCTGCTCCAGCGCGACCACCTCAGCGACGACCCGATCGAACGCCACGCTGCGCTCGCGTCCGCGCGTCACCGGCACCACGCAGAAGGCGCAGTAGTTGTTGCAGCCACGCATGACCGGCAGGAAGGCGCTGATGCGGTTGGCGCGCACCGGCTCGACGCCCGCATAGGTCTCGTCGCTATCGTAGTCGATCCGCGACTGCTGGCGCGCGCCCTCACGCACGCTCCGGATGATGCCACACAGATTGCGGTAATTGTCAGGCCCGACGATGAAATCCACGAACGGAAAATCGCTGAAAAGCTGCTCGCGCTCATACTGCGGCACGCAGCCGAGAAGGCCGACAACCAGACCCTTCCGCCGCCGCTTCATCCCTTTGAGGTGCGAAAGCACGTTCCCCACCCGATCCACAGCATTGGCCCGCACGGCGCAGGTGTTGAGCAGTACAACCTCCGCCGAGCCCTCATCGGTAGCCTGTAAAAATCCGCCCTCCGTCAGAATCGCCGTGACGATCTCCGTATCGGCCATGTTCATCTGGCAACCAAACGTATGGATAAAAAATGTTGGTGACATGCTGTTCATGAATTATAGATCGGAACCGACAAAGATACCGACTTCGGCCAGAATTGCAACCTCGGCTAATAAAAACGAAAACAAGCGCGCTACGTGATGAACCAGGTTTATCACGTAGCGCGCCTTGCGTCCTCGTTCCTCCCAAAAACCGGAGCTACTCTGAGATCAGGCTCCGAAGTGCAGGTGAATGAATTTCTGCATTTCAGCTTCGGCCTCATCCTTGCACTGACCACACACGGTGCCAAGCTTGGTGTGCTCCTGCAGCTCGTAGTAAGTTCGAGCGCCTTCAAGCACCGCCTCCTCGATGTCGTGATCGGTCACGTTCATGCACTGGCAAATAGTCTTGGCCTGCTCTTTCTTGACGCGATCCTCCATGCCGTTGCGCGTGTAGTAGTCGTTGATCGCCGCACGCAGCGCCTTATCGCCCAGCACTGAGCAGTGAATTTTGTTCTCCGGCAAGCCGCCAAGCTCTTTGGTCACATCCTTCGGTGAGACCGAAAACGCCTCTTCGAGGGTCATACCCTTGACCATTTCGGACAGCACGGAGGTGCTGGCGATGGCGCTGGCACAGCCGTAGGTTTTCCACTGGCAATCGGTGATCTTTTCAGACTCCTTATCGACCTTGATCGCCACCATCATCTGGTCGCCGCACTGAAGGTTGCCCTCCATGCCGACACCGTCAAACCCGCTGGTGTCACTGCCCTGAAGAATATTCTTCGGGTTCTCGAAATGCTCCTTGAGTTTTTCCGTATATACCCATTCGCCTGATTGCAGCATGAGTGCCTCCTTTTAGATATAAGCTGTTGACATGGTTCTGATGCGTTCGATGATGCCCGGCAGAACATCAAGCATGTATTCGACATCCTCGACGGTGGTCGAGCGGCCCATGCTGATGCGGATCGAGCCGTGCGCCCGCTCGGCATCAACGCCGGTGGCCAGCAGCACGTGCGACGGATCAAGCGAGCCGGACGCGCAGGCCGATCCGGTCGAGACCGCAATACCGGCCAGGTCGAGGTAGAGCAAAATGGATTCGCCCTCCGCGCCAGGAAACGACACGTTGAGCGTGTTGGGCATCGAGTCGGTCGGATGGCCGTTGAACTGCGCGTCGTCGATCCGCTCCGCAATGCCCTTGCGCAGCATTTCGCGGAACCCGAGCAACCGCTCAGCCTCCTCTGCCATCTCGGCCTTGCGCATATCGACAGCCATCGCCAGTCCCATAATGCCAAGCGTGTTCTCGGTGCCCGCGCGGCGTCCCTTCTCCTGGTGGCCACCCCGGATGAACGGGCAGTAGGGCGTGCCCTTGCGCACATACAACGCGCCGATACCTTTTGGGCCGTAAATCTTGTGCGCTGAGATGGTCAGAAAATCAACGCCAAGCTCGTTCACATCAACCGGAACCTTGCCGAACGCCTGCACGGCATCGGTGTGCATCAGCGCTCCGTACTGGTGGGCGAGTTTGGTGATCGCAGCGATGTCCTGAATAGTGCCAATCTCGTTGTTGGCCATCATCACCGAAACAAGGCCAACGCCGCCCAATTTCAGAAACTCTGCGAGCTGACCAAGGTCGATCTTGCCATACGCATCAACATCGAGATAGCTCACATCGACGCCGCGATGCACCAAGCACTTTGAGGTCTCCAACACGCATGGATGCTCGATGCGGCTGGTGACAATCTTCGGCTTCATGCTGGGAAAGCACTGACTGGTACCGCACACAAACAGCGACAGCACAGTATTGTTGCCCTCCGAACCACTGCCGGTGAACACAATCTCCTCCGGCTCCGCGCCCATGAAGGCCGCCACACGCTGACGCGCATCCTCGACGTTGGCCCGCGCCTCGCGCCCGAAGGCGTGCATACTCGACGGATTGCCGAACATCTCCATTGCGGCCACCATCTCCTTTTTCACTTCAGGATGCAGCGGCGTGGTAGCGTTATGATCAAAGTATATCTGTCTGAATGGCTTCATGGCTTTCTGAATTTCGGTGAAACTTGTATGGAGCAGAGCAAATATAAGGTTATTACAAGCACCTGTAAAACATTAATGTCCCGTAAGCAGCCGGAGTGACAAGCGGCTGCACTCATTGAACAACCAGCTCAACAGGTATGGTTCCCCATTTCAAACAAAAAATAGACTAAATTAATCTTATTTGGACTGATAAGTAAATGCGTGAAGCAAAAACCGGATTGTACTGTTTCCCGCGCGGCGGGATGGCAAGAGCGCAAGCCACAGGCGAGGAGAACGAACGCTGGCGAACCGGTCAGCGCAAAAGCAGCACGGCAAGAGCCAGCAGCGCCAGCACCAGCGACACCACGGCAACGATCAGCACGATAGTGCGTTTCGAGCCAGAACCAGCGGGCTCATCGGCGGGAGCGGGTTTAGTGGAAAACCGGGTGCCCGGAATACCAAGCTCCTCTCGGCACGCCTCCAGTTGCTCCTTGCTGCCGACGCCAAGCTCTCCGGCATATTTCCGGAGGTGCGAGTACGCATAGAGCGGCGGAAGAAAGGAAAAATCCGCTGCTTCGAGCTTTTCGATATAGGCACTTCGAATCTTGACCAGCCGCCCAACGTCTTCGATCGTCAGATCCCTCTGAAGCCGGGCACTGCGGAGTGCCTTGGCAAGCTGTTCAAGCGCGCTTCGAGTCGACTTCTCGTCCGGCATTGGCGGAGGAAGGAATAATAATGATGATAAAAACTCCTGCAGTAAATTCCTTGATATTAAAAAAAACAACGCTTTGGCACAAGGAACAGTCGCGGGACACTCTGAAAAACCAGCCAATTACGGCAATCACCAGACGAAAAAACCTCCTGTTGCCGCTCGCGATTTCCGGGAAGGAACCTCGTGTTTGCCACATGGCAAGAGGGCGGTGCAAAAGCGTTACAACGATTCCGACGACTCCCCGGCGCCGTGCGGATTGAGCACCATGGCCGTCAGCCGATTACGCCACCCGGCTCAATCGCCCCCGTACGCCCCAAGCAAGAACCACGCCTGGCCATTCTCCGTATCCGGAACGCCGGAAAGCAGCTTCAGAAAACCGGATGCGGATCGATTGGCTGCTGGCGCTTGCTCCAGAGCGGTTTTCAGGCGATCAATCTCACCATCAGAAAGCGATTTCCAGGCGAGAAGCACCCGATCAGATGGATGAAAAAGCTTGTGTATTTGAGCCTTAACCGCACGATTTGCCTTGAAAAACAAGATTCCGGCAGCCTCATCCTTGGCGGCGAAAGAGGGCGCGGAAGCCGTAAGCTCATTCGATGAAACCAGCCATGAGACCCTCCGACCACGTCCGAGCAACTCACCGCGCCCGAGCAGATGAAACGGCTCAGGCTGATCGCTGACAAAAATCAAGTGACGGTAGGAGGCAAGCTTGACACTCATGGTTTGCAACAGCGTGTCGGTCAGCCAGATGCGTTTCGGATCGGACAGAATCCGGGAATCATTGCCACTCCCGATGGCTCGAATACGCTGCCGCAACTGGCGGAACCGCGCTTTCAGCTCACCGGCTGTAACTGACGACGTCTCGATCTGCATCTCCCGGTTGCTGACCATGATAGCCGTCGTTTGCTCTTCCCCGGCAAAAAACCTCACCAGCGCCTCGCCAGGCTGGAGCCGCTTGCGAAGGGTGCTCAGGGTAAGCGGCTCGGCTTGCAGATTTGAGGCCAGCGCGGGATCGATCTTCGAGACCTCGTCAATCAGCGCGATCAACCGCCCCTGCTTTTCGGTGATCGACTTGTCAACCAGTGCCGCGTACCGGAACCCTTCCCCTTGCTCGCTCATGTTGATCTTGCGCTGAAGCAGCCCGGAGATGCCGGTGGTAAGGCTGATGATTTCGTTTTGCAGCGCCTCGTGCCCGGCGGGCAGACGGAATTCCGAAATCGCGGCCTGCATTCGGGAACGGGTTTCAAGCGCATCCTCCTGGCCGCTGACATCAAACAGTTCAACAAAACGCCCGCTGGCGATGAGCAGATCGTCGAGCTGCCGGGCAGCCTGCCGCACCATCCGCACATAACCGGTCGCCGTGGCCGGAATACCGTAGTACTGACAGGTGGTGAGCGCGCTGCGCAACGCCCCGATGCGCTCGGTCACGCTCAGCTCCTCGCACCCACCAAGCTTGCAGAGAGCAGCAGCTTTGGCGTACTGCATGTTTCCGGCTCCGAAATACGCAATCACGCTACGATAAGTATCGGGCTTGCGAACGATGACCGCGTTAGCTTCATACTGAAGAATCGGCACGAGCCGCGACAGCCCATGCCGCTGCGCAATCGCCAGCGCCCGAAACAGCAGATAGCTGGCGTTGCGCTGCTGCGAATCAAGTTGCAGAAGGCTTTTGGCGGCAATACGCAACGAGCGAATTTTCACCCTTGCTGGTGCATCCATCTTCATCACCCTCGCCGACACGGCGGCGATTTTACCGGCAAGGCGTTCAGGAGCTTCGGAGACGGACGCAGGCGAAATGAGGGCACAATCGAGCAAGCCGGAAAGCGCCGCCATAGTGATGGCGGGGTCACCAGAAACCGAAAGCTTTTGATACATCCGTGCCGCCTTGCCAACCTTGCCGTCTCGGAACCGGTACACGGCAATCTGGTAGTTCCGCCACTGGTCGCCACCACCGAGAGAGGCCATCAGCGAAGCCGCCATGCCGTACCGGCCCAGCTCGGCGTACATCTGTGCGGTATCCAGACCGGCGACCACGCGCAGCGAGTCGCCGAACTTGCCCTTGTCGGCATGGGCCTTGATACTCTTCCAGGTGCGGAACGCCTCGTCGTAGCGCCCGGTCAGGTACTCGATGCGCCCCTTCCGGCACAGCGCTTCGAGCGCTCCGGCATTGAAGCCGTTCAGCGTATCGGCTGCCAGCCCCTGATTATACTTCTCAAGCGCGTCAGCATAGTGCTTGCGACCTTCGAGTGCATGAGCCTCCCCGTACAGAACTGCAGGTTCAGGCTTCTCCTCCTGATTACAGGCGGCCAGCGAAACGCTGAAAAGTACGAGCAGCAAAGCGAGACAAAATGAGAAGTAACGCTGTTTCATCGCTGGTAGTGCTGTTAATGGTTTGAGTTACGCTGTCTGCACGGCTCGATTGCTGCGTTAAGTGGCACTTGAAATCCTTACGAGCTATCAGTACGCCCCGGTTTCTGCGCTTCAGCCGTCTTGCGCTCGGGTCGATCATGACACGTTGTAGAGATGCAAAAAAATGATGAAACCTGGTCATCGCTGATTCCGCAAGGTGGATTGCCACGCCGCGATACTCATTGCAATGACGGGAAATTCAGGAATGCTTGCCGTTGACGCAACAGCACGGAACATACCCCTTAAGCCA
>CBEUNJ010000032.1:0-16248 GCA_965544465.1 uncultured Chlorobaculum sp.
GATCAGATCAGATGGATCAGTCTAATCTCGTTACTTCGCGAACGCAACGGAGCGCTTTTCGCGCAGGATGGTCACTTTGATCTGACCGGGGTACTGCGCTTCAGACTCGATCTTGCTGGCGATGTCGTGTGCGAGCACGTCGGCCTGCGAGTCGCTGACGTTATCGCCCTCGACAATCACCCTGATTTCGCGGCCCGCTTGCAAAGCGTAGGTCTTGATGACGCCGGGGAAGCCTTTGGCGATCTCTTCCAGGCTTTCGAGCCGCTTGACGTTGCCTTTGGCGGTCACCGCGCCGCGCGCGCCGGGGCGCGAAAGCGAAATGACGTTGGCCGCATCGACCAGGTCGGCGATGGGCGAAACCTTTTCGACATCCCCGTGATGGGCACCAATGGCGTTGAGCACCACAGGCGATTCGTTGAACTTCTTGAGGAACCCCATACCGGCCAGTGCATGCGGCAGATCGGTTTCAGGCAGCACCAGACCGATGTCGTGCAACAGACCTGCACGCTTGGCCTGGCGGGCATTGAGCTTCAGCTCGGCGGCCATGAGCCCCGCCAGCATCGCGACTTCGCGGCTATGCAGGAGCAGGTTCTGGCCATAGACCGTGTGAAACTTCATCTTGCCGATCAGAGCAACCAGTTCGGCGGGCATGTTCGGAATCTGCAAGGAGGCAATCACCTCTTCGCCTGACGACATAATGACATCATCGATCTCCTTCTTGGCGTCCTGATACGCCTTTTCAATAGCAACCGGATGGATAATACCATCGACAAGCAGCTTTTGCAAGGTCAACTTGGCCATTTCGCGGCGCAGCGGATCGAAGCAGGAGAGGATCACCACCTCAGGCGTGTCATCCACGATAATATCAACCCCGGTGGCGTTCTCAAACGCCTTGATGTTGCGACCTTCACGTCCGATGATGCGCCCCTTGAGCTCGTCGCTCTGGATGTGCACCACCGAAAGAGCGTTCTCGGTAGCCTGCTCGAAAGAGATTCGCTGGATGGCCGTCAGCAGAATCTTTTCGGCATCCCGGTCAGCTTTCTGCGTAGCCTCTTCGTGAATCTGGTGAACGGTTTCGGTCGCCTCTTCCCTGGCCTTCGAAACCATGTTGTCAATCAGCATCTGACGGGCCTCTTCGGCAGTCAGGTTCGAAATGCTTTCGAGGCGCTGGTTCTGTTCGAAAATGATTTTTTCCAGCTCCTCGGAACGGCCCTGCACGGTTTCGGTCAGGTGTTTCAGCTCGGCTTTCTGCTCCTGAAGCTTCTTTTCGGTTTCGCGCACATCGCGCTGCTGGTTGTTCAGCGACGACTCCTTCTGGCGAATCTGCTTCTGCATCTGCGCGAACTTGTTGTTCTTGATCGTCACCTCGCTATCGAACTCGCGTTTACGCTTCTTCCATTCCTGATTGACTTCGTTGACCTTCAAGTCCTTGTATTCGTTGGCCTCTTTCTGGGCCTCCTGAACTACCTGCACGGCGCGCTCCTCGGCCTCAAGAACCTTGGTGGTACCGATACGCTCAAGAAAGAACCGGCCGATGTAGAAACCGACCGCAAAAAAGATCACGGATGCCGCAATAATGAGAAACAGATTTATTACGATCCCCATTAAAAAAACCTCCTTTTAACCGACCAAACAGGGCCGATACTCTAAAATTGAACAAAAAAAACCCGCACCATAAGAGATGTGTAAGATTCAAGAACCCGTAAATCACGGTGGGCGCCTCCTTCAGATATTTTGCTTCCAATGCGACGCTCCGAAAAGCACCAATGCCTGAGGCTCATCACCTCGCGGCACCAAGGCCTGCAATCAAAATGAAGAGTTTGGGCTCCCTGTTCTAAAGTGTTAGTTCTTTTACTTACAAAACACCTCTTGTCGTGGTGCGGATATTTCTTTCTGCTTTCAATGTAACGCTTTAATGCAAATTCTGCTCGATAAATTCATTCATACGAGCCATTTTCTGCCTGAGTTGCGACAGCTCATCCTCAAGTTCATTCTTTTTTTCAGCAAACTGAATGGCGGCCAGAACGGCCAGCTTTTTAGGTTCCAGATCTGGCGCTTTGGACGCGAAGCGCCTCATGACGCCATCGACATCACCAGCGGCTTTGCCGGTCAGTTCACTGTCCTCTACCCTCAGAGGATAGTTGTCGCCGTAAACATTGACATTTATCTTTTCCATGGACATCAAAATCCGACTTTCTCACCTCTCAGTTCCCTTTCGATCTTCTGCAGAACCAGAACCAGTTTCTGTTTGATCTGAAGCATTCCGGCATACGACAGGCCATCGGAGGCCGTTGGCTGCACCTCGGCTGACGGCCCTTCGGTGCCCGGCAGCTTGAATGATCGCAATATGTTCTGAAGGCTCAAAACCTCAGCTTTCAACAACTCGTTTTCTTTCCTGCACTCTGTCAACTGCTCGACAAGCCTCGCGACGTTCTGTTCGAGACCAGTCAAAAGCTCCTGACCATTATACTCATCTGTTGCATCCATGGCTGAAATGGCTCAAACTTGCCTGATTTCCGCACCAAGTTCACTCCTGGCATTGTCACTTACTTTCTGAACCACGGCGTTGATGGCCTCCTCGTTCATCGTTCCGGTTCTGTCGGCAAGCTCAAGCGAAATGGCGACACTGCGTTCAGCCTTTTCGGCGCTTCCGGCTTCACCACGGTCGAACACATCGAAGATGCGCACCGAGCGGACAAGCCGGTCACTCTGCGTTGCCAGATCAACCAGACGCTGTGCCGGAATATGGCGGGGAAGAGCAAATGACAGGTCTCGTTCAACGACAGGGAACTTCAACGGCGGTTCATAGGTCACACCAGGCTCGAAACAGCGTTCCAGCACGGAAACATCGAGTTCAGCGAGAAATACATCTTGGTCGAGATCAAAGGCGTCGAGCACCTCCTTACCAACCTGCTGAACCGTTCCAGCCTTCAGAGCCGGGCCGCCGTTTCCGCTTGCCGCCGATGTGATTTCAATACCAATCGTGTTTCCATTATAAATATTAAGTGCTGATTTATCAAGTAAATTCAGCTTCTCAAGCAACATCTCGACCGCGCCCCTCAGGTCGTAAAAATCGACCGTTTCGGCGGTCTGGTTCCAGCTGCGCGGCGAGCGGCTACCGGTGATGATCATCGAGAGCAATTCACGCTCTCGATAGCTAGCAAGCGGGCCGGTGCCCTGACGCTCCTCTTCGGGCACCGTTTCGAAGCCATGCGCTACTTCAAAAAGGCGAAGGTCGCGATTGCCGTGACGGATGTTGTGGCCGACGATCCTGAGCAGTGAAGGAGCGAGGCTCGGGCGCAGTACTTCGAGCTCCTCACTGATCGGGTTGAGCGTGCTGACCTGCCGGTCGCTGAACAGGCTCGCTTCGGCTTTGCGGATAAGCGGATTGGTGAGCGCTTCACGGAAGTTCAGACCAATCATGATGTTGCGCAGGTAGTCGGGGAAATACTCCGGAACCTTGCGCGACACCGGGTAGCTTGAGACCATCGCCGACGACGGCTCGAGGTTATTGTAGCCATACAAGCGCGCAACTTCTTCGATGAGATCGATCTCCTGTTCGATGTCAACGCGGTGCGACGGTACCGAGAAAGCGATCTGGTCGGCGTCGTTCGAGACAGCTCCCTGCGAGACCGCCTTGATGCAGATTTTTTCGAGCTGCCGCACCATTTCCGAAGCGCTGATCGAGCTGCCGAGCACGGCGTTGGCGCGCTTGGGACGTAGCGTGACGATCTTCGGCGAGGTGGGCATACGGCCCCACGCTTCGGCGGTTTCCACCGTGCCTCCGGCGATTTCAAGAATCATGGCGATGGCGTACTCGGCCACGCGCTTGACGTTGCACGGATCGATGCCACGCTCGTAGCGGTACGAGGAGTCGGTGGAGAGCTGGAGCTGCTTGGCGGTCTTGCGGATCGAGGCGGGATCGAAGTAGGCCGCTTCGAGCAGGATGTCGGTGGTTTTTTCGGTCACGGCCGAGTAGAGTCCGCCCATGACGCCGCCGATGGCGACCGGCTCGCGCGAATCGCAGATAACCACCATGCCGGGCTGCAACGGGTACTCCTCCTGGTTCAGCGCCGTGAATGCACCGTCGACGTCGCTTCGCACCACGATGCGGCTTCCGGCAAGGCGATGCAGGTCGAAGGCATGCAGCGGCTGGCCGAACGAGTGGAGCATGTAGTTGGTAATATCGACGATGTTGTTTTTCGGGTGCAGGCCGATCTGCTCAAGCCGCTGGGCCAGCCAGCGCGGCGACGGGCCGACGTTCACGCCACGGATAACGGTCGCCGAGTAGTAGGGACAGGCCTGTTCGTCCTGCACCTCCACCAGTCCGCCGCCACGGGTGAACTCGATCAGCGGCGCTTGCGGATAGACGATCTCGTGGCAATCGGCCAGTTCGCGCGCCACGCCAAGGTGTGAGAGCGCATCGGAGCGGTTCGGCGTCACGGCGATGTCGAGCACGGTGTCGGAGTCAAGATAGTCGGCAAACGGCTTGCCCACCTCGCAGGTCTGGTCGAGCACCATCACGCCATCGTGGTCATCCGCCAAACCCAGCTCGTCGGCGGCACAAATCATGCCAAACGAGCGCTCACCGCGAATCTTGGCCGGCTTGATGGTGAAGCTTTCGTCTCCGGAGGTCAGCACCGCGCCGATGGTGGCGACCGGTACGATCATTCCTTCTTCGACGTTGGGCGCGCCGCAGACGATCTGCTGAAGCTCTTCTTCTCCGGTATCGACCATGCAGATGCGCAGGCGGTCGGCGTTGGGATGCGGACGCACCTCGGCCACCCGTCCGACAATGACTTTTGAATCGGGAAGTTTCTGCTCGAACACCTCCTCGACCTCAAGACCGAGATAGGTCAGGCGATCGACAAGTTCGGAAGTATCGAATGAAAAAGAGGGAATGAACTCCTTGAGCCAGTTAACGGAGATTTTCATGAGCAGGTATGACAGTCAGTGCGTTCTTGAACGGAACTCCCTGAGCCATCGTCGGCAACGGTCTGCGGGCTAAACAGGCGGAGTGCCGCCGGATCGAACCATCGAATCGCTGACGCCAATGATCAGAGATGCCCCAACCTAACAAAAAAAAGCCCTGAAGCTTCAACAGCACAGAGCTTGATAACTACGATAATTGTCACTGATCGTTCCGCAATGCAAGCCGCTCGGCCTGATGTATGTTTGGGAACAAGTCTAGTGACCCCAACGGGATTTGAACCCGTGCTGCCACCTTGAAAGGGTGGTGACCTAACCACTAGTCGATGGGGCCAAAAAAACATGGCTTTCCGGCTACCCGGACAAACCGTTCATACTCGGGGTGAATGAGGGGACTCGAACCCCCGACCTCCAGGGCCACAACCTGGCGCTCTAACCAGCTGAGCTACAATCACCATGTACATATCAAAAAACATCTTCCTCGTATGCCCGACAGGACTCGAACCTGTAACCCTCAGCTTAGAAGGCTGATGCTCTATCCGGTTGAGCTACGGGCACATCACGCTTTTCAATCTGTCACTGCTCTCCCTGGTCGGGGCACCGAGACTCGAACTCGGGACCTCCTGCTCCCAAAGCAGGCACGCTACCAGCTGCGCCATGCCCCGTCTGAACGGAAGGCTGGTAATATACGACAACAACGATTAAAACCAAATGATTTTTCACAATTTGCAAGGCCGTCGTCCAGTGACTCGCAGCGTGGCCAAATCCGGAATTCACAACTTGAAACGCTCGGCGAAATAATCGGTTACGAGCGACTTGAGCTCTTCGTGAACAATCAGCTCAAGCGCTTCAGCGGGCGTAACCACGCGACGCTGGCGAACGTGCATCTCCTCCCAATGGTCGAGCAACGATTCGACCTCAAACGGATAGACCTTCACCGAAAACATGCCGGAGGAACGGCGATAGGAGTAGGTGCCGATCGGCTCGGACTCAACCCTGCCGACGATCCCCGCCTCCTCCCAGGCCTCCTTGGCCGCAGACTCGGCGGGCGACATCCCCTTTTCAACGTATCCTTTGGGAATGATCCAGCGACCGGAACTACGCGTGGTAATCAGCACGACCATATCACCGGCAATAGGCAAAACGCCCGACTGTACTGCTGCTATTTTTCCCGATCCGTTAGCCATAACACTGTAAAAAGGCTGTTAATAAATAAAAAAAACCGGACAAGCACCCGGCGCTTCCTGTCGGAGGAATATCGACCAGCGAACTCAGGCTGATAAAACTATGTAAAAGATAAAGCATTGCGACTTTTTTTCATGACCAATTCACCATGTTGTTGCATTACCATCACTGTCGCTTCTAGCCAACAAGACGCAGCAACTCCAGCACCAAAGAGAAGCTTGCCGAAGCTGGATATTCTTGGCTTATCGATGGCGCGAATTCACACGATGAGGCGAGATTACGAGAGCTGAACGCTCGATAATCTCAAAAAATTAGAGTATGTTGAAGGCATATATTTTTTCGTCACCCCGTACTCCTCCTTGATATGAAAGCCATCATTCCTGTTGCTGGTATCGGTAGCCGGTTGCGCCCCCACACCTTTTCACAACCGAAAGTACTGCTCAATGTTGCCGGAAAACCGATCATCGATCACATCATGGACAAGCTTATCGAGTCGGGCATCGATGAGGCCATTATCATTGTCGGCCACCTGGGCGACAAGATCGAACAGCACCTCAAGTCCCACTATTCGATCAAGATGACCTTTGTCGTCCAGTCAAAGCAGCTCGGACTGGCTCATGCCGTCCATATGTGCAAACCCTATTGCGTCGATGACGAGCCACTGTTCATCATTCTCGGCGATACCATTTTCGACGTCGATCTGACGCCAGTGCTGAAAAGCGAGGTTTCGACGCTTGGCGTCAAGAAGGTTGAAGACCCGCGGCGTTTTGGCGTGGCGATCACCGAAGGCGAGCAAATCACCAGGCTCGTCGAAAAACCGGAACAGCCGGTCAGCAACCTCGCCCTCGTCGGCCTCTATTACCTGCAGAACGCCGGCTCGCTGTTCAGCAGCATCGAACACATCATTGAGCACAACATCACCACCAAAAACGAGTTCCAGCTTACCGACGCCTTGCAGCACATGATCGAGCGCGGCGAGGAATTTTCCACTTTCCCTGTGCAGGCTTGGTACGATTGCGGAAAACCGGAAACCCTTCTCGAAACCAACAAGGTGCTGCTGAAGCAAAATTCCCAGATGCCCTTGCTGCCGGGCTGCATCATCAATCCGCCAGTTTTCATCGCCGAAAGCGCCTCGGTATCCAACGCCATCATCGGCCCTAACACCACCATAGCAGAACAGGTTGTCGTTAAGGACTCCATCATCATGAACTCGATCATCGGGCAAAAATCCCATGTGAGCGACATCATGCTCGACCGCTCGATCGTGGGCAACAACGCCGTCGTCACGGCGATGGGACACGAGCTCAATATCGGCGACTATTCGGAAATCCGTATGGGTTGAACGTTTGTAGGGAGACCTTCAAGTCATGAAAAGATAGGGCTTCCACTCATCGGAAATGGAGAGGAAATGCTGGCGCATCAGAGCGATGTGGCTTGGGCAGCTTGGGTTCTGAAGCATGGTCATACCCGCTTCGGCGGGAGTGCGGTTTCCCTTGAACGTGTTGCACGGTTTGCATGCGGTGATCAGGTTATCCCACCGGTCTTCCCCGCCCCTCGACTTCGGGATGACGTGGTCGAGCGTCAATTGAAGATCACTCCGACCGCAGTACTGGCACCGATAGCCGTCCCGCCTGAAGATGTTTTTCCGGCTCAGCACCGCGTGGCGGTACTCGACGCGCACATAGACCGTCAGGCGCACGATGCTCGGTAGCGGAAAGCTTTCGCTGACCGTGCGGATACGGTGCTCCGGATGACTGACCACCACCATCGCCTTGCCACCAAACAGCAACAGCACGGCATTGCGCGCATCGCAGATGCTCAGAGGCTCATAGCTCGCGTTGAGCACCAGCACTTTGGCTTTATGCAGCGGCATAATCGATCATCTCCAGCTGATGCTATCGGTTGCGGAGCAGTTTATTCGGCGACTCGGGCTGACACACAGAGAGAGAGGCAACCGGTGTCCGGTCATCGAGCGTGTAGCTCCAACGCTCTTTCAAAACGAAATGGAAGAGAGGCGTTCTGCCGGTGTCCGGTCTCCCCACCCCTTGCGGAAAGGCGGCGTCGGAACGCCAGTGGCCATGATCGTCGGCGTAGTACTCAACCGTGACCGCCCGACCGTCGATGGTAACAATATAATAACCAACCGTATCGAGCTGCCGGGAAACCGGAATTTCACGAATTTTCTGCCCGCGCCATCCGGCGTCATCCGGCGGCTTCGGCGTGTAGAACTTGCTGCTGACCGAGGCCGCAATAAGCTGCTCCACCTGCGATTTGCCATCGGGACTGCTGATGATCGAGCGCTGGTGCAGATGATCGTGACCGCAAAGGTAGAGACGGACGCCATTATTGTACAGACTCGCGAAAAAGGCGTTCTGCCACGCCAGATGCTCGTCGGCATACCCGCTGAAGAGCGTATCCTGATGATTCGCGCCGATCAGCGGCTGGTGTGAAAAAACGAAAGCGTGCGGAGCGTCGCGAGTGCTTCGATCAAGCCGCGCGCTGATCCACGGCTGCTGGTCGCCGATGGTGTAACCGGAAGGATAGTGGGTCGAATTCAGAACAACCCGGCCCGGCAGCGGCCAGTTATCGATGATCACAAAACGGGCCCGCTCCTCACCGTTGCCACAATCGAACGAGTAACTCAGCCCGTCAAGATCGCGGCTGATCTCAACCGGACTGCTGAAATTCGAACCGACCGTAAAACGCTGACCGACACGCGTTTCAAACCTGCCATCGCGACACTGCGGATAGCGCCTGAGGAAGCCGGGCACACCGTAACCGTTATCGTTGCGCTTCTGCGCCTCGTGGTTGCCCCGGAAAGCGAAAAAGCCGATCCCCGCGTCGATGAGCGGACGCGCAGCCTCAAGCCGCACCTCCTCGGACAGCTCCCGGCCATCGTCGCTCAGATCACCGACCTGAATCACGAACCGGACGCCAGCCTTGATGAACTGCCGATTGACCTGCTCGATGATGGAAACCGGCACGGACGAAGGATTTTCTCCGGCAGGATCGGCGGTCGTCCACTGCGTATCGCCCATCACGCCGAACTTCCAAGGCTCGGCCAAGATCGGCGACGGTCCGAACAGCAATATAAACAGCACAAGCAGCGAGGCGGTTTTTCCAAACGAACGGGTACATCTCATAGCACGATCAGCGTTTATTGAACTGACACCCGGAGGAACAGGCTGAAATGCAAAAACATATCTGAGAAAATAGAACATTGCGTCAAACCGACGCTTCAGGGCAGTGTTACATTCATGCTAACATTTTCTAACAAAACACCGCGCCCCTCCAAATCATTAGAGCAACCTGCACATTCACATTTGCATGACATTGACTGATTGCGTACATTTTGTGGTTGATTTTTTCGGCATCCCCATTACCTATGGACACGGTGCCAAAAGCTCTTGTGCAGGATTCGTCCTCGGAGCTTGCCGGAAGGCGTCCCGTGTCCAGTCTGTCTGTCCCTGACATTCCCCCTCACGAGCAATCCTTTTTGGCGGTTCCGCAAGACACCTGCTGTTCTTGTCGTTCTCTCAACCATAACCGAAAGGGAAACTATGTCACATTCAAGGTATTTCTTTACCTCGGAATCAGTTTCAGAAGGTCATCCAGACAAGGTAGCCGACCAGATCTCCGATGCCATGCTGGATGAGTTCATCAAACAGGACCCCAACTCTCGCGTCGCTTGCGAAACCTTCGTCACCACCGGTCAGGTGATCGTCGGCGGCGAAGTCACCACCAAGGGTATTGTCGATGTCCAGACTGTTGCTCGCCAGGTCATCACCGATATTGGCTACACCAAAGGTGAATACATGTTTGAAGCCAACTCCTGCGGCGTACTCTCCGCCCTGCACTCGCAGTCGCCCGACATCAACCGCGGCGTTGACCGCAAAGAAGAAGAGATCGCTGACGAGTTCGACCGCGTTGGCGCTGGCGATCAGGGCATGATGTTCGGTTACGCCTGCACCGAAACCCCCGAGCTGATGCCTGCCGCGATCCAGTTCGCCCAACAGCTTGTCAAGGTTCTTGCCGACATCCGCAAAGAGGGCAAAATCATGACCTATCTCCGTCCCGACTCCAAGAGCCAGGTGACCCTCGAATATGACGAAAACGACAAGGTGCTCCGCGTGGATGCCGTGGTCGTCTCCACCCAGCACGATCCCGAACCGGCAGGCATGAGCGAAGCCGAGTTCCAGGAGGTCATCAAGAACGACATCATCGAGAACGTCATCCGCAAGGTAATCCCCGCCGAGCTGATGGACGAAAACACCAAGTTCCACATCAACCCGACCGGCCGCTTTGAAATCGGTGGTCCTCACGGCGACACCGGTCTGACCGGCCGCAAGATCATCGTTGACACCTACGGCGGCGCAGCTCCGCACGGCGGCGGCGCATTCAGCGGCAAAGACCCGTCGAAGGTTGACCGCAGCGCAGCGTACGCCGCTCGCCACGTGGCCAAGAACATCGTCGCAGCCGATCTGGCCGACAAGTGCACCGTGCAGGTCTCCTACGCCATCGGTGTGGCTCGTCCGGTCTCAATCTACATCAACACCCACGGCACCGGCAAGCACGGCTTGAGCGACTCGCAGATCCAGGAGAAAGCCGAGACGATCTTCGATCTCCGCCCGCTGGCCATCATCCGCCGCTTCAACCTCGACCGTCCGCACGGCTGGTGCTACCGCGACACGGCGGCTTACGGCCACTTCGGTCGCGAACAGTTCCCGTGGGAAAAGACAGAGAAGATTGCCGAGCTGAAAGCAGCGTTCGGCCTCTGATCCCCGAACCCCTCTGAAAGCCTCTGTGGACGTGCGTCCCGGAGGCTTTCTTCTATTCCGAAAAAACTGAAAAACACGCTGAGAATATGACAACAGAAGCAGCAGTGCTCGACTACAAAGTGGCCGATATTTCGCTTGCCGAATGGGGCCGCAAAGAGATCGAAATCGCTGAAAAAGAGATGCCGGGCCTGATGGCTACGCGCAAGAAATATGAAGGCAAAAAACCGCTCGCGGGCGCTCGCATCTCGGGCTCCCTGCACATGACCATCCAGACCGCCGTCCTGATCGAGACGCTCGTCGAACTCGGTGCCGACGTGCGCTGGGCGAGCTGCAACATTTTCTCGACGCAGGATCACGCCGCCGCCGCCATCGCCGCCGCCGGTGTGCCGGTATTCGCCTGGAAGGGCGAAACCCTCGACGAGTACTGGTGGTGCACCCGCCAAGCCCTCACATTCGAAGGCGGCAAAGGTCCGAACCTCATCGTCGATGACGGCGGCGACGCCACCCTGATGATTCAGCTCGGCTACAAGATCGAAAACGATCCTTCGATGCTTGACCAGGAGCAGAAAGTCGCCGAGGTCAAGGCGCTCTACGGCCAGCTCAAAAAGGTGTTTGCGGAGGACAAGCAGCGCTGGCACAAGGTTGCCGCCGAAATGAAGGGCGTCTCCGAGGAGACCACCACCGGCGTGCACCGTCTGTACCAAATGATGGAAAAGGGCGAACTGCTCTTCCCGGCCATCAACGTCAACGACTCGGTCACCAAGTCGAAATTCGACAACCTCTACGGCTGCCGCGAGTCGCTGGCCGACGGCATCAAACGCGCCACCGACGTGATGATCGCCGGCAAAGTGGTCGTCGTGCTCGGTTACGGCGATGTCGGCAAAGGATGCGCCCACTCGATGCGTTCCTACGGCGCACGCGTGATCGTCACCGAAATCGACCCAATCTGCGCCTTGCAAGCTGCAATGGAGGGGTTCCAGGTCACCACAATCGAACAGGCGCTCGAAGAGGGCAACATCTACGTCACCACCACCGGCAACAAGGATGTCATCACCCTCGAGCACATGAAGAAGATGAAGGACGAAGCGATCGTCTGCAACATCGGCCACTTCGACAACGAAATCCAGGTTGATGCGCTCAACAACTTCAAAGGTGCCACCAGAATCAACATCAAGCCGCAGGTTGACAAGTACGTCTTCGAAGATGGCCGCTGCATCTACCTGCTCGCCGAAGGCCGCCTGGTGAACCTCGGCTGCGCCACCGGCCACCCGTCGTTCGTGATGAGCAACTCGTTCACCAACCAGACCCTCGCCCAAATCGAGCTGTGGCAGAACAACTACGATGTGGACGTGTATCGTCTGCCCAAGCGGCTCGACGAAGAGGTCGCCCGCCTGCACCTCAGCCAGATCGGCGTCAAGCTCACCACCCTGTCGCAGGAACAGGCCGAGTACCTCGGTATTCCGGTCGATGGCCCCTACAAGCCCGACCACTACCGCTACTGATTTCGGTTCTCCGCCGGATCAACGCACAAAAAAAGCCGCCTTGAACAGGGCGGCTTTTTTGTTGTTTTTAAGATCAAACAGATCGGTCATATCCGACTGATCAACCCCCCACCAGTCCCCGGCAGCGTTCGCCGAGGCCATTGAGCGCTTCGCGCATGACCTTGCGCTTCGCTTCGCAGAATTCGGCATCGTCGATTCCGTCGAGGTTCACCTCGACGTTGGCTTTGGCGCTCAGCAGACCGGCGGCAAGCAGGTAACGACCCACAAAAACGTCGCTCAGCACGTTGGGATTGCCGATCTGTTCCAGCCTGTCAGCCATCGGCAACATGGTGATGCAACGGTTGAAGAGTTCAAACGGCACTTCGGAACTTGCCTTCAGCGCGGACTGGATAGCCACGCGACGGGCAGCGGACTCTTCTGGCGTGGCTTTGGGCATCCGGTACACCTCCATGATCGTGCCGAACACCTCCATGTCACGGTCGCCGAGCACGAGCATCTGGCAGCGCGCAGCTTCGCACTGTTCAAGAATCGAGCGGATTTCATCCTCGACATCGGCGAATTTCTTCTTGCCAGCAGTCAGGTTACAGACCATCGAAAGCAGCGCCGCACCCTGGGCCGCCGTCACTGCCGCCGCCGCCCCACCGCCCGGCGTGGGATCGCCGCTGGCGAGCCGATTGAGGTAGGCGGAAACGGTGGCCGATTCAAGCATACCGTCAGGCTTCATGATGGTAGTTGCGATAGAGTTGCAGGGCGTTGCGCATGCACATGGCCACCGTCATGGGGCCGACCCTCGGAATGTAGAGCGCAGCCAACTCCTTAGCCTCCGGCTCGAAGTTCTGGATAGAGGAGAAGTTCAGGCAGACCGCACCCGGCTTCAGCTCATCGGCTTTGATCTTATCAAACGTTTTTGAAGGCACGCCGGTAATCACAATGTCCGACTGCCGTAACGCCTCCTCGCGAGTGACAGGCATCTTCTCATGGCCGGAGCCGTTGACATCAACGACGAAACCGCCATCAATGTCGAACGAATAGACGCGCGCGCCGTCGTTGGAGAGCATGTAGGCCAGCGGTTTGCCGACCACCTCGGAGCGGTTGAAAATGGTGATCTGCTGGCCAGCGAATGGCAAGCCGTAGGGAATGTAGGAATCGGTCGCTTCGAGCAACTTGATGACGGCCAGCGGCGTGCAGGGCAGAATCGCCTTGAACTGCTGCTGTTCGTCGTCGAAGCGCTCGTTGGCGTAGAGTTTCTCGATCCAGTGCGGACAGAGCCCTTCAACATCCTTGTGGGGCGCAATGGTGTTGCGCAGTTCGGTATCACGGCTGTCCCCCCAGATCGGGTAATAGACAAAAATACCGTGAACCGACAGATCATCGTTGACCTCATCCAGCATCCACCTGACCGACTCGGGATCGGTTTTCCGGAGATCGAACCGGATGCCGACATCTTCACATCCAGCCCGCGTATAATCGGCGTACGTCACCGAAGCAGGATCATTCGAGGCAAGAATGCCGACAATGTTGATGTTCAGCTTTTCATCGCTGATCTCCCGGCGGACGGCGTCACGAAATGCGGCGGCAATGGGGTTCGGATCGAGTGCTTTCATGAATCAGGAATCACTGTGTGTGAGAAATCTGTACAGGCAAGAGAAGGAGATGACGGTTCCGATGGTACGTGCGCTGTTGTCAGCGGATTGCATTGGAAACGAAGCAAATGTTGCATGGTGAGCTATCGGAATCCAGTCATCGAGCCGGATGTTCCGTTGCCGTGTGGGGCATGATCCGGCGGCGCATGGTTTTGCTGGGGCGGCAGGATTCGAACCTGCGAATGTCGGCTCCAAAGGCCGATGCCTTACCACTTGGCGACGCCCCATCGCAGACGGAAGGCTCCGTCATAAACGGCTTTAATTATAAGGATAAATCGGCGAAAACACAACTCGAAGGAGCATGAAACCACAGCTCCTTTTGTGCCCGAACATTGCTAAACCGAAGCGAAAGGTTTTTGCAGCGCTTTTTTTACCTTTGAATTCGATCTGCATCGCCGAACCCTACCAAACAGTTCATGACCAAAATCAAGATTTGCGGTATCACCCGTGCCGAAGACGCCCTCGCCGCCGCGCTTGCAGGAGCCGACGCGATCGGCTTCAACTTCAGCAGCAAAAGCCCCCGGCAAGTCAGCCCCGACGCAGCACGCGACATCATCGCCGGACTGCCGCCGCTGGTCACGCCGGTCGGCGTCTTCGTCGAGCACTCGCCCGAAGAGATCACGGAGCTTTGCCGCTACTGCGGTCTGCCGGTCGCACAGCTCCATTCGGATGAGTACGGCGCTGAACAGACGCTGAACATTACGAGCTCGAAGGTAATCCGCGTCTTCCGGCCCGGTCCGGAGTTCAGCGTCGAGGAGGTGGAACGTTACGCGGAACAGACTGGCTGCCGAGGGTTTCTGTTCGATGCATTCAGCCCTGAAATGGCTGGCGGAACCGGAAAAACCATCGAATCATCAACCGCTTCGATGCTCTTTGAACAAACACGCCAGCTCGGCTGGGCGCTGCTTGCAGGCGGCTTGAATCCAGAAAACGTCGCCAATGCGGTGTACCTCGTAAGGCCATGGGGCGTTGATACGGCGAGTGGCGTGGAGTCGTCACCCGGCATCAAAGATCATAAAAAAATCGCCGACTTCATTCGGGCCGTGCGCGAGGCCGACCGGATACTTATTGCTGCTGAAGGATGTAACCGAGAATGATCTCCGAAGCCGTCTCCGGCAATTCAAGCGTAATGAGGTGGCCACAATCGGGCACGCAGAGATACTCTCCCCGCTCGGCCATTTCCTGCAACTTCCGGGCGTTTTCCGGAGTCATGATGCTATCCCCCTCCCCCGCCACAAACAGCACCGGCACTTTGAGCGCACGCACCTTTTCCGGTAGCATGTCGGTCGTTTCAAGCGCCGTGATTTGCTGCGTGGTCTGCTCGATAGCTTCCGAAGCGCACAGGCCAAGGCTTTCAAAGCCGACATTGATGTCGTGCATCATGATCGAATTCCTTGAGAGCGCGAGCCGGGCAAACATATAGGCAGGAAGCCACCAGCTGAGCTTCCGCATCATCTTGTTGAAAATGAAGTTGAGCATTGCAGGCGCGGCTTTCGAGATAAATTCGTTGTTCGGCAGATAACCGAAGTTGAAAAAGGTCATCGACCGAACGCTGTTCAGATAGCGATGGACGTAGTCGATCGCCACAAAAGGGCCAAATGAAAAAGCCGCGACGTAAAACTCCTTCAAGCCGACCGTGTTGACCAGTTCATCAAGATCGCGCGCGAAATCATCGATCTGGTAACGGTTTGCCGGATCGTTTTCCGACCAGCCGTGCCCTTTCATATCGTAGGCGATGGTCCGGTATCCCTCGGCATTGAGCGCACGGATGATGTGATGCCACCACATCCACCAGCAATCCCAGCCGTGGATGAGCAGCACGGTACCCCGCGGATGCTCCGGGCCTGAATCGTGATAGTGGTGCAATAGTCCGCCAACTTCGACGAAGTGGCTGTTCCGCATGAGATCAAGCTCGTACAGCGCCCAGTTGCGTTCACCTTTCGTGGAGGTTTCGAGCTGCTCGAAAAGCTTTTGGCGATACGCCCTGAATTTTTCAGAGGAAGGTTCTGGATAACTGCTCATGGGCCGAAAGGTGAAGCTCACAAGAGCGTTGCAAGCACATTATTCTGTCAATGTATAAAAGATGACATTGTTCACGTTTTTTGAGCAGCAGTTCGAGACAGATTTTTCAGAACTGTTCCAAAACGCGCGATGAACAATTCGAATGCGCAGAGCCTGAGACGCAAAAAACATTCCTGAATTCCCCGTCAT
>CBEUNJ010000033.1:0-15543 GCA_965544465.1 uncultured Chlorobaculum sp.
CTCTTGTGATCCGGTCTTACGGGTTGCCGGGATCATCTCATCATTTAGAGGGGGCTTGAACAATCACTGCGTACCAAAGGTGGGACTCGAACCCACACGAGCTTGCGCCCACTGGATTTTGAGTCCAGCGCGTCTACCAATTCCGCCACTTTGGCATGAGGGCATCTCTAAAAACTTATTGCGTGATCTGATTGCTGCGTTGTATGGTGTTCGGAATCCTCACGTACTACGAGTACGTTCCAGTTGCCTTGCACTCAAATCGCTCACGATAGTTTTTCAAAGATGTTATAAGAACAAACGGTGCGAGAGAAGGGACTCGAACCCTTACGCCTCACGGCACTAGTTCCTAAGACTAGCGTGTATACCAATTTCACCACTCTCGCGTTGAAGAGCGCTTAATATAAGTTATCTTTAAAAAATAATACAACAATCTTGTCAAATTTTTCTGATCCTGATTGGAATCCGCTTTCAGACAGGAGTCCTGATGATCGGAATCGTCATCGGATTGTATCTGGGTGAACAGTTTCCCGTATTTCATCCGTCTTGCATTCAGGACGTTCATGATACTTTTTAGAGAAGCCTTGTTGTTCAACATCGATCCGGATTTCGAGATGGAGATGCCGACGGAAATTCACGTCAATCCTGGCAGTTTGGGGCGGTCGGGAGGCGGAGGCGGCTTCGGTTTCGGTTTATCGTGGAAAGCATTATCTTCCGGAGCGCCTGAAGTGCGTCAATGAAGAAACAGTACTTTATTACACTTTCTGATTACCCAATGCAGTTCGATAGACGCCGGTTCGCTTCTCTGGTCTCCTGGGTTATCAGCCCTGTCGTTGTTGCGCCGACTGCCTATCTTTTTATCGTGCTGATCGGCTATCGTGATGAGCCCCGTCATGTTGCATGGCTTGCCGTGCTGTTTCTGGCGGCCACTATCGCTCCGATGTTTCTGATTTACGGCTTGAAGAAGATCGGCAAGGTGTCGGATTACAATATCAGTTTCAGGGAGCAGCGCTTTCTGCCGCTGTTCGTGCTGGTCGGGCTGAACCTGATCGGCTACGAGCTGATGCTGCAACTGGATTCACCTCCTTTTCTTTCGGGGATTCTGTTTTTCAACGCAGTCAATACGGTGGTCATTCTGCTGGTTACGCTTCAGTGGAAAGTCAGCATTCACCTGTTTTCTCTCACGTCGTCGATTGCGCTTCTCGTGCTGTTTTTCGGGCCGCAGTTCCTCTGGCTTCTTGCGTTCATGCCGCTGTTGATGTGGTCGAGAATGCACCTCAAGGCGCACAATTTCATGCAGACGCTTGTTGGCGGTTTCATCGGGTTTTTGATGATGTACCTTGAATTCAAATGGTGGCTTACCCTGTGAGAAAACGGCGCTATACGGTGGTGCTGGTGACGTATGGAGAGGTTGAAAAGCTTTCGGTCCGGTCGCTCTGGCCGAGCTCGCGCAAGATTGTTGAGGTGGTGACCCGGCAGATCGTGCAGTTGCCGAAGCTGCTGATTTACATGCTGGCCGATTACCGTTCGGCGAAGCACTATCTCGACTGGAAGCTGCATCGTTACCGTTCGCGGCTGGTTAAAATCAACCGGAGCCAGACCCGAGGCGTCGCTCAGGAATTCCTCCGTCATCCGGAGCTTGCGGGCAAGGAGGTCGAGCTCGAACTTGCCGATGCCTACTATTTTGTGCCGCCGTTTCTGGAGGAGGTGATCGAAAAGGCGCGAAGCCGTTCCGATGCGATTCTTGTCGTGCCGATGATTCCGGTCGAGTCCGCTTTTTCGTGTGGCCCGGCCTGCCATATGGCTCACGATCTCTTGGGCGAGGGGTATCTGGCGTCGCTTCGTGTTGTTCGCGGGCTCTGGAAGGACGAGGGGCTGCACCGGATTTATCTCGATCATCTGTTCGAGTCGTTCGGTTCAGCTAAAAAACGTGGGAAACAGGGGCTGGTGCTGGTTATTCACGGTACGATTGTCCGCAACCGCAAGGGGCGCCGCCCGTCGGTCTTTACCGGACTGGAGGAGACCTTCGAGTTCTACCGGGTCATGCGCGAAAAAATCATGGCCGATCCGCGCAATCCGTTCGACGACATCAAGATCGGCTGTCTGAACCACAGTCGTGGCGGCGAGTGGACGCCCGAAACCGTGGAGCGGGCTATCGGCGAGTTCGAAGAGGATGGATGCGAAACCATCGCGATGTTTCCGTTCGGCTACTTCGCCGACAACAGCGAGACCGACTACGAGTCTAAAAAACTGCTTGACCAGTCAAGCGTTGCCCGGAAGCGCTATATTCCGTGCATCAATGACTCGCCCGCATTTGCCGGGTGGCTCGCGTCGAGAATCGCTCGCGAGCTTGACGTACTCGAACTTCAGCGCCGTGCGTTTGGTGCGGATGAAACCAAGAAATTGCTACCATGAACAATCAGGAACCTGTCGTCTCCGCGACTCCCGAACGCGACGTCGCTGGCGAAGAGCAGTACCGCGAGGCGCTTGCCCATATTGAGGCGGGGGAGTACCAGCAGGCTATTGCGCTGCTCAATCCTCTGGCTGGAGCGGCGTCGCGTGACAGCCGCATTCGTTACGCTCGCGCCGTGGCGCTGCTCTCGACCGGCCAGTACCGGCAGGCGGGTACCGATCTGGCGTTTACCGTTGCGCTCGATCCCGGATTTCTGCAAGCCTACCGCCATCTTGGCTATGTGCTGCTCTTGATGTCTAAAGAGGCGGCGGCGATCAAAGTCCTCCAGAAAGCCCTTCAGCTCGATCCCGCCTTTGTTGATGCCTGGTGCGTGCTTGCCGACGTCTATATGGATCTCGGCGAGAACGACAAGGCGTTCGAGGCGCTCGACAAGGCCTTGGGGCTTGAGCCGCAACATACTGAAGCACACTGCAAGTTGGCGATGTATTATCTGTCGCGAGGCGATATGAAGGGGCTGCGAAGCGAGTACGAGCTGCTCCGGGAGATGGAGCCCGACGTGGCCGCCCAGATTGCCGAGTTGCTGCCCTGAAGCTCGTCTTTTACCCTGCGAAAGAACCAAGAAAAACGATTAGAAACGATGAAGATTTTTCCGGACGAAGAGAAGAAGAGGCGATTTATGAAACACAAATTGCCGCTGGTCTTTGCCGTAGCGTGGACGCCCATTGTTTGGATGGCGCTTGCTGCTGTGCTTGGACCGCTGCTTGAGCGGATGGTGTCTGTCTGGCAGCTGGTCGTGCTGGTTATCGCCTTGGCGACCGCCTTGGTAATGGTCGGTATTGTACGGTTTTTTCGCTTTATCGGATTAAGGGATTTTGGTGAATGATGGCGATTGTTGAAAATAGTAACGTCCTTCTATTTTAGAATCTTCAATAATTTGGCCAAGTCGTTGTTCGTGGGTGCTGTTTTGTATGCAAAAAAATAGCTTTTTCTCTCGGATTGAACGGTTTTTATTCTTATATTTGCAGCACTTGATTCAGAGGCTTTTACAAGCCCCGCACAGAAAAGGGAGCCTGATACTCCCTTTTACTTTTAATGTTAAAAAGCTGAACATGGATCAGACGTTAAGCAATTTCGGTACCGTATTCGTGTTTCTCATGCTCGGTATCGTCTTCGTGATGGGCGGTTATCTTACGGCCAGAATGCTTCGCCCGAGCAGGCCTAACGAGGAGAAGATTTCAACCTACGAGTGCGGTGAGCCTGCTGTTGGCAGTGCATGGGTCAAGTTCAATATTCGCTTTTATGTCGTCGCCCTTATCTTTATCATTTTCGATGTCGAAGTTGTCTTTTTGTACCCTTGGGCAACCGTCTTTAAGCAGCTCGGTATGTTCGCGCTTGTCGAGGTGCTGATTTTCGCAGGTATTCTTGTGCTTGGCCTTGTTTATGCATGGGTGAAGGGTGATCTGGACTGGGTGCGTCCAACTCCGAATATCCCGAAAATGCCGGAGCTGCCAAAACGGCACTCCTCTGGCCGTTCGAACGGATAATCTTTCAATCATCATCGATTATACGCTATGGGTTTGCTTGATGCAAAGGTGTCGGATCGGAATATTCTGGTGACATCGGTTGATAATGTGATGAACTGGGCTCGCCTCTCTTCGCTCTGGCCAATGGGCTTCGGTCTTGCATGCTGCGCTATCGAGATGATGGCAACCAATGCTTCGAATTACGATCTCGAGCGCTTCGGGATTTTCCCGCGTTCGTCGCCTCGTCAGTCTGACCTTATGATTGTGGCTGGCACGGTCACCATGAAGATGGCTGAGAGGGTTGTGACGCTTTACGAGCAGATGCCCGAACCTCGTTACGTGCTTTCAATGGGAAGCTGTTCGAACTGCGGTGGCCCGTACTGGGATCACGGCTACCATGTACTCAAAGGTGTTGATCGGGTGATTCCGGTTGATGTCTATGTGCCGGGTTGCCCACCGCGTCCTGAGGCACTGATCGGTGGTCTGATGAAGATCCAGGAGCTGATTCGCATGGAGGGGCTTGGTGTTTCCCGCGAAGAGGCTCTGAAGAGACTGGCCGACACGTCGGTCGATGCTCAGCAGGTGCTTGATCAGACCCGTAAGGCGGCTATAGCGTAATCATTATTATTATTGACAGATAAGGCAATGGAAGAAGCAGCAAACCAAATGTCGCCAGCGGTTCTGGAAAGCAAGGCCGCCTATGATATTATTAAGGAGCGGTTCGGTGATGCGGTATCGGAGTTCGATGCCAATCCGACCATGCCTTTCTTTGAAGTGCTCGATTTGAGTCAGTGGGTCGATATCGCGCTCTACATGCGCGACAACTCGCTGCTTCAGTTCAACTACATGGCCTGCCTTTCGGGCATGGACTACCCCGAAGAGGAAAAACTTGGCATTGTCTGTAATCTCGAGTGCATCGGCAAGTACACGCACAAGCTCGCCGTCAAGGTCAAGTGCCAGCGCGACGGCGGATCCATTCCGTCGGTTTCGTGTGTATGGTACACGGCCAACTGGCACGAGCGCGAAGCGTACGATATGTACGGCATGGTCTTTGAAGATCATCCCGATCTGCGACGGATTCTCTGTCCTGAAGACTGGACCGGTTATCCGCTTCGCAAGGATTACAAGGTTCAGGAAACCTACCACGGTATCAAGGTTCCGTACTGACGCCATACACGACGCTAACAGACGAGAGCATAACACGTAAATAAGCATTCCGAGCATGCAGGAATTAGGGAAAGTTGAATCGAACTCTATAAGGGTCACCCGGCAGGACGACAAGCGCATCATTATCGAAAAGGATCTCGATACTGAGCATATGGTGCTCAGTATGGGGCCGCAGCACCCTTCGACTCACGGCGTGCTCCGTCTCGAATGCATCACTGACGGTGAGGTGATTATTGAAGCCGAGCCATATCTTGGCTATCTCCACCGCTGTTTCGAGAAGCACTGCGAGAATGTTGACTATCCTGCCATTGTGCCCTACACCGACAGGCTGGACTATTTAGCCGCCATGAACAGCGAGATGGCCTACTGCATTACCGTCGAGAAGCTGCTCGACATCGAAATTCCCCGCCGAATCGAATTCATCCGTGTCATCGCCTCCGAGTTGAACCGCATCGCCTCTCACCTTGTTGCGATTGGCACCTACGCCATTGACCTTGGCGCGTTTACCCCGTTTCTTTTCTGCTTCCGCGATCGCGAGCACATCATGAACCTGCTCGAATGGATTTCCGGTGCGCGAATGCTCTATAACTATATCTGGATCGGTGGTCTCTCTTACGATATTCCCGCCGATTTCAAAAAGCGTGTCGCCGAGTTCGTGACCTATTTCCGTCCGAAAGCGACTGAACTGTACAGGCTGTTGACCGAGAACGAAATCTTTGTCAAGCGCACCTACAATGTCGGCCTCATGCCGGATGACGTGGCGATCAACTACGCATGGAGCGGCCCGATGCTTCGTGGTTCGGGCGTCAAGTGGGATTTGCGCCGCAACGATCCCTATTCGGTCTATCCGGAGCTTGATTTCGACGTTTGCGTGCCGGACGGCAAGTTCTCCGTTGTCGGCGACTGCCTGTCGCGTCACCTGGTTCGTGCTCTCGAAATGGAGGAGAGTCTCAAGATTATCGAGCAGTGCCTCGACAAGATGCCCGAAGAGCCGGGGTTCAACTCGCGAGCACTTATCCCGAAAAAAATCAGGCCGAAAGCGGGTGAAGTCTATGGCCGCGCCGAGAATCCGCGAGGCGAGCTTGGTTACTACATCGTCAGCGACGGCAAATCGACCAAGCCTGTTCGCTGCAAGGCCCGTTCGTCGTGCTTTGTCAACTTGGCGGCGATGAAGGATCTTTCGAAGGGGCAGTTGCTTCCCGACCTGGTGGCCATCATCGGCAGTATCGATATTGTGCTGGGAGAAGTTGATCGTTGAGAGTTTTAACAAAACAATCGTTTATTTCAAGCAGGCTCGCCTATTGATATGAGTTCATCACTATCTCTGAATACCTGGTCTGACGCCCTGTCAGGATTGTCTATCGGCTGGTTTCCGCTCGGTCTGGTCATCATTGCGGCTATTCCGCTCGTGTTCATTGCACTCTATGCGCTGACCTATGGCGTGTATGGAGAACGCAAGATTTCGGCGTTCATGCAGGACAGGCTTGGCCCAATGGAGGTCGGTTTCTGGGGTCTGTTGCAGACGCTGGCTGACATTCTGAAGCTTTTGCAGAAAGAGGATATCGTGCCAAAGGCGGCTGACAAGTTCCTTTTCGTGATCGGCCCCGGCATTCTGTTCGTCGGTTCCTTCCTTGCTTTCGCCGTTCTGCCGTTTGGCCCTGCCTTCATCGGTGCCGATCTGAATGTGGGACTGTTCTACGCTGTTGGTATTGTCGCTCTTGAGGTGGTTGGTATTTTGGCTGCAGGTTGGGGTTCCAACAACAAATGGGCGCTTTACGGCGCGGTTCGCAGTGTCGCGCAGATCGTCAGCTATGAAATTCCCGCCTCAATCGCGCTGTTGTGCGGGGCGATGCTGGCTGGCACGCTGAGCATGCAGCAGATCACCCTGATGCAGTCCGGCCCTGGTGGCTTCATGAATTGGTTCCTGTTCACCAATCCGATCGCCTGGCTTCCGTTCCTGATCTACTTTATCTCCTCGCTTGCCGAGACCAATCGTGCGCCGTTCGATATTCCTGAAGCTGAATCCGAGCTTGTTGCCGGTTACTTCACCGAGTACAGCGGCATGAAGTTCGCCGTGATCTTCCTGGCTGAATACGCCAGCATGTTCATGGTGTCGGCGATTATCTCCATCGTCTTCCTCGGTGGCTGGACTTCACCGCTTCCGAACATCGGGGGTCTCGAACTCAACACCATGACCAGCGGGCCTGTATGGGGCGCGTTCTGGATCATCATGAAGGGCTTCTTCTTTATCTTCGTGCAGATGTGGCTTCGCTGGACGCTTCCCCGACTCAGGGTTGACCAGCTCATGTATCTCTGCTGGAAGGTGTTGACGCCGTTCTCCCTGATTTCATTTGTGCTGACCGCCATTTGGGTCATTCACCATTAATCGGGCTGGAGCAAGAGAGCATACACAGGCAAGCAAGATGAATACAAGCAACTATGAGTGAGTACTTCAGCAATATAAAGACCAGTGCGAGCACCATCGCGACCGGCATGGGCATTACCCTCAAACACTTCTTCAATGCGGTCAAGCGCAAGGGCGATGCGGGTATTGACGATGCCGACTACTTCCGCCAGGTGGACGGTCTGTGCACCTTGCAGTATCCGAAGGAGGCGATACCGACTCCGCCGCACGGTCGTTACCGCCTGTACTGCGATATCGACGACTGCATCGGCTGCAAGCAGTGCGCACGCGCTTGCCCGGTTCAGTGCATCACTATCGATACGATCAGGGCGACCAGCGACGACCTTGCTGCCTGTGGTAAGACCTCTGGCGGACAGCAGAAGCGCATGTGGGTTCCTGTTTTCGATATCGATACGGCAAAGTGCATGACCTGCGGTATCTGCGAGAGCGTCTGCCCGACCGAGTGCCTGTATCACACGCCGGTTGCCGATTTCTCGGAGTTCAATGTGCAGAACATGCTCTATCACTTTGGCAATCTTTCGAAGATTGAGGCTGAAGCGAAAAGGAAAAAGCTTGCCGAGCAGCAGGCGAAGGCAGCCAAGGAGAAAGCAGCTGCGGGCGGCGTTCCCGGTGCGAAACCTGCTCCGAAGCCGAAGCCCAAACCGGCGCCCTCCCAAGCCTGAGAGGAGCGGCGAGCTGTAGCTGGGGCGTGCCCGACGCGCTTTCTGGTTGAACGATTAACTGTCGATGAATGCAACGGCGCGAGAACAGCGCCGAATACCATTAATGTGCTGACAATCATGAATGAACTGACCATTCCAATCATCTTCTACATTTTCGCAGCTGTGACGGTTGTGTCGGCGGCGTTTGTCGTGTTTTCAAAAAACGTCATCTACTCGGCTTTTTCACTGCTGTTCACCTTTTTCGGCGTTGCCGCTCTGTACGTTTTTCTCAGCGCGGACTTCATCGCTGTTACGCAGGTGGTCGTCTATGTCGGCGGTATTTTGGTGTTGCTGCTGTTCGGCGTCATGTTTACCAACAGCATCATGTCAACCGAACTGAAGGCGGATGTCATCAATATGGTGCCGGGCATCATTCTGCTGGTTCTGATGGTTGCCGGTCTTTTGTTCACTTTCTATACCGGAGGCGGCTGGATGCCGGGGCTGGTGCAGCTTCAGGGAAGCGTGGTCGAGAAAATCGGCCTGGAGACCATGTCGCGCTACATGCTTCCGTTTGAAATGGTTTCAATCGTGCTGCTGGTCGCTCTGCTTGGTGCGGCTTATCTGGCTCGTTACGACAAGGCTCAAAACAAAGAACAATAAGGGGAGTTTAAGAATACATGGAACAGTTTCTTTCGATTGGCGTCAATCACTTCCTGACGGTTTCGGTTCTGCTTTTCAGTCTCGGTATGTTTGCCGTTATGACCCGCAAGAACGCCATCGTCATTCTGATGGGCGTCGAGTTGATTCTCAATGCGGCCAATATCAACTTCCTGACCTTCTCGAAGTACAACGGAGGCATGGAAGGGGTGATGTTCAGCTTGTTCGTGATCGTGCTTGCTGCCGCTGAGGCTGCCATCGCACTGGCTATCGTGATCAATATTTTCAAGACCTTCAAGACGGTCGATGTGTCGAGCGTGGACACTATGAAGGAGTGACTTGTCACGCCATAACTCTTAAAGCTGCAAATTCTCTGTAAACCGAAACATGATGCACAGTTTAATTCAGTTATCGATCGCTGTTCTGCTCCTGCCGCTGCTCTCGTTTGTGGTGTTGATTTTTTTCAACCGCAAATTGCCGCGCAATGGCGATTTCATTAGTATCGGTCTGTTGGGCACCTCTCTGGGTATCGCCCTCTATATTTTTTGGATCGTGATTGTTCAGCACTACGATCCGTCGTTCAGGGTTGCCTGGAACTTTACCTGGCTCGACTTTGGCAACGTTCCGGGAGTTGGCCATTTGCAGGTCAAGATGGGCATTGTTGTTGACAATCTCACAGCGATTATGCTGGCGATGGTGAACCTCATCAGCTTTCTGGTGCATCTCTATTCGACTGGGTACATGAAAGGGGAGGCTTACTATGGCCGCTTTTTTGCCTATCTCGGTATCTTCACCTTCTCGATGTTCGGTATCGTTCTTTCCGATAACCTCTTGTCGATCTATATTTTCTGGGAGCTTGTCGGTTTGTCGTCATACCTTCTGATCGGTTTCTATTTCCACAAAGATAGTGCCGCTGATGCGCAGAAAAAGGCGTTCCTGGCCAATCGCATTGGTGACATCGGCATGTGGCTCGGTATCCTTATTCTTTATTCGCAGTTTCACACCTTCGGCAACCAGGAGATTTTCACGCATATCAAGAATGGTGACTTTCACATGCCGCAGGCCTGGCTTACCGCTGTGGGCGTACTGCTTTTCATGGGTTGTGTTGGTAAATCCGCGCAGTTTCCGTTGCATGTCTGGCTTCCGGACGCCATGGAAGGTCCGACGCCGGTGTCGGCGCTTATCCATGCGGCAACGATGGTTGCTGCCGGCGTCTATTTTATGGGTCGCATTTTCGTGATTCTGACGCCGGATGCCTTGCATGTCATTGCATTTGTCGGTGCATTTACCGCTTTCATGGCTGCGACCATCGCCATTACCCAGTTTGATATCAAGCGTGTGCTTGCGTACTCGACCGTTTCGCAGCTCGGCTACATGGTGCTCGGCCTCGGTGTTGGCTCCTACTCCGCAGCGCTGTTCCACCTCCTGACGCACGCCTTCTTCAAGGCCTGCCTGTTCCTCGGTTCCGGCGCGATCATCCACGCCATGCACCACGAGCAGGATATGCGCTGGATGGGAGGCCTGTACAAAAAGATGCCGTGGACGTTTGCCACTTTTATGATTGCGACGCTCGCTCTTGCCGGTCTTCCGCTGAGCAGCGGCTTCCTCTCTAAGGACGCTATTCTTGCCGGTTCGCTTGGTTTTGCCCAGGTCGAGGGTGGCGGCATTTATTATCTTGTTCCGATCCTCGGTTTCGGCGCAGCGATTCTGACCGCCTTCTACATGGGTCGCCAGATATGGATGGTCTTCTTCGGCGAGAGCCGTACCCATCTGAAGCCGAAAGCGGCTCACAGCATGGACGATCACACCGATGGCGATGTCGATCACATTCATGAAGATGCTCACCACCCCCATCATCCGGTTCATGAGGTTCCGTGGAACATGCGACTTCCGCTGGTGGTACTTTCGACCCTTTCGCTCTTTTTCGTCTTTTCGCCCAATCCGTTTGACGGCGGCAAGGGTTGGTTCATGCATCTGATCCATACTCCAGCCACGGTGGTTGGTTCCGGAGAAGCGATGCTTCACGAAGCCAGGTTGCATACGACGAACGCTGGCGTGCTTCTCGCCGAAGCTCATACCGATAGCGAGCACGTTGAGGCCGTCGCCGCGCATGGCGCTGTTGCCGAAGCCGCTCACGGCGAAGAGGCCCACGAAGGCCCGGTTTATACCGATCCCCGTCAGGCTGAGATTGCGCATCTGACCCATGCGAACCACGAAAATGCCATCAGGCTTTCGTCCCTCATGGTGGCTCTTGGTATTGTCATGGCGCTGGTTTTCTATGTCTTCAGGATCATTGATCCCGATAAGACTGCGCAGGCGATTCGCCCGGTGTACCTCTATTCGTACAACAAGTGGTACTGGGATGAAATCTATAATGCAACCTTCATCAAAGGTTCGATGCTGCTTTCGAAGATTGTTGCCTGGTTCGATACCAATATTATCGACGGTATCGTCAACGGCGTGGCGGCGGTCTTCAGGAAGTTCGCTTTTGCCAATGGCAGTTTCGATAAATATGTTGTGGACGGTCTGGTCAACTTTACGGCTTTTACCGTTCAGAGCACCGGGGCCGTCTTCAGGAAAATCCAGACGGGCAAGGTGCAGACCTATCTGGTTATGATGGTTGTGGCGGTTCTTGGCTCGTTTGCCTGGTTCCTTGCGCAACTGATGCATTAACCGAACGATTTAATTAATCTCCGAACATAACAGGTACTGAACATGCTGAGCTTAATTGTATTTCTGCCGATCATTGCCGGACTTATCATTTTGGCTGTGCCCGCCTCGCAGAAGCAAATTATCAGGATTGTGTCGCTCTTGGCCGCCTTGGGGCAGGGCGTGCTTGCATTCCTAATCTGGCGTCATTATGATCCGACAATGGCGGGTATCGTCGCTGCACCCGGAGGTTCCGCTGTTGGTTCCTTCCAGATGGTCGAGCGCATTCCGTGGATCACCCTTAACCTCGGCTCGTTTGGCCCTTTGAACATCGAGTATTTTCTTGGTGTTGACGGCATTTCGATTACGATGGTGCTGCTGACCGCCCTGATTTCGATCATCGTTGTCCTGTCGAGCTGGACGATCCATAAGCAGGTGAAGGGTTACTTTATTCTCTACAACCTGCTTGCAACGGCTACGATGGGCTGCTTCGTGGCGCTTGATTTCTTCCTGTTCTACGTATTCTGGGAGCTGATGCTTTTGCCGATGTACTTCTTAATCGGTATCTGGGGTGGCCCGAACAGGGAATATGCTGCGATCAAGTTCTTCCTCTATACTCTATTCGGTTCGATATTCATGCTGCTGGTCATGATCGGTTTGTATTTCAGCGTTATCGATCCACTGACTGGTCACCACACCTTCAGCCTTGTCGCCATGGCCAGCCAGGAAAACTATATTCCCGGTGCAATTTTCGGCCCAGGCAGCGAAACCTGGAGATATATTGCTTTTATTGTTTTGTTCATCGGTTTTGCCATCAAGGTTCCGATGTTCCCGTTCCATACCTGGCTGCCGGATGCACACGTTGAGGCGCCGACTCCGATTTCGGTTGTTCTTGCCGGTGTCCTTCTGAAGCTCGGTACCTATGGGATGCTCAGAATCAACTTCCCGCTGTTTCCTGAAGTGTTCCAAGCTGGCATGTATGTGATTGGCGTGTTCGGCGCTATCAACATTATCTACGGCGCGTTCTGCGCTTTAGCCCAGCAGGATTTGAAGAAAATGGTTGCCTACTCGTCGATCAGCCACATGGGTTACGTGCTGCTCGGCCTGGCCGCGGCCAACAGCGAGGGCATGACCGGCGCGCTCTACCAGATGTTCAACCACGGTACCATCACCGCGATGCTCTTCCTTCTGGTTGGCGTTATCTACGATCGCGCTCACTCCCGTCAGATCGAGAAGTTCGGTGGTTTGGCCACCTACATGCCGGTATATACTGGCTTCGTATCCGTTGCCTGGTTTGCTGCGCTTGGTCTTCCCGGTCTTTCCGGCTTCATTTCCGAGGCGTTCGTTTTCGTCGGCGCGTTTACTGAGCCTATCACCCGTCCGATCGCTATTGTGTCGGTACTCGGTATCCTCTTTGGCGCGGCCTACCTGCTCTGGTCGCTCCAGAGGATGTTCCTCGGCAAGCGCCGTCCGGACGCCCTGTATGAGCTTGAGCTCGATGCCAATGGTCACGAGCACATGCACTTCCACGACTGGAAGGGCAAGATTGATCTCGATGCCCGTGAGCTGACCATGTTGATTCCGCTGACCGTGATTGTTATTGCACTCGGCATCTATCCGATGCCGGTGATGGGTATGTTGACCACCAGCATCAACAAGCTTGTGGAGGTTCTCGGCCCGGTTGCTATGACGGCCATGCATTGATCCGGTTATCCAAGTAATAAGACTAAACGTTTGAGCACTATGTTCGAAATGCCATCAGGCGCTGAAATACAGAGTATCATCTCGATTCTCAAGCACGGGGCCGGATATTTTCTTCCAGAAATCTACCTGTCGGGCCTGTTCATGGTACTGATTGCCCTTGATCTGCTCACCGGCAGGAAGAACAGCCGAATGCTCGGCCCGGTGACGATCGCCGGCCTGCTCGGAGGCCTGTACTTTGTCTTTCAGCAGCAAGCTATGCCGGACGGTCAGTTCTTCTTCGGCTTGTACACGCTTGACAGGTTCGGAATCTTTTTCAAGTACTTCTTTATCGCCTCGGGTATTCTGGCCGTGTTGACCACGATGGTGGACGACACGATCAAAAAGCACGAGTCTGGCATGGGTGAATACTATGCGCTGACCGTGGCCATGGTTGTCGGCATGATGATGATGGCCTCTTCCAACGAGTTGCTGATGCTCTTCCTCGCCATGGAGCTGGTCAGTTTGTCGGCCTATGCGCTTTCCGGTTATTACAAGCGCGAGAAGCGCTCTTCCGAAGCTGCGCTGAAGTATCTTGTCTATGGTGCGGTCTCCTCGGGTATGCTTTTGTACGGTTTCTCGCTGATGTACGGCATGACCGCCGAGACCAACCTCATCAGGATCAACATGATGCTGACCGCTCATGGCTACGATCCGCTGGTTATGATTCTGGCGTCGTTGCTCATCATTGCCGGCTTGGGTTACAAGATGGCCGCTGTGCCGTTTCACTTCTGGAGTCCCGATGTCTATGAGGGCGCTCCTACTCCGGTGACGGCATATCTGTCGGTTGGCTCCAAAGCTGCTGGTTTTGCCATGCTCATGCGCTTTTTCTTCGTGGCGATTCCTCATGGAATGCCGGGATATGAGGATTTTCTGCACATTGACTGGCTCATGATCCTGATGGTCATCTCCGCCGCCTCGATGATTTATGGTAACGTCGTGGCTATCTGGCAGAAAAATGTCAAGCGACTCCTGGCGTACTCATCGATTGCCCACGCTGGTTATCTCTTGCTTGGCATTATCACGATGGATACGCTTGGCACCCAGGCCGTGCTGGTTTATCTGGCCGCCTACCTTTTGATGAACTACGGCGCATTCTACGTGGTGATTTTGATCGCTAACCGTACAGGCAGCGAAAATCTTGACGATTACAAAGGTCTCGGTAAGCGTATGCCTCTGGCTGGCGCGGCGTTGACGGTGTTCCTGATCTCGCTGGTTGGTCTGCCTCCGACGTTCGGTTTTGTTGGCAAGCTGATGATCTTCTCAGCTCTGCTTGCCAAAGGCAGTGTCTTTATGTGGCTGGCTTTGATCGGTGTTTTGACCAGCGTGATTTCACTGTTCTACTATCTGTTTATTCCGCTCAATATGTACCTCAGGGAGTCCGACAATCCTGAAGAGGGTGTGATTGAAACCGGCATGGGCGCGAAGTTCGTGACGGTGACGCTCATGATCCTGACGCTTTATTTCGGTCTGTTCTTCCAGTCAATCGCCAACTACGCACACTACTCTTCGGTGCTTTTCGGTGCAATTCTGCACTGAACGAATTTGCCAATATGCTTTTGGGCGAGTCTTAAAAACCCGGACTATGTTACACAATAGCCCGGGTTTTTTATTGTGCCTGCGTACCCGCACCATTTATTCGCTTTTCTTATCCCGTCCTGGCCGACGTCATCATGAACATGATCTCCCTCGATGATGATGACACACTGAGTGCTACTGCAGGACATCAGCTTGAAGCTGTTTGCAAGCAGAGCATGAAGGACTACAAAGGACAATACATTCTCGCCGTCGAGGGCAACGTGCCGACAAAGGATGACGGTATGTATTGCATGATCGGAAGTGGTTGTTTCTTGAACGTCATCAAAGAGACTGCTGCCGATACAGCTGCGGTGATCGCCTGAGCTGCATGTGCTTCATTGAGCTGCGTGCAGAACGCCGATCCCAATCCGACCGGTGCACAGCCGATTGACAAGATCATCAAGAACAAGCCGATCGTCCAGGTGCCGGGTTGCTTGCCTCTTGCCGAGGTAATGACCGGTGTACTCTCACCCATGCCCACACTGTTTTGGCAATCTTCCTGAGCCGAATTTTTGGGACAAGGGGCCCCGTGTGACACGTGCCTTGCTGATATCGATTCGGCACCGACTCGACCGCCAATAAGCTTGGCATGGTGGGGCGACATGGCGCGGCGTGCGCGTCGCGGTGGCGTTCGTGTTCATCGCCAAATTCCTGTTCCGGATGTATGGAGGTTCTGATGGCTCGCAACGATCCCTACACCCGGTTCGGCGGCTTCCCGCCTTGGAAGCCCTCGTGGTGGGAAGCCCTTCAAGG
>CBEUNJ010000034.1:0-15176 GCA_965544465.1 uncultured Chlorobaculum sp.
GACCTCCCCTCCATATCGAACAGCACAAAGGTCAGTGGCACATCGGGACTCCATTGTTCACAGACCTTCCGGCAGGCATTGGCAATGGCCGGATAAAGCGGTTCTTCGCTTCCGAAAGGGACAAGCTCCGTCATGCTCCGGACGAGGCGAAGATCAGCAAGCTGGCTGGTGAGTTCAGCGCTGTAGCCGAGGTCAGTAGCGAGATTGGCAAGCCACTGGCGGTTGAGCTGAACAACACGGCTGGAGAGATCAGCTTGGCCTTGGGCGAGTTTGGTGGCTTTGGCGAGCATGACAGCGACGATAACGCGGCTGAATCCACCGTGCTGGTGCACAAGTTTAAGGGTACGCCCGATGTAGTTCCCGTAATGGATGCAGGCCAGCTCCGGCAGCTCGGGGTAGAACGCACGGAGGTGCCGCTCGCTTCGGAGCCCGGAGGTGAGGGCGAGGGTAGCGCAACCGTTCGTGGCGGCGACGGCGATGGACTGGCGAATGCTGGCGAGCCACGCCTCCATCGAGTAGGGAACGACTTCGCCGCTGGTGCCAAGGATCGATATGCCGTGGGTAATGCCGAGCCGCGCGTTCATGGTTTTGCGGGCGACCACTTCGCCTCCCGGTACTGAAATCGTGACCGCAACGGCGCGGCACAAACCACGTTGCCGAAGTTCTCTGGCGATACACTCCCGAATCATCCGGCGAGGTACGGGGTTGATCGCCGGTTCGCCGGTCGGAATCTCCAGCCCTGGCAGCGTCACTTTGCCAACCCCCTCGCCTTGCAGAAAGCGCACCTCACCCGGCTCGCCGCCCGGCAGCAGCGAGACCTCGCTGACAATCAGCAATCCGTGCGTCACGTCGGGATCGTCGCCCGCGAACTTCCGAACGCCGCATCGGGCCTTTCCTTTCTCTACGCAGTACGAGACAATTCCGAAGCTGGCGATTTTGCCAGACGGTAGCGCGATTGTGACCGAGTCGGGCGGAGCACCATCGAGCAGTGCGATCATGGCGGCCTTGGTGGCGGCGGCAGCGCAGGCGCCGGTGGTATAGCCAGTACGGAGCGGCTTCAGGGCGACGTGCCCCATCAGGCATTGTTCAAGCTCATCGATGGAGAAAACGACGGTATCGAACGCCGGAGCGGGCGGGCGGCGGATGACAATCAGCGGAATGGCGCATCGTTCGGCGACCCGCAGCTTCGAGGAGAAAAAGCCGGACTCGCCACTCTCCTTCGCAAGCAGGCAATCGATGCCATGCTTCCGCACCAGCGCTTCGAGCGCCTCGTCGGAACCGTCGGGACTCATCGGCAGCAGCTTTGTTTCGGGAATGCCCTCAAGGCGGGCAAGCTTCATCGAAGCCGCTAACGGCAGGATACGCAGGAGCATCTCATGCCGCTTCCACCACGGGCGTAGCGGGGCGGCGGACTGCACCCCGGTCAGCGCGAGCAGCTTCGCCGGAGCGAGGCGTTCGAGCAGCGCGATGGCTTCGGTGAAATCGGAGACGGGATGCAATCCTTCAAAATCCGGAAAATCCACCAGCGCTCTGTCGAATCGAATCAGGTGAACGGCGTGTCGCTGGCAAACCTCGAACACCGACTGGTGCAGTCGGGCGGCAAAGGGGTGGGCGGCGTCGATGACGAGCCGGACGCCGCGCGCTGCGACGAGTTTGGACAGCGCCGCCTCGTCCAGCGCTCCGTCGCGGAACTCGCCGCAGGTGGTTGCGAACGGCTCGACGCAGGTTTTGGTCGAGTAGATAAAAGGCAGGCCGAGCCGATCGCAGAGCGCTGCCGCCCGCCGCCCCTCGGTGGTGCCGCCGAAGAGCAGAATCATCCCGCCCTCCTCATGCGCCGTGCCCTTCGCGGAAGCCATGCGTAAACGATGGATCGTAGAGCTTCGAGCGTCCGCTGCGCGCGCCGATCGCCTCGCCGATTACCAGCAGCACCGTGCGGCGTTTGCCGCTCTCGCGTACCAGCTTGGACAGCTCGCTGAGCCGCCCGCGCCACACCTCTTGATCGTCCCAGGTGAGCCGGTAGCAGACCGCCACGGGGGTGTCGGGAGCATAGTGTTCGAGTAGCTCCGACTGTACCTTTTCGCTCCACTCGGCGCTGAGGTAGATGCACATGGTCGCCCGCGCCCGCGCCAGCTCCGAGAGCCGCTCCTTGTCCGGCACCGGCGTGCGCCCGCTGCCGCGCGTCAGGATGATGGTCTGCACCTTCTCCGGCACGGTGAACTGCGACTGTAACACCGCTGCTGCTGCCTGGAACGACGACACGCCCGGTACGATTTCATACTCCATGCCCCCAGCCTCAAAAAAGGTCATCTGCTCCTGAATCGCTCCGTAAATCGACGGATCGCCAGTGTGCAGCCGAACGACGAACTGACCCTTCCGGTAAAATCGCTCTATCAAGGCGAACTGCTCTTCGAGCGAAAGCGAAGCCGAACTCCGCACCAGTGCACCCGGTTTGGCATAGTGGGTCAGCTTCTCCGGCACAAGGCTGCCTGCGTAGAGGATCAGGTCGGCCTGTTCGAGGTAGCGCTTGCCTTTGACCGTCACCAGTTCTGGATCGCCCGGCCCCGCCCCGACAATGACGATGCGCCCGCGCCGTTCAGCTCCGCGCAAGAGGCTGATGGCGAAAGTGTAGTAACGCGGCTCTCCTGATGGAACGCCGTCGAGCGCGACTTTCTGCTTTTCGACTATCCACCGGTTCTGGCCGGAAAGTAGCGCCGCCGAAGCTTCCGAAACGCTGTACACGCCGGTTTTGCGGAAGACGACATCCGACGGATTTGGCACCGGACTGACGCTTTCGAGCTGCTCGGGCAAGAAGCCCTTGAGCGAGGTGCCACACGCTTCGGCAAAGGTGATTAACGCCTGTTCGTCCATTTTGAAGTCCACCGACCCAACGCTGCGAATCGAACGCGTGGAAAAACCCTTACTTGCAAATTGTTCTGCAATCGAGCTGACGAAGCGTCCGGGATCAATACCCCGTTCCGAACCCACGCCAACACAGAGCACCTTCGGACGATAGCACATCGTCTGCACCGGCGACTGGATGATACGCGGCGTCACGGCGAGCAGCAATCGGCAAGTGCTGAAATCGATCTCCTCATAGCGATAAGCAATTGTGACGAACGGCGGCGCGGTACGCTCAAGCTGGTCGGTGAGCGCATCGCGAACGTCGAGCAACAAGGTCGTCGGCTCGTGATTCACGAAAGCAGACATCGCCGTGGTCATCGACTCTCCGGCAACCGGCGAAGCGAACTCGATGTTCCACCCCTGGTCGCGCCCCAGAATATCGAGCGGCCACAACCCCTGCACATCGCTCGACGTACTCAGCACCGGCTGCGCACCGAGCAGTCGCGCGACTCGTCCGGCAAGCTCATTCGCCCCGCCAGCATGGCCCGACAAGACACTCTGCACGAAGTGCCCCGACTCGTCGCAGTTGATGACTGCCGGGTCGCGCCGCTTGCCCTGCAACACCGGCGCAATCGAACGAACGCAAATGCCGAGCGCACCGATAAAGATAAAAGCATCGAAATTGCCGAACGACTGCTGAACAAACGAGGTCACGCTCTCGATTGGTTCGACACCTTCGGCAGCGCGGGACGAAAACAGCTCACACCCAGCAAAACCGTCGGCCATGAGCAGGCTGTTCAGGGAGTGGCCGAGCGCAATTCCGGTTTCAGTGATGGCAATAATGGCAATGCGTTTGTGCATGGGTTTTGTGAAACAACTGGTTGAAAATTTTCCCGCAACGCTTTGATCAGACAGATCAGTCCTATCCGTCTGATCTTACGGATCGGGTCGAGCGCTCAGCCTGGCTTTACCGCCTTCATGACTGCTACGGGATTGTGCTCGCCGACGGCCAGTTTGAGCGGCTCGGTGAGTTCCATGCCGTGGCGGGCGGCGCGGGCGGCGAAGGATTCGGCGCTCGACTCGCGCACTGCGTTCATGACCACCCGGCCTCCGGGAGCGAGATGGTTCGCGACAACATCGAACACTTCGTCGAGCCGGTTGCCGTGGCCGCCGATGAACACCGCATCGACACTGCCGCTGCCGCAGAGCGCGCGGTGATCCTGTGCGAGGAAGTCACCCATCACCTTCACGATGCCGGGCGCTCCGAAGCGGCGGGCGTTGCTCTCCAGCAGGGCGTCGCACTCGGAACGCTTCTCAAAGGCGGTCACCGCAAGGCCGGGAAACCGGAGTCGCGCTTCGATGGCGACCGAACCGGTACAGAACCCAACGTCCCAGAAGGTGCGCGCCCGGCCCAGTTCCAGCGCGGCGAGAGCAGACAGACGAAACGGCATTTTGGTAATCATATTGGGCCGCCCTGGCAGGCCGTCGAACAGATGTTCGGGAATGCCGAACCAGCGTGTCGGTGGTTCCGAAGCTTCGAGCAGCAGGCAGTTGAGCTTGCCGAATTGCATCCCTGCGGCCTCGTCAAGCGTGCAGTGCGTTACTCGCTCGCTCTTGCCGCCGAGTGATTCACCGACCACCATGTCATAGCCAGAATAGCCGAAATCGAGCATTCGACGCGCTACCTCCGGCGGGGTTTTGCGGGTGTCGGTCAGAACACCGATAAGCCGCTCGCCGGCGATCAGAGCTTGATCCAGCTCCTGCCAGCTTCGTCCAGTGAGCGAGGCGTGGCGCATTGACTGGTATGGAATCAGGCAGCGCTGCGCGAGCATCTGGAGCGAGTGAAACGCCGGAAAGCTTTGCATCGATGCGCAGGGAAAGCGATGCTGCAAGGTCGCGCCGAAGCCGTAAAAAAAGGGGTCGCCTGAAGCGAAGACCACCACCGGCTCGTTCGCTTCGGCAAGTTGCGACAGCACCCTGTCAATCGGCGGTGCAATGGTGATCCAGCGATGTACCGCCGGAAGGAGCCCGCTCACGATCTCGCGATGCCGCTCTCCACCCGCGAAGATGCGAGCCGCGCCAATCGCCTCGATAGCGGCGGGATCGAGATGCGGCTCCGCGCTGTCGCTGAGGCCGATGAGCGTGAACTGCTCAGACATAGCAGCCCGGATTCATCGCCTCCGCCTCGTCGAGGCTGAAGGCGGCGTTGACGATAGTGGCCGCAATCGCGCTGCCCCCCTTGCGTCCCTCGATGACGGCAATCGGCGTCGCGCCCGCCGCCGCCTTGAGCCGATGCTTCGAGTCGACCACGTTCACGAACCCGACCGGCGCGCCAATCACGCCCATCGGGGCAAAGCCTCCGTGATGCAACAGCGAGGCCAGCTCCAGCAATGCGGTCGGAGCGTTACCGATGACGAAAAGGGCGTCGGGATGCTCCGCAGCGGCAAGCCGCATCCCCGCCTGGCTGCGCGTGATGCCAGCGCTGTTGGCCAGCTCCGCAACGCGCTCGTCGTGCAGGTAGCAGCGCACCGTCACCCCATACCGCTCCAGCGCCGTCTTGCGCAAGCCTGACTGCACCATCGTTACGTCAGTGATGATCGTCGCGCCACCGGCTCTCAGGCGGTCGTGCCACCGCTGGATCGCGCCGGGCGTGGCGTAAAAAAGATCCTGCATCTCGAAATCGGCGGTGGTGTGAATCGTGTGCATGACCGCCCAGCGCTCGTCTGTCGGGCGCTCGTCCGGCTTCATCAGTCCGGCGATGGTGCGGAAACTGCCGCTCATGATCGATTGGCCGATCGGCGTCGTGTCATCCTTTTCTCGGCTGAAGTAGCCCCTCGGCGTAATCATCCGTTCATCCGAAAAGAAGGTAGTCGAGTTGCCCACCAGCATCACAGTGAACATGTCGAGCGAGTCGGGTTCGAACTCGCCGAGCGTCGTCAGCACGACCGATTCGTCCTCGCGCGTCACGTTGCGGACGATGCCTACCGGCGTCGAGGGGGAGCGGTGGCGCAGGAACAGCTCCTTGAAGCGGTGAATTTGCCAGTAGCGGTCGCGGCTGCGCGGGTTGTAAACCGCCGTCACGAAGTCCGCCGATGCCGCTGCCTCGATCCGCTGTTCGATCACCTCCCACGGCGTCATCAAGTCGGAGAGCGAAATGGCGCAGAAGTCGTGGCTCACTGGAGCTCCGAGCCGCGCGGCGGCGGCCTGGAACGCGCTGATGCCCGGCAGCACCTCGACCGTGACGTCTGGCCAGCGACCGCGCGCGTGCAGTTCGAGGATGAGCGGCGCCATGCCGTAGATGCCTGCGTCACCCGAGCTGACCACGACAACTCGCCACCCTTCGGAAGCCAGCGCAAACGCCTGTTCGGCCCGCTTCATCTCTCCGGTCATGCCGGTCGCCACGGTTTGTACAACGTCCGGGATCAGATGCTCAATGCTTTTGATGTAGCCGGTGTAGCCGACAACGGCGTCGGCGGCGCGTATCGCTTCGAGCACCTGTGGAGTCATCATCGAGTCGCTGCCTGGGCCGAGACCCGCGAGGGTAATTGTGCCGCTCATGGCGCAAAGGGTGAAAGGGTTGAGTGCTGGCAATGCGGCGAGCAGACCAACAACGAAAAGTAGGGGATGGTGCGTGAGCGCAAGGCGTCGATCTCCATTGTGATGAACTCGCCCGCCATGCCCACCTTTTCGGCGTAAAGGAACGGTTTGGCGTACCGTTCGAGGAAACCGATCAGCTCGTTTTTCACCGTCGAAAGCTTCATCACCACCACAGTGCTGTGCTCGGCGAGGGCGCGTTCGAGCTGGCCAATCTCGTCGATCTGCGCCAGCACTAGCACACTGTCGTTTTGCAATGCAAGCGGCATTCCTGCAGCTGATCCGGCAGCGATAAAGGCCGGAACTCCCGGAGTCATCGAGCAGTTGAAGCCCTCCTGCTGCGCCCGTTCGATGATCGCCGACGCGGTACTGTAAAAGCCCCCGTCGCCTACGCTCACCACCGCCACCCGGCGGCCCGCGCGGACATCCTCCGCCATCGCAGCGTAATTGGCCGCGTAGCTCGCTTCAGCGACCTCACGCGAACGTGACATCGGCACTGGCATTCCCCGGAGCTTCGACGGATCGAGATCGTACGCTTCCAGAATATCAAGCGCTACGCTCGTCACCGCGCCCGAAGCGCTAACCGTTCCGGGATAGTAGATGAGGTCAGCATCGCGAAGTTGCGCCAGCGCCTTGACGGTGATAAGACCGGGATCACCCGGTCCAAGTGAAACGCTAATGAGCGACCCCTGTTGGTTCATTGGTTGCAAACGATGGTTCATGACGGCAACAGATCAATACCGTGATCGTCAGCGGTTTCGAGAATCCGCTTGGCGAAGATCGCGGCGAAGCGCTCATCCGAGCCGAGTCCCTCCATGCGGATCTCGACGCGGCATCCGGCAGCCTCGAACGCACCGTTCCACGAGCCGGGATCGTCGTTGGCGATGTCGTTGTGCGCGTGGTCGCCCGCCGTAATCATGAACGGGCGCAGTAGCACGGCCTTGCGTCCGTTGCCCACGACCTCGGCGACGATCTCCTCGACGCCGGGACGCCCCTCGACCATGCCGATGTGAATTTCTGCGCCCGGATAGCGGCTGCGCATCACATCACCAGTTTCCTGAAACATGCCGGACGAGAAGAAATCGTTGCCGTGCGCCACATAGACCAGCGCTGCGTCGAGCTGGCGGGCACGTTCGACGTCATCATCAAACAGCGAAGCCACCTCTTCGATATCCTTCGCATAGTCGTGCTCCACGCCGCAAGTACCGAGTGCCGGGCGCGACAGCACCACCTTTTCGAAGGGCGACCAGACCCGTTTGATGGTGCGGATCGACTGAAGCGCCAACACGTAGGATTTCAGATCTTCGAACTGCTCGCCGTGGTACATGTGGGTCGGCTGCACGATGATTGTTCGATAGTTGCTGTCCTGCAAATTGCCAATGGCGCCGAGGAAGCCCTGCACGTTCAGAAACTCGTCGGCAACGCCCTCGGCGAGCCAGCGTTGCGGATCGCGCCGACGCGCCGACCAGATGTTGCGCACCATGTTCGAGGTAAAGCAATGCCGAACCTCGATGCCGGGAATCCGTGCCTGAACCTGCCGCCGGATGTTCTCCAGTGACAGCAACGCCGACGGGTAAGTCGTGCCGAAATGGGCCAGCAGAATCGCCTTTTTGTTGATCTGCGAGCGCTTTTTGTGTTTACTCATGTTGGTTGACTATGATTTCGATCAGATGGCTCGGACAGCTCGAATGAATCGGACTGATCTCGATTGCACGCACCTGTCGGCACAGCATATTCACCGATGATGAACACCACCGGCAGGGGTAGTTCGCGCTCGCGAATTTGCCGGACAATCGTGCCGAGCGTGGCCGCGACCAGCGCCTGATCGCTTCGCGAGACTCGCGAGACCGCGCAGGCGGGGAGTTCCGGCGACAGCCCGGCGTCGATGAAGCGCTCGACGATCTTGTCGAGCTGCTCGAAGCCCATGTACATGACCAGCGGTGAACCTGCTTTCATCAGCTTGATCACCGCCGCGAAGTGCTCAAGCGAATAGTCCGCCGTGTGGCCGGTGCAGAAGAGCGCCGAACTGTTCCGATAACGTTCTGTCAGCGGTATCCTGCAAAGTTCAGCAGCAGCGATGCCTGCCGTAATGCCTGGCACCACCTCGCACGGTACTCCGGCGGCAGCGAGCGAGCGCACCTCCTCGATGCCGCGCCCGAACATAAAGGGGTCACCGGCTTTGAGCCGAATGACGCACTTGCCTTCACGGGCGTGATGAGCCAGCAAATCGTTGATCCGCAACTGGCGCTCGGTCTGAGCTTTGCCGTCGCCAATGCGCTTGCCAACAGCGATCTGTTCCGCGCCAAGTGATAGCAGCGCAAGGATTTCCGGGCTGATGAGCGCATCGTACAACACCACATCGGCAGCTTGAAGCAACTTGTGTGCCCTGACAGTCAGCAGCTCCGGATCACCCGGGCCAGACCCGACCAGAAACACCTTACCCTTGCGGTCGCTCATCACCTGTTCGATCGTCTTTTAATGTTTTCAAAACCTTTCGCGCTTCGCCAATCGTCATCGCCAAACCGGGCAGCGTGAAGCCATCCTTCGAGACGAGAATCTCCAGCAGATGCGTGATGCGCGGCAGTCGAAGCCCGGCAGCTCGCACCAGATCACGTTTGTCGACCATCGCCGACATTTCGCCCTCGAAGAGCACCCGTCCCCGCTCCATGATGCAGGCGCGGTCGCAAAAAAGCGGAGCCATCTCTATGTCGTGTGTGGCCACCACCACTGTCATGCCGCGCGTACGTTGCAGTTCCCGGATGAAACGCATGATGGCACCTGCACCCTGCGGATCGAGTCCAGCAGTCGGCTCGTCGAGCAAGAGCACCGACGGCTCCATCGCAAGCACCCCGGCCAGCGAGACCCGCTTTTTCTGCCCAAAGCTGAGGTGATGCACCGGCTTGCGCGCTAGCTTCTCAACCCCAACAAGCTCCATCGCCGCCTCGACCCGCCGCCGTGTCTCCGGCTCCGGCAGGCCGAGATTGCAGAGCCCGAAGGAAATATCTTCGTAAACACTCGATGCGAAGAGTTGCGTATCGGGGTTCTGGAAGACAATACCAACCTCCTGCCGCAGCCCTTTCAGCCCTTGTGCCGAGTAGTCAATCGGCTCATCGCGTAGCAGCACCCGACCTGAGCGAGGCTTGAGGATGCCGTTGAAGCTGAGCAACAACGACGACTTGCCCGCGCCGTTGCCTCCAAGCAACGCTGTCACCTCGCCCGTGCGGATCGACAAATCGATGCCATCGAGTGCCACCGTCCCGTCCGGCCAGACGTACCGGAGCGCCTCGGTTCGAAGTATTGCTGGCGATGCCATTAGAAAACCCTCCAGAAGTACACGGCGATGGCAAGAGCAAGCAGCGTGAGTTCCAGTACTGCGAGACCGACAAACGATAGCTGCCGATCTCCGCTCGACGGAGCAAGCACGCGGATCGAGCCGTCGTAACCTCGGCACTCCATCGCCACATACACCTCCTCCGCGCGGCGAGCCGAAAAGAGGAACAGGTTCGAGGCAAGCGTAGCAAGAGAGCGGAATGAAGTGGCAATACCCGCGTAGCCAAGCCGTGAGCGCTGCGCGGTCGCCATCTCCGAGGCTGTCTCGAAAAGCAGAAAAACAAAGCGATAGACAAGCAATGTCATTTCGATGAGCTGCACCGGAATACCCACCGAAGCCATGGAACGCCCAAGATCGGCCACCGGTGTCGTGAAGGCGATAAAGTAGAGGCACGAGACCGATGCCAGCGCTCTGACGCCGAGATGCGCCGCCATCGCAAGGCCAGCTGACGTCACGCCGATGAAGGCGTTGCCGACCGGAACCCAGAAAAGAAATGGCTCCGGATGTGCGGCAATATCGAACGCGACAGCTGCCGTTCCGGTCACGAGAAAAGCTGCCGGAAGCAGCAGCCAGCTGAGATAGTCGGCGAGACGAACGCCCCCTTTCAGCATGAGCGACGCGCTCATCAGCGCGAACACCAGCAGCGAAAACAGCACGGAGTCCGCCCACAGCACCATCGCAATGGGCGGCAGCGCGTAGAGCAGCTTGAAGCCTGGGGCGACATCGCGCAGACGGGATCGCGCGGCGTGTTCATCGAGCGTTATCACGGCCGGGCAACATCTGTGGATTCATGCTTGCCCCGCAGAAATCCGAGGCCGTAGCCCAGCACACCTGCGCCGAGCGCTGCCTGCAACGCAAACAGCAGGCTCTCGACCTCCCCGCCCGGTGGCTCCCAGAACGGTGCAAACCACGGTTTGTAATCGGGGTTCATCTCCGTGATCGCCTCCTCGGCCTGGTCGTCAGAGCCGCCGAACTCGGCATGCTTGAGCGTCATCAGCGGCACAGCCGCCAGCGCGATCACCAGCGCTGATAGCAGAAGATTCTTCAGCATCGAGTTTTTCATTATTTCACCTCCTCGGAAAGCATTGCGCCGCCAAACATGGTTTCACCGGCATACGAACGAATAGCATTATAGACCATCACCGTCAGAATACCCTCACTCACGGCGAGCGGCACCTGCGTCACCGCGAAAATGGCGAGGAACTTGAGCATCGCCGCGACAAACCCGCCGGTTGACGAGGGAAACGCCGCCGCGAGCTGGAACGAGGTAACGATGTAGGTTACCAGATCGCCCAGTGCCGCACCGAGAAAGACCGCCACCGAGCGCGAAGCCTTCATTCCACCAGCCAGCTTGTAGATACCGTACGACACAAACGGCCCGGCAATGCCCATAGAAAAGAGGTTTGCTCCAAGCGTGGTGAGCCCACCGTGAGCCAGTAGCAGCGCCTGAAAAAGAAGCACGATGGCACCGAGCACGCTCATCACTGACGGCCCGAACATGATCGCACCGAGCCCCACGCCGGTAGGGTGTGAGCAACTGCCGGTCACAGAGGGAATCTTGAGCGACGAAAGGACGAAGGCGAACGCTCCGGCCATCGCCAGCAGCAGCTTCATGCGCGGATTATCGGCCACAATCTTGCGCATGGACCGTAAGCCAAACACGAAAAAGGGCAACGACACTGCCGCCCAAAACAGGCACCACGAAGGGGGCAGGAACCCCTCCATGATGTGCATGGCATAAGCCTCGCCACCACCGAGCAGCATGAAGACCGCAGCCATCGTGGCCACGGCGATAAAACGGAATTTCATGGTTTTCATTGTCTTCTCCTTTAATTGAATCGTACGGCAACACCCAACAGCATAGCTGTATCGGGTTCGGCATCGTTCAAGCCACTCTTGATGCCAAGATCGAAATCGAAATCTTCGGTGACGCTGTAAATCAGCCCACCAATAAGAAATGCAGGATGTGTGCGTGAACCCTTCTCTTCGGCCGTTTCGAGACCAATATCGGCAACCGCTCTGAGCTGTTTGGAAAGTGCATATTCTCCTGCAAGGGATGCATTCCAGATGTCCTTGTTGCAGGCAGCTGCATCCTCGTCGAGTTCATAGGCATTGCGATGATAACCCGCATTGGCATGAAGCGTCAGTGGCCCGAACTCTTTTGTAGCGATCAACACTGCGCCACCGGTCACTCGACCAGTACCAAGCCCCTTATCGGCATCGCCAGTCGGCAGGGTGATACCGGGTTTCAGGGCAAGACTGAAGCCACTCTTTTCAAGGTCAAAAAACCGCCACTTGAGTTCCAAACTTATATCGCCGATGCCACTTTCATCGGCGGTAACCAGTTGATTTTCCTTCACCTGGTTCCACAAGTACGGCAATCCGGCAACAATGTCTATCTCCTCCGATAGACCGTAGGAGATCGTCACCGCTCCTTCGTATTCCCGCTCTTTGATCCTGCGGCCTTCGTCAGTTTCACTGTTGGAGGAAAATCCGTGTGTGCACTCGACCTGCCAACCGCCAGTTCCCTGGGTACCGGTATCGTCAGTGACGAGCGGATGGGCCGCGTAAGCCGGAGCGGCGCAGCACAGCAATGCTGCTATCGTAACATATTTTTTCATAATCACTTGTTCTTATTGCTTCAGTTCAATTGCCAAGATGGAATGTCGGTCAGCGGCTGACCGGCAACAGTAAAACTGTCGTAGCCTGAACGGCACTGATGACAAGTAAAGGTGAACGGGTCATGCCCTTGGGGATAGCGCTGAGCGGATTGAGGCGAAAAAGGCTCAATAAGGGGAGCGCTGCAAGCTTGATGGGAGTCGATCGAAAAGAGCACGGATCTCGCCGGGCCGCCAAATGGCGAGCGGAAAAGATCGCGATAGAAAGGGGGAACGAATCGACTGAAAAAAAATCGGAACAGCCGGTTGCGCATCGCCGTTAACGATGCACGAAACCAGCCTGTTCCAGCGGATGGAACGAGGGTGTGTTTCATGGTGTATGTTGCTTTATTCCCGAAGCGTTAAAAAAAATGAGGCAGGTCTTCTGACTTTCCCGGGTTTCACCAGCCTTCCCATCCCAAAACCGGGACAGTGGCCTTGTTGGCGAACCTTTTCACCAGCCTTGCGACCGGTGCGGGATTACAGCAGCGGGTACTGTTCCGGACTTTCACCGGATTCCCTTTTAAGCCTGTCATCTCGCGATGACAGACACCACATGTTCGGATCGAATGTAAGAAAAAGTGCGTGAGAGGACAAATCTCTTGATGAAGAATTTTTTCGAACGGGAAGGGATGCGCTCGGAAGAAAGAACCATTCATCTTGCCTCCGAGCTGTCAGCCCTTCAGGTCAATCCTCAAAAAAAGCGTTTGCGAAACTTGTCTGTGGTTTTCTGTTCTAAAGTCTTCAGCAGAAACGTTCCTGATGAGTTGCGCTGAACTCTACAACTGTTTCGGTCGCCTTATCCCAACCCTCTTCGAGGAAATCGTCCGCTACGCCGTCAGCTATTTTGCGCATCGCGTAGCGAACCTGTTCTTCGTACAGCTCGCAGAAGGCTCCGGGGCTTCGCATCGTAGCGTGCAGGCTCCACGCTTCAGCAGGGCAGGGAGAACCACAAAAATGACGAATCGCGCAACTCCGGCAAGGGTCGATATCCTCTACCCGACGCTCCGTGACCAGCTTGAACGAAGGTTTTGAGAGAATGTCGTCAATATCGTTGCAGAACACATTGCCTCCGTTGAACTCCTCCAACCCAACGAACTCGCTGCACGGGAAAATATCCCCCTTGGCCGACAAGGCCACGAAGCAGCGGCCACCGCCGCAAGGCGAAATATCGCACATCAGCTTTCGGGCCGTCGGAGCCAGAATCGAGAGCATGATGTTGGCGAAGTTGGCCACCACCATCTTCCGCCCGGTTTCGTGGTACAATTCATGTGTCCGCTCCAGCGCTTGCAGGTAATAGCCCGACATCAGCTCGTCATCCGGCTTTTCGGCCTCGCCCCCCGGTTGCGTGCAGCGAACGGGATTGAGCATGCACACCGGAACTTCAGCCGCATGAAAAAACTCGACAATCTCGACCAGTGATTGCATGTTTTGCTTCGTCACCGTACAGATCACGCTATAACGTTCGTACCCGTGAAGCAACTCCATAGCTTGAAGCACCGAATCATAGACCCCTTCACCTGACCAGCTCTTGCGCGTCCGGGCGGCCAGCGCCGCCTGATGGCCATCGAGCGATAAACCGATTCCGACACCGCGCGACATGAGAAATTCCGCCGCCTCGCGGTCGAGCAAGGTGCCGTTGGTCTGTACACCGAAGCGGAACGCATCACCGAAATGCTCGATTGCTGCGAACACTGCGTTGCGGTTCATCAGCGGTTCGGAACCGTGAAAGATCACCTCCGGCCTGAACCCTTCGGCCACATGTCGCTTGAAGTAGTCCAGCATCCGCTCAAGAGCATCGATCAGCTCTCCGGCAGGCATATCCACTCCATCCCGCCGCATCTCGCTCGGAATATAGCAGTAGCTGCAATTGAGGTTACAGCGCTCCGTCGGGTTCACATAGACCGCCGACGGTTTCAGGCTGCACCGCAATGCCGTCATCTCCGACTCGAACTCCGCCGCTTTCTGCCGGTACTCCTGGCAGAGCGGATGGCTGGAAGAGAACACCTCCGCCAACTCATGCTTGCCCACTAGCGCCCAGAAAGCCGTGTCCGGCGAAACGACCGCCATGTAGTCATCATGGCCAATATCGATTGGCAACAGCGATATGCCGTTGCCCGAATTCACCCACAGGCCTCTCGAAGAGGCCTGTTTTCCCGTTACATCTCCCCGCATCGTTTAGTTCGCCTCCCTTTTCACGGCTGGTTTCTCAATAAGAATGTAGTGCGAAAGGCCCGTGCCGCTGGCATCCTTGCGCTTCCTGATCGCGATGATCGCTTTGGGCTTCATAACCGTTGCTGACTGATTGTTCATGATGTTGTCTCCGTTGTTGTTAAAAAAGAAAAAGGGCTTCGTTCCACCTTTTGCAAGATGGAGCGAAGCCCTTTACCATCGGGATTCTGCCCGGACGACAAAAAAAACACAGGATCAGGCTCTCAATGTCCCGCCCATGAGCGTTTCGTCATCCATGCTATATTCTCAACACAACAGGTCTTCTGGCTTTCGGATCGGCCCTTCCCTGCAAGCCTTCCCACCCCGGTAAGCCGGAGCAGTGACCATCTCCGAAGAGATCGAGTGCAGGTTCAGTCCCCGAATACAGCGGCGGGACCGCCACGGATTCAAACCGTGTTCCGGGATGTTGCATCAACAGCCGTAATCTACAATTCTCCCGCGAGTTAAGCAAAAACAGCAGACAACCAAAATCCCGTTAGCGCTATACAGCATATCGAAATCGAAGATGTCAACAAATCTCA
>CBEUNJ010000035.1:0-15121 GCA_965544465.1 uncultured Chlorobaculum sp.
TCCCACTCATAGACCAGCCAATTATTTAATTGTAAATAATTTTAATGAAATTAAAAATCATTTGTGCCTGTCGGTTTATACAGGACAGTCTAAACCGGCAACACCGCTGAAGGTCGAAGGACAGCAGCCCAGCATCGGTCGTTGGCATACGATCAAGCTTGCTACACTCACCTTTTACGAATACCTCAAGCTTCGCGAAGAGTCGTTGTTCCCCCCCCCATTCCGCAGGTCAGTTCACTGAGGCAGCTCTTCTCGAAACCGGCTGCCTGGTTCATGAAAACCGGAAAGGACGCCCGCCCGCTCACCGGGCTGTTCCACGACTACCTCCTGCGCGGAGCATTTCCGCAAACAGCGACAATCGGCAGTATATCGCTCGCCCAGAAGCTGTTACGCGAAAGATATTGTTGACAAAGTGCTCAAACGGGAAATGACCGCCCTGTTCGGCGTCAGAAGGGTACTTGAACTTGAACAGGCCGTGCTGTACCTCTGCCTGCACGATGGCGGAATACTCGATATGCAGGAGCTCGCAAAAAACATAGAAGTCAAACGCCCCACGGCGGCAAATTTCATTGCATTGCTTGCAGCCACGCATCTTATGTATCGCCTGATGCCTTTCGGCTACGGGAAAGAGGTCCTCAGGGCTCGCCCCAACATCTATCTTGCCAACGCAGCAATCGCGCCGAGTGTTCTGCTGAAGGGAAAGGGGGGCTTCGCGAAAATCCTGAACTTCTCGGGCAGGCAACCGAAACCGCATGCTTCAAACACGCTTTCAGCTGGTTCTACGACCGGAGCATCTCATCCTTCTACTGGAGAGGAGGAAAAAAAGGTTATGAAGTCGATATCATTGCAGACATCGGGGGCAAGGGGACGTCATCACCAAGGATACCGCCAATTTCAGCATCATTCAACGAAGCGACAACAGCAACGCGGTAAACGTGCCGGCTCCACTGGCCTGTTACTGACTCGGAGAAGCGAAAACCATCTCTGCCGGCAATCAGAACCACAAAGAGCCGTCACAACGACAACGAGAGAGGAAAACCTGAAGCAGATAGCTGACATGCCGTACGGCCTGAACGACACAGACCGTACGACACTATGCTTTATGCCTAGAGCTTCATGGCCACGTTTTCAGCGGCTTTCAGCAGCGGGTAGCTGGTCGGCGGGCCGGTCAGGAGCGGGTGAGTGCCAAACTGCAAGGTGAGCACCTCGTGGATGGTCATCATGCTTTCGATAATCACCCCGATCACGTTGATCAGCTCGCCCGCGCTCGCCCCGCCCATCACCGAACCGCCGAGCACCAGGCCGGACTCACGGTTGACAATCAGCTTTACCCACTGGCTGTGCACGCCCGGCAGTGATTTCGGATGCTTGTCGATGCCTTGCGCAAAGGCGCTGACGATGTCGAATCCGCGCTCGATGGCTACCCGCTCGGTCACGCCAGCAGCAGCGAAAGTGGTGCCGCCGATCGCGGTCGAAAAGATCGACAGCGTGCCGCCGAAGGTACGCAGACGGGAGAGTTTGTAGAGGTTCATCCCGGCGATGCGCGCCTCCGAACAAGCCGTCGAAGCGAGCATCAGCCCCTTGACGATACGGGTAAAGAAGCTGAATTTCTCGGCGCAGTCACCGACTGCGAAAATATCCTTGTGCTCGGTGCGCATATACTCATCCACGCGGATCGCTCCAAGTTCGTTGAGCTTGATCCCCGCATCGGCAGCCAGCGTCGTGTTGGGCAGGTAACCGGTTGAAAGCACCACCAGATCAGCCTCCAGCACTTCACCCCCGTCAAGCCGAACGGCAGAAACAGCCCCGTCGCCCTCAATGCGCTCAACCTTGCGGCCAAGCCGGAGCGTCACGCCTTCATCAGCGAGAATCTCCTCGGCGCGCCCCGCAAGCTCCTCGTCGAAAGCCATCTGCAACAGGTGTGGCAATAGCTCGACCAGCGTAATGTCGTGCCCCTGCTTACTGAGCTCATCGGCAATCTCGACGCCGATAAAACCACCGCCAATAATCACCACCTTTTTACTTTTCTCCAACGCATGCTGTACCTGCTCCAGGTAGTGAGAATCCTTGGGAATCGTAAAGACGTTGTCGAGATCGGTTCCCGGCAGCCATCCCGGCACTTTTGGCACAGAGCCGGTCGCAATCACCAGCTTGTCCCACGAAATGACCGTTCCCGATGCGGTCGTCGCGGTTTTCGCCGCCCTGTCGATGCTTCGTACCTCATCGATCATCAGCTCCACTCCGGCCTCGGTAATATGTCCGGAGGGAATGATATCCTGCTCGACGCCCTTCAGCGTCCCGTAGATATAGGGAATCCCGCAAGGCACGACCGCCTGCGCTTCCTTTCGCACAATCAGAACTTCCTTGTCGGGATAGAAAGCCCGCGCCGTCGTCGCGGCCACAATTCCAGCGGCACTGCCGCCAATCACCAGAATATCAACTTGTTTCTGCATTATTTTTTATGGGGGTTTATTGAATGAACAATTCGCCAGCTGAACAATTCGTCAGCCAAGATATTCGATTGACGACGGGAAACAAGCGCAGCACGCCAATATTTTACACGCACTCAGTATGGATTGCACAAAGAAAAATCGGCGTGTTGCTGCTTATCAAGCATTGTGAATGGAACGTACCGGCCTACGTCAAGCGACGACGTGCGATTGCCCACACAAAAAAGCCGGACATGCACCACACATCCGACCTTAACAATCAATTCAAAAACGACTGAACTCACCCCTTCATCACACCCGCATCTTCCATAAACTTCTCCAATCCTTTATCCGTCAGCGGGTGGTTGGCGAGTTTGCCGATGACGGCGTAGGGGATGGTGGCGACGTCAGCCCCAACCATCGCGGCTTCGACGACGTGCAGCGGATGGCGGATGCTGGCTACGATAACTTCAGTGAGATAGCCGTAGTTATCGAACATAGTAACGACCTGCTTGACCAGCTCCATGCCGTTGGTGCTGATGTCGTCGAGACGTCCGATGAAGGGACTGACGAAATCAGCTCCGGCTTTGGCGGCGAGCAGCGCCTGCGTTGGCGAGAAGACCAGCGTAGCGTTGGTCTTGATGCCGTTCGAGCTGAAGTGCTTGATCGCCTTGAGGCCTTCGACCGTGAGCGGGCACTTGATGACCACGTTCTTGTGAATGGCCGCAAGCTCCTCGCCCTGGGCGATCATCTCCTCCGACTTGAGCGTGGTGACCTCGGCGCTGACCGGGCCATCGACGATGTCGCAGATGTTTTTGATGTGCGCCTTGAAGTCGGCGTAGGTGAAGTTGGCCGGGTCTTCGACGATCTTGGCGATCAGCGACGGGTTGGTCGTGACGCCATCGAGCACGCCGAGTTCATTGGCGGCCTTGATTTCGTCGAGACTGGCGGTGTCGATAAAGAATTTCATAAAGCCTCCTCAGGCGTTGACCGGTTTTGCGTCGAGCATGGCGTTGAAGTTACGTTCCGGGCGGCCCTCCCAGTTGCGCTTGTGGTAAGCGTAGCCAGCGATAAGCGGCATGGCGACGGTGGCTTCGGCGAAGACCATCTGCTCGTACACCGTGTCAACCTTGCCCCACGAGCTGGCCTCCTTGAGCGTCGAGCCAGAGAGCGCGCCGTCGCGTTCATCGGCCACGGTGATCTGCACGGCGTAGGTGTGCATCGAAACATCTTCGTAGCCAAGGACCTCAGCCGCAACAACGATGTCCTGCGTAAAGTTCTTCGGCACGCCGCCGCCAATCATGAAGATGCCGGTTTTGTCGTTTTCGATCTTGATTTTAGTCAACTCGCGGAAGTCCTTGACCGAGTCGATTGAGACGTGGTTGTCGGGGTTGTGCCACTGGTGCTGCACCAAGCCGAAACCGGCGGAGCAGTCAGAGAAGGCCGGGCAGAAGATCGGCACACCTTTCTCGTAGGCTTTATAGACGATGGAGTTCTTGTCGAGCCCCTTCTCTTCGATGTACCTGCCCATTTCGACAATGAACTCGCGCGACGAGTAGGCGCCAGGCTGCATCGAGTTGGCGATAATGGCCATCGTGTCGTCGCAGACGCGAAGCTCGTCCTCGTCGATGTAGGTGTCGTAAATCCGGTCAATGGCCAGCTCGCGCAGCTCCGAGTCATCGGTGAACTGCGAGCCTTTCCAGTGCCTGAAGCCGAGCGCCTCGAAGAAGTCCTGATCGACGATGTTCGCGCCGGTCGAGACGATGACGTCAACCATGTTATGTTCGAGCATGTCGATGATGACCTGCTTCAGGCCGGCGCTGATGAGCGAACCGGCGAGGGTGAGAATGACGGCGCACTCCTTGTCTTTCTGCATCAGATCAACAATAGAGGCGGCGCGGGCCAGGTTACGCGCCTGGAACGCCATGTCGGCCATCTCTTCGACCATCGGCACGACGTTGTGTTTGGTGATGCCGATGTGCTTGATCGGCTCTTTCAGAAATCCTGTTTTCTGCGCCGAACGCTCTTCCATAGGGGTCTCCTGTACTATTGTTAACTCTTTCTGTTCGATGTTGCTACTGGAGTGAAAAGTCGGGGAGGATTTGGTGTATAGCCATCACTCCCTCCGGCTTGAAAGCCGGGCCAACATACATACAAGAACACTGAATGTCCAGAGGGCTAACGCCCTCCTGAATGTAAAACCGGGCTCTGTGTGCCTCATCAGTCAACCAATCAGTTTATCGATTTTGATCCCGATTTTCAATGTCGAGCACAATCTGTTTGCCGATTTTTCACAATAAAAAAAGGAGAGCAAGCTGACTATATCACACACTCACATTACCGGATGCTGCTTCCTTCCGGACCTGACATGGTTGGGTAAGAGAATGCTGTATAGGACTTACTCTCCTAAATCTGCTATGTTCCTGCTTTTAACAGCGCCGATCAAACGTGCTGAGTAAAAACTGGTCTCTAATATAGCGTTCTGACGTTAAAATACAAAAACAGAGCTTTTTTCTTTGTAACAACTGTTATAACTTCGTAACCGTCTCGGAGAAACGCCTCCGGATTGAGCTATTTTCTTGTCATTCAACGGTTCGTCAAAACAGGAGCCAGAACCCCGACCTCATGTCGACACAAAGGATTTTAAGCGGGATGCGGCCTACCGGCAAGCTGCACCTCGGTCACTACACCGGAGCACTTGAAAACTGGATCGCGCAGCAGAACCTTCTCCATCCTGACGGAAGCCGGGCCTACGAGACCTGTTTCCTCATCGCCGACTACCACAGCCTGACCACCTCACTCGATACTTCGATGATCTACGAGCACTCGCTCGACATGCTGACCGACTGGCTCGCCGCAGGCGTCGATCCGGAGAAAAGCCCGGTGTTCCGTCAGTCGCAAATCAAGGAGCACTCGGAACTGTTCCTCATCTTTGCGATGCTCATCACCAAGGCGCGGCTCGAACGCAACCCGACGCTCAAGGAGCAGGTACGCGACCTGAACATGGCGTCGCTGGTCTACGGTCACCTCGGCTATCCGGTATTGCAGGCGGCGGATATTTTGCTCTACAAGGGCAACGTGGTGCCGGTGGGCGAGGATCAGATCCCGCACGTCGAGATCACCCGCGAGATCGCCCGCAAGTTCAACAGCCACTACCAGCACCCGGAGCTTGGCGACGTGTTCCCCGAACCTGCGCCAAAGATCACGAAGTTCGCGCGTCTGGTCGGCCTTGATGGCAAGGCGAAGATGTCCAAATCGCTCGGCAACACCATCCTGCTCTCGGACGGCCCGGACGAGGTGCTCGCGAAGATGCGCCCCGCCGTGACCGACACGCAGAAGGTGCGCCGCAACGATCCGGGCCGCCCCGAGGTGTGCCTGGTCTATAGCTACCACCAGAAGTTCACCGGTGAGGCGCAGCTCGCCGAAATCGAGGCCGGATGTCGCTCAGGCGCACTCGGCTGCGTTGACTGCAAAAAGATGTGCGCCGCGAACATCTCGGCGGAGCTAGCTCCGATCCTCGAACGGCGCAAGCACTACGAAGCGCAGCCGGAGATGGTCAAAGAAATTCTGCACGAAGGCGAAAAGAAAGCCCGGAACATTGCCGGAGAAACCATGAAAGAGGTAAGAGAGGCGATGAGCCTTGGGGAGAGTAACGCATGATAATACCAAACGATAACAACCAGAAGGCCTTCATTTTCGACATGGACGGCGTGCTGGTCGATAACATGAGAATGCACGCGCAGTCGTGGGTCGATCTGTTTGCCGACTACGGCCTGACCGGCCTCGATCCGGAGCGCTACCTGGTCGAAACCGCCGGCATGAAGGGCCTCGACGTGCTTCGCTACTTCCTCGATCCGTCGATCTCGCCCGAAGAGGCCGACAAGCTGACGGAGCTGAAAGATATTCTCTACCGCGTGATGAACCGCGAAGCCATCGTCGCCATGCCGGGCCTCGAACCGTTTCTGGATCGCACGTCGAGCGCTGGCATCCGGATGGGCATCGGCACGGGAGCGGGGCCGAAAAACATCGACTACGTGCTCGGCCTGACCGGCCTGACGCCACGCTTCCAAGCTATCGTCGGTGCGCACATGGTCAAGCACGGCAAGCCCCATCCCGAAACATTCTTGCAGGTCGCCGAACGACTCGGCGCTGATCCGGCCAACTGCATCGTCTTCGAGGACGCCCTGCCCGGCGCGGAAGCCGCTGCCGCCGCAGGCATGAGCTGCGTGGCGGTCACGACGACCAACGCCCCCGAGGCGTTCGCCGCCTTCGACAACGTCATCACGACCATCAACCATTTCGAAGGCCTTCTGCCCGACACGCTGCTGGAGCTCAGCAGCACCGCTAAAACCATGTCTTAACGATTCATACCGATGCGAGCCTTTTTCCTTCCCTTCATTCAGGACGCCCTGCAAAAAGCGGGCATCGAGACCGACAAGGAGATTCAGATCGACAAGCCGAACGACAAGAAGTTCGGCGACTTCTCGACCAACATCGCCTTCCTGCTGGCCAAGGAGGCCCGGAAAAATCCGCGCGAACTGGCCACGCAGTTGATCGACCTGTTCGCCTTCCCGGAAGGAACGGTCACCAAAACCGAAGTGGCTGGACCGGGCTTCATCAACTTCCATCTCGATCCGGCATTCTTCATGCGCTCGGCACAGGAGGTGCTGAAACAGGGCGAGGCGTTCGGCTGCACGGAGACGGGCAAGGGGCAGAAGGCGATTGTAGAGTACGTGAGCGCCAACCCGACCGGTCCGCTCACCATCGGGCGCGGACGCGGCGGCGTGCTGGGCGACTGCATCGCGAACCTGCTCGAAACGCAGGGCTACGAGGTGACGCGCGAGTACTACTTCAACGACGCCGGTCGCCAGATGCAGATTCTTGCCGAATCGGTGCGCTACCGCTACCTCGAAAAGTGCGGGCAGACGGTCGAGTTCCCGGAGACGCACTACCAAGGCGACTACATCGGTGAGATCGCCGAGACGCTCTTCATCGAGCACGGCGACAAGCTGGCCTCAACCGACGAACTCGGCATCTTCAAGGAGACCGCCAAAGCGGTCATCTTCAGCTCTATCCGCAAAACGCTTGAGCGCATCGGCATCAAACACGACTCGTTCTTCAACGAGCACACGCTCTATCAGCGGAGCGAGGCAGAAGCGTCCAGCAACCAGAAGGTGATCGATGCGCTCGAAGCAAAAGAGTTCATCGGGCGCTACGACGGCGCGACCTGGTTCATGACCACCAAGCTCGGCCAGGAAAAAGACAAAGTGCTCATCAAATCCTCCGGCGATCCGAGCTACCGCCTGCCCGACATCGCCTACCACGTCACCAAGTTCGAACGCGGCTTTGAGCTCATGGTGAACGTCTTCGGCGCGGATCACATCGATGAGTATCCCGACGTGCTCGAAGCACTGAACATTCTCGGCTACGACACCTCGAAGGTCAAGATCGCCATCAACCAGTTCGTCACCACCACGGTCGGCGGCCAGACGGTCAAGATGTCCACCCGCAAGGGCAACGCCGACCTGCTCGACGACCTCATCGACGACGTGGGCGCAGACGCCACGCGCCTGTTCTTCATCATGCGCAGCAAGGATTCGCACCTGAACTTCGATGTCGAGCTGGCTAAAAAGCAGTCGAAAGACAACCCGGTCTTCTACCTCCAGTATGCCCACGCAAGGATTTGCAGCCTTATGCGCCTTGCCGAAAAAGAGATCGGCTTCGACGAAGCTACGGCCACTGGCGCAAGCCTACCGCTGCTTGACAGCGAGCCAGAGATCGACCTGGCCTCCGCGCTGCTGGACTTCCCGGATGTCATCCAGTCGTGCCTGCGCCAGCTCGAACCGCAGAAGATGGTCGAGTACCTGCACACGGTGGCCGAGCGCTACCACAAATTCTATCAGGAGTGCCCGATCCTGAAAGCGGACGAAAACATCCGCACGGCGCGACTTGAGCTGTCACTCACGGTGCGTCAGGTGCTGCGCAATGGCTTCAGAATTCTGGGAATTTCAGCTCCGGAATCGATGTAAGAAGACAGGGCAGGATGACGGTCCAGGATCACTGCACGACTCACGCACGATACAGGCCGTGCGCGGTGATGTAGTCGTTGATTGATGGAGGGACGAGATGCGAAACCGGCTGCCCCGAAGCGATCAGCCCTCGCACCTCCGTTGCGGAGAGCGGCATGTCGAAATCGATCCGGCTTACCGGCAGATGAAGCGATTCGGCGTCCTTCTGGCAGGCCTCATAGCCCTGACGCCCGAAATAGACAATCTGGCAAAGATGTGGAAGTTCCGAAGCGGCCTTCCACTTGCCCATTTGCAGGTAACTGTCCTCACCCACCAGCAACAGCAATTCATCGACGGGATAACGGTCGTTGAAATAACGAAGCAGATCGACAGTGTATGACGGCCCGGTCTGCTCGACCTCCCAAGTGCCCGTTTCGGCGAACCTATCCGTAGCGTTGATCTCATCGGTCAGCAGCCGGGCCATTTCGACTCGGTCGTCATCCGAAGCGTGAGAGCCGGACTTGAAAGGGTTTCGCGACACTGAAACAATCAACCGGTCAAGCCGGAGCAGCTCCCTCGAAAACAGGCACAACGCCAGATGGCCGTTGTGCGGCGGATCGAAACTCCCGCCGAAAATCCCTCGCCGCACTACCTCGATTCGGAATGACGCGCCTCAGAGAAGTGCTCCAGAACATTCTGGTAGTCACGCTCGACAGCCTTGTTCATCTCCGGATACAGGAGCTGAAAGCGCTCAATCATCTGCCGCGCTTCAAACCACTTGTCGCGCAGGATGCTCGTGTTGATCTTGCCCAGCCATGCGGGTTTCACCCACTTCGTATCGGGATACTGGTTGATGACCACATCGAAGTAAATATCGGCGGCGCGGTACTTTTTCAGCTTGACATACTGCTCGGCAATCGAGTATCGGTTATGCGCAAGCTTGTTGCGCAAGCGCAGGATCGCCGCTTTGCTGTACCTGACAGGGGCATCATTCGACAGTTCGGCCTTCGCTGCCTCGTATTTAGCTTGGTACGAAGCGTTCGACGGATTGACCTTCATCAGCTCGCGATACAACTCGACATCACTCTGGGCCTGGGCAGCGTCATCGACCGGATATTCATCCAGATAGGTAGAAAACTCGTTGATCGCCTTGACCGTGTACTCCTGATCGAGCTCGTAAAAAGGGGAGAGCTTTTCGTACGACTTGGCGAGCTGGAACTGCGCGCTTTTTGCAAACGGAGAGCCCGGTGTCTGCTGCAACAGACGGCGATACATATCCGCAGCAAGCAGGTACTGTTTCTTGTGATAATAGGAGTCGGCAAGCGAGTGCAGCACGTCATCTTCGAGCGTAGTCGCCCTCGTTGAAAAGAGCAGCGGTTCAAGCAACCCAATGGCGTTGTCGTACTTCTTCCGGGCGATCAGCTCCGTGGCCTCGTGGTAACGGCTTTCGACCTGGGTCGCCGAGGGGGCCTGGGGCGTGAGCGGTCTTGATGAGGAGCAGGAGGACAACAGCACGACGAGGCAAAACAGACTAGGCAGAACCTTGCGAAACGGCGTTCTCATGACCGATTGAGACATAACGACTCCCTTAAAAGCAGATGAATGAATGACAAACAGGCGACATACGCTTGCCAGCCGACAGGCGGTGGCAAGCGCCTGAAAACTCCGGAGCGATGCGGGGAAACGTGAGCAGGGACGCGGCGGCACTCTGTCAGGAATCGGTCTGTGACGGCCTGCGGTAACTGCCAAGGCAGAGCGGCTTGCCATCTGAAGGAATATCCGGAACATCTCCTTCGACGATCGGGAACGAAAACATGCGGCCGGCACCATGCACATCCACAACATGCGCAACTACGATTCAGGCCGGTTTGTGGAGCTTAGGGGAGTCGAACCCCTGACCTTCTCATTGCGAACGAGACGCTCTACCAACTGAGCTAAAGCCCCGGAATGCAACCACATGATGCGGTCGTTGAATCAAGTAAGTCAATATATTTTTTTACCACCACAAAAAAAAGCCCGCTCGTGGCAGGCTTTTTTTCAAATGCTTGATTGCAGCTCTCAGGCCTGTTCCGCAATAAGCGAATTCCTGAGAAGCTGAAGCTGATGCTGGATGCTGCCGTCCAGAATCGTGTCACCGATCTTGACGGTCACGCCACCGATGAGCTTCTCATCAAGGGACATCGTTGCGCGAATTTTCTTGCCAGTACGCGCCGAAAGACCGTTCACCAGCTCCTTTGCTTGTTCGTCGCTGAGTTTGACGGCACTCTTCACGTCGGCGTTGATAACGCCGTTGCGCTCATCAAGCAACGAATAGAATTCGGCAATCACGCCAGCCAGAAGATCAGCGCGTTTTTTGTGGGCAAGCAGCTTGATGAAAATCATCGTCTTCTCACCAACCTCCTTGCCGAAAATCTCTTCGAGGATGCGTGACTTGAGATCAACATTGATCAGCGGGCTTTTCAGGGCCAACATCAATTCACGACTGCCGCTGAGCACCTCCTTGATGTTCTGAAGGTCTTCGGTGATTTTGTCCAGAAAATTGGCCTCGACAGCCACTTCGAGCAAAGCCAATGCGTATCTGCGGCTTGCAATTGCACTTGACATAGTTCCGATTGTTTATCAGTTACGCTTGGCTGCCATTTCATTGATCATGTCGTTGACCACGACCTTCTGCTTGTCAGCATCGAGCGAGGTGCGAATGATCTTTTCAGCGCCTTTCACCGCCATGTCGGCGACCTCGTTGCGGAGCACGTCGAGTGCGCGGCGTTTCTCCTGTTCAATCTCCTCTTTGGCAGTGGCAATCATCTTCTGGGACTCGGCCTGCGCCTTCTCGGTCAGCTCGGTGCGAACCTTGTCGGCATACTCTTTGCCCTCGCGGATGATCTTGTCGGCCTCTGCATCTGCCTTGGCCAGCATGTCCTTGTTTTGCTTCAGAATGGATTCGGCTTCCTCTTTGGCCGTGTGAGCACGGTCAATGGCTGACTGAATTCCCTTTTCGCGTTCTTCGAGCATCGAAACGATTGGTCCCCATGCAATATTTTTCAGAATGACCAGCACAATCACAAAAGTGACGGCAGTCCAGAAGATAAGACCCGGATTTGGAGAGAGAAGCCCGCCACTGAGAAGAATAATCCCTGACGTTAACATGAACGCTGTTCTTTAACAGATTAATAAAATCCGCCTGCAGCCTTTCAGAAAGAAGTGCCGCAGACGGGTTAAGCTTTTGGCGACGATGTCTTATTTCAAGGCGAGAAGCACGCAGATAACCTCACCGAACAGCGCAATACCTTCGATAAGAGCAGCTGCGATAATCATCGTGGTACGAATATCAGAGGTAGCCTCAGGCTGGCGGGCGGTACCTTCTGCCGCCGAAGCAGCGATATTGCCGATACCAACGCCTGCACCGATAACTGCCAGACCAGCGCCGATACCGGCACCCAAGTAACCCAAACCCATTCCTTCCATCTTTAAATTGCCTCCGTGAATTGTTTTGTTTTAAAAGTGAATGCTACCCGTTGTAGCAGTTCTAAAAAAGAATAACATCCTGCATCAAATCGGAACTCCGGATCAGTGATGACCAGAAGCTTCGAGCTCGTGGCTATCGTGCCCCTCGTGCGCGGTTGCAAGGCCAATGAACAAGGCGGACAGCATCACGAAGATGAAGGCCTGAAGAAAAGCAACGAAGATTTCGAGCAGATAAATGAAAATCGAGAACGGAACCGATACGGCCATCGCCACAATGTAACTCTTCAGAATAAAGCTGATAAAAATCAAACTGAGGATGACGACATGACCCGCCGTCATATTAGCAAAGAGTCGAACCGTAAGAGCGAAAGGCTTGGTGAACAGACCGATGATCTCGATCGGTATCATGATAATCCAGAGCGACCAGTGGGTGCCGGCGGTCAGGTGCTGAAGGTAGCCCTTGATGCCGTTGGCCTTGATGGCGGCGACCTGGGTGATAAAGAAGGTGAAAACCGAAAGCGTCAGGGTCACGTTAATGTTACCCGTGGCCGTGGAAGCGTAAGGAATAAGGCCAAGCAGATTGCAGATAAGAATAAAGAAGAACACAGTAAGCAGGTAGGGCAGATGCCGCTCGTAACCGTGACCGATATTGGACTTGGCCACGTCGAGCCTGATAAAATCCACCATCGCCTCCATGGCGTTAGCCAGCCCCTTCGGCGCATTCTTCGCGGTCATCTTTCGATAGCTTCCGCCAGCCGCGGCAAACACGGCGATAAGAATTGCCGAGGCAACCCAGAGCATCACGACATGTTTGGTAATAGAAATATCATAACCGGCAACGACAATCCGAGGCAAGTGAATCTCGCCGAAAGGCTCGAAGGCGAGCACATGGTTGTCGAGAATGTGATGCATGATGATATCGCCAGCCTTCTCCTGGTGCTCTTCGGTAGCCGCCGCCGGCTCACCCTCAGCACCATGAGCCGCGAGAGCTTCTGCCGGAGCATGAACATCCGCCGGAGCAGCGACTGCGGGCAGCGATTCATGAGCCGACATCTCCTCACGCGCAGGAGTTGCGCATGCGAGACTGTTCAGGCTCAGCAGAACAGGCACGATCAGTGCCAGAATTTTTGAATTCGCTTTAACTCGCATACCGGCTTATCAGTTTTTTTGCAGCGTTTTTTTCTGTTGGTTCTTTTTCTGGTACGCGAGAATCTCGATTACCAGATACATGCAGTAGAAGGTGATGAAGGATACGACAAAATCGATAGGTTTGACCCACCCAAGCAGATTGATGACCAGCACCAGCGCCATGACGACCAGAAGCCTGAGTGCCACTCCGCCGAAAACAACCAGCGTAAAAACCTGGGACTCCTTCTCAAAAGCATATTCAAAGAGCAGATAGCCGACCAGGCTATTGAGGATAACCATGAGCCAGGCAACGAAGACTGAACCCATGTCAACCGGGTAGCTTGCCGCGCCCCAGTACACAACCCCCCATAAAATGACGGACAAGATAATTAACTTTACAAGAAAATCAAACAACGGCTTCATATCCGGGGCCCCTTTTCATGATTTCCGTGGTGCTGCTGGTTAAGGTCATGGTTGCGGTTGGCTTTCCGGACGATCTTGAAGAGCACAAGCCCCATGCCAGCCATCCCGACAAACACTCCGGCAAGCATCAGCAACGGTGACGTGCCAAGTTTCGCATCGGCCCAGTAGCCGAGGAACACGAAAAAAGCGAAACTGGCCGCAATCTGCAAACCGATGCCGAGATAATCGGACATCGCCCTGACCGATTTGCCGAACTGGTCGGTGAATTTATCCTTTTTTCTGTCATAAACCATCACAATCCTCCCCTTTGCCGTCAAAACGAAAACAGAAGCCTGCCGATGGCCGTCAGGAACCTGGAGCCTTCATCACGTCGCGATACACATTCCAGGTCGATTCAACGAGCGTATCGAGATCGCTGTGCTGCGGCGTCCAGCCCAGCAACTCACGCGCCTTGGCCGACGTGGCCACCAGCACAGCCGGGTCTCCCGGCCTGCGCTCCACGACACGAGCCGGAATCGGCTGGCCAGTGATGCGGCGGGAAGCGTCAAGCATCTCGAAAACCGTCACGCCGGTCTCGCTGCCAAGATTGACCGAAAGGCTCTCGCCGGTTTCGATCACCTTCTCGAAGGCCAGCACATGAGCCTCGGCCAGATCATTGACATGAATATAATCCCTGATGCAGGTGCCGTCCCGCGTATCGTAATCCTCGCCGAACACGAGCAACTCCTTACGCATCCCAACGGCGGTCTCCATAACGAGCGGGAGCAGATTGGCCGTGGTCAGCTCAAAGCCGCGAACTCTTCCGCGAACGTCGTAGCCAGCGGCGTTGAAATAGCGAACCGAAGCAAACTTCATCCCCTTCAAGCAGTCATACCATTCAAGCATCCGCTCGATTTCAAGCTTGGTGAAGCCGTAGTAATTGGATGGCTCTTTGGGATGATTCTCGTCAATCGGCAGATAAACCGGATTTCCGAAAATGGCCGCAGATGAGGAGAACAGAAAGCAACGAATGCCGCTGGCCGCCGCCGCGTTAATCACCGAAACTGCGCCGCAGATGTTGTTCGTCGAAAACTTTTCAGGTTTGACCATCGACTCACCTGCCGCCTTTAGCCCAGCAAGATGCACGCATCCATCGAAACCACGAGCCATAACCGACGCCACCGCTTCGGTATCGAGAATATCGCCACGCACGAACTCTGCTTCCGGGAACAGGTTCAGTTCACGCCCTGTCGAAAGATTGTCGAACACGGTAACCTGGTAGCCCCGATCGAGAAACTCGCGAGCCACATGACTACCGATATAGCCTGCGCCACCAATAACGAGAATGTTCATACCTGACTATTTAGGGGTTCATACTCAACGAAAGCAGAAGATAACACTTCCCGCCCGAATAATAACGGCGCGTTCACCAGCCGTTAGCAAAGCAAGGCCCAGCACGGCCTGCCATCCCGCCCGAAGCTGCGCCGCGCGGATGCGCTGACGCGGAATCTCCTTGCGGAGAGCTTCACCAACAAAAACCGACAGCTCGTTATTCGTTTTTTTCCATAGCCTCCTCCAATGGTTTGATCAGCGATGAGAAACAACAAAACCGGGCACGATGAGAGAACGAAATAAAGCGTGCCCTGTCAGGCTCTGCAACGGGTTAGCGCCGCAGAAGCAGAGACATAT
>CBEUNJ010000036.1:0-14875 GCA_965544465.1 uncultured Chlorobaculum sp.
GCGACCCCAACCTTGGCAAGGTTGTGCTCTACCAGCTGAGCTATTCCCGCATCTGTTAGAGAGTGCTTAGTATAAGGAAAAAGGAATTACAAAGCAAGATGAAAAAGAAAAAAATGCCGGAAGAGCACCGGCGGATTGTGGACTTGGTGGACGTTGTAAACTTGGTGGACAGCGAGAACTGACAGGCAACGCCTCCTCTCTTATATTGTTCACAACGCCAACTCACTTAGTCCACCCAGTCCACCTCTTCTTACAGCTTCAGCTTTTCCATGATGGTGCCCATGTCCTTGTCACCTCTTCCGGAGAGATTCACCACGATCATTGACTCTTTCGGCATTTCAGCTGCACGCTTCATGGCGTAGTGAACAGCGTGAGCCGATTCGAGGGCGCAGATGATGCCTTCGGTTTTGGCCAGCGCGTCAAGCGCTACAAGCGACTCTTTGTCTGTCGTCGAGGTATAATAGACCAGCCCAAGCTTCTGCAAGTAGCAGTGCTCCGGGCCAACGCCGGGATAGTCGAGCCCCGCCGAGATCGAGTGCGCCTCCTGCACCTGGCCGTGCTCGTCCTGCAAGAGCTTCATCATCGAGCCGTGCAAAACGCCGATTTCGCCTTTGGTGAGCGAAGCTGCGTGCCTACTGTCGAGCCCCTCTCCAGCGGCCTCAACGCCGATCAGCTCGAGCTCTTTAGCGTCCGAAAGAAATTCGTAGAACATGCCGATAGCATTGCTGCCGCCGCCAACGCAGGCAATGATCGCTTCCGGCAGGCGGCCGACCTGCTCGATCACCTGTTTTCGGGTTTCGCGCCCGATGACCGACTGGAAGTCGCGCACCATCATCGGATACGGGTGCATTCCGATAACCGAACCGACGATATAAAACGTCTCCTCCGGATTATTCATCCAGTCGCGGATCGCTTCGCTAGTGGCGTCCTTGAGCGTCCGAGTACCTGCCGTGACCGGACGAACCTCTGCACCGAGCAGCTTCATGCGCGCCACATTAGGAGCCTGACGGCGGATATCCTCCGCGCCCATGTAAACAATGCAGTCGAGGTCAAACAACGCACAGACAGTGGCCGTCGCCACGCCATGCTGGCCCGCACCGGTTTCAGCGATGACACGCTTCTTGCCCATCCGTTTAGCGAGCAGCACCTGGCCAAGTGCATTGTTAATCTTGTGCGCGCCAGTGTGGCAGAGGTCTTCGCGCTTCAGCCAGATTTGCGCACCGCCCTGCCGCTCGCTGAGGCGCGAAGCATAGTAGAGCGGCGTCGGGCGACCCACATAGTCGCGCAACAGCCCGTCGAGCGTGCGGCGGAACTCCGGGTCTTCCTTCGCCTTGAGATACTCCTGTTCGAGATCGGCGGCGTTTTTGACCAGCGTTTCGGGAATGAATTTGCCCCCGAAGATGCCGAAGTGACCAAATTCGTCGGGTGCGTTGTAAGTGACCTTCTGCGTCATAAATCGTAGCGATGCGTGAATAAAAATTATCAAGTGAACCTTAATATAGAAAGCTTTGGATCATATATCCATACGGTCAGCGATTCAGTCTCGTCCGGGGGCTCGATAAAGGAGAAAGGTTTCCTATATTCCTCCGTATCTGTTGATGGTTCTCAATCTCGTCCGTTAAATCCAGTACGATTTGCCCGTGAAACTCGCCAGGTCACTGAAACTGCTGACAATATTGCTTCTCGTTCAGGCGGCTGAAGGAATCGCACCGCTGTACGGAAGCGAGCGGCTGACCGGTAATTCCGGCAAATCCGGAGCCGCAGCATCGAAGCCGGAGGAGCTCAGGCGGAAGAAGGATGAACTGGACTCGACCGTAGTGTACACGGCACAGGATTCGCTATCGTACAACCTCGGCAAGCGCACCATCGAGCTGAGCGGCAAGGCGCAGGTCAAATACAAAGACATCCGCATCGAAGGCCCAACCATTACGGTCGAGCAATCGAAGAGCACCGCGCATACCAGCGCCTCGCGCGACTCTCTCGGCCACGTCCGCGAACTTCCAAAGTTTACCGACAAGGACGGCTCATTCAACGCCGAGACGATGACCTACAACTACAAGACCCGCTACGGATCGGCTTCGGCAGTGACTTCGAACGAGAAGCTGGGCATTTTTTCCGGCAAGAAGGTCGAGCGGATGCCCTCCGGCGAACTGCATATCGAGAACGGCATCTACACCACCTGCGAGCTCGAAGAGCCGCACTACTGGTTCTGGGGCAAGCACATGACGATCATTCCGGGCGACCGGCTCATCTCCCACCCGTTCATCATGTACATCCATCCGGAAATCTTCCACACGCGCCTGCCGGTGATCCCGATCATTCCGCTCCCCTGGATGTCGGTGCCGATTTCCAACAAGCGCGCCTCGGGCTTGCTGTTCCCGAGAATCGGCCACAGTCCCGCACGCGGCGTCTATCTGTCGAATCTCGGCTACTTCTGGGCGATCAACGATTACGCCGATCTGCGCGTCGAGAGTGACGTATCATTCAACGGAAGCTGGCGGCTCGGTGAGCGCTTTCGCTACAAAAAGGGGGAACTGTGCAGTGGTTACATCGAGGGTGAGTACGAGCTGATCAAGCTCAACGAGCCCGGCGATCCGGACTACGAGCGTTACATCAATCGCAATCTGCGGATCGTACACCACCAGTCCTTCGACCCGACCGCCCGTCTCGATGTCGACTTGCACTATCTGGACGGCAACCGCTACTACGACCTCAATTCGATCGATCCCGAATCGATCGTGACACAGCAGGCCACATCCTACGCCTCTTTCTCGAAATCATGGGACGAGGGCCACCGTGTGCTGAACATGGGCTACCAGCGCGTCGATGATCTGGTCAACGGCGAACTGACCCAGAAAGCCACGGCCTCGCTCTATCAAGATCGCATCTATCCGTTCCGGACGAAGGGTTCAGAGCCGTCATCCGGTTGGCGCTCGCGCTTGTCCATTCAGCCAAGTCTATCGGCAAGCGCAGAGTTTGTCGATGAGGCGAGCGGCTCAAGCGACCTGTACGTCGGCAATGCCGGGCTGGATGTGAACTACCAGCAAGAGTTCGCACCCGGTTACAAGGCCTTGTTCACTCAGGGCATCAACGTTCAGGGGCAACACAAAATCATGTCGGCGCAGGATGATTTAAACGGCACGCAAATTGAACTGCCGTTCACGATCCAGTCAACGCTGTTCAAATACCTGCACCTGACCCCATCGCTGACGTTCACCCACTACCGGGTAAACAGCACGATTCAAAAGTATTATGACAACGGTTCGAACTCGGTCGTAACCGAAACGATCCACCAGCCAGCCGAGTATTCAACGACGGTCTTTTCGCTCGCGGCCCAGACGCGCCTGTACGGCGTGCTCGAGACCGGATTTCTCGAAAAAACGGTAGGCCTGAAAGCACTGCGCCACACCTTTATTCCGACGGTCACGTTCACCTACAATCCCGATTACCGGGGCGGCGACTACGATTATTACCGCTCGTATTACGATCCGGTTTCGCAGTCGATGGTGAGCTACAACCGCTTCGACCAGTCGCTTTACTCCGCGATGCCGGAAGAGCGGACGTACGTGGGCGTAAATCTCCAGAACCTCATTCACGGCAAGTTCCGCAATCGCGACGGCAGTGACCGCACCGCGCAACTCCTTTCGCTGACCGCGTCGTCCGGCTACAATTTCGCAGCCAGCTCGATGCCGCTTTCGCCACTGGTCGTGACCGCCTCAAGCAACGCCTTTTCGCCAGCCCTGCTCTTCAGCGCAGGAGCGACGTATGATTTCTACTCATTCGATCCCGCGACCGGTGAGCGGGTAGACAAGCTGGCGATGAACGACGGCAAGGGACTATTGCGCTTCGTCAACGGCTTCCTCAACATGAGCGTGAGCATCAAAGGCCACCTGCGATCGGAGTATGTACCCGTCGAGCGGGAAGGCGGAGAGGAGTCGCTGGTCAAGAATGACGAATCACCGATCCAGCAGGCCATGTTCAAAGAGAGGTTCACCGACGACCAGATGGTGGACTTCAAGTCGTCGCTCCCCTGGTCGCTTCGCATGTCGCTCTATCTGGTCAGCGACAAGAGCAATCCGCTCGACCCAAACACCACCGCGCTGCTCAATACGGCAACCAAGGTGGCCCTGTCGCGGAACTGGCAGGTGGGCGTCAATACCGGACTCGACCTCGGAAGCGGCAAATTCGTCTATCCGGCACTGATGGTCTGGCGTGATCTGCACTGCTTTCAGTTCAGCGCGCAGTGGGTGCCGTCCGGCGAGTACAAGGGCTACCTCATGCAAATCGCCATGAAACCCGCCCAGCTCAAATACCTCAAAGTGCAGGCCGGAAGCGGCAACACCACCTCCGGCTTTAAGTAAGGCTCAGGCAATCCGGACTCACTCCAGACGCCTGAGAAGCTGAGCGAGCCGTACATTGAAGGTTTCGTGCGCATCATGATGGATGCAGTGGCCGGCTTTGGGAATGATGTAGGCGCCTGCCTGCGGCAGCAGCTCCTGAAACTCCGGAATGATTTTGTGCGGCGGAAGCGCCGTATCTTCGGCACCCCACAAAAGCCAGGCGTCGCCCTTGTAGTTGCATGGACGGATATCTTCGAGCATGAAATCGTGCGGCCGTTTGGAAGGCGAAAGATAGGAGAACATCGCGCCGCGATCCTGAAGCGGACGCGAAAACTGGTTGATCAGGTTCAGATCGACCTTTTTCTGGTTATAGTAGGTCGGCGTGAGGCTCTGGCTGACCCCAACCGGGTTGGCGAACGCTGCGAAAAGCATCTCTCCGACCAAGGGCGAACCGACCAGCCCGAAAAAGGCCTTGGCCATGCCATCCATGCTGTCGCCGTACAGACCGGATGGATTAGCAAGAATAAGTCCGTGCACTTTTTCCGGATTCAGATGCGCGTACATAACGCTGCTCGCACCGCCCATTGAGTGGCCAACCAAAATAATGTTGTCGAGCTTTTTCAGGTACATGAACGCCTTGATCTGTGCGGCAAACAGCTCAAGACAGTAGCGGACGTTCGGCTTGGAAGACTGGCCAAAGCCGATCAAATCCATCGCGTACATCCGGTATCTGTCCGCAAAGGCGCCAATATTGTCGTCCCAGTGCTCAATCATGCCGCCATAGCCGTGCACAAACAGCACCGGCGTGTGCGGAGAATCGGGCGGACCGTACTCCCGATAGCGGATTTTCGCCTCCTCCTTTTCCGAGTATTGCCAGATGAACCAGCGGTCTTTCGATGCCATGTTGTTGTGAATTAAGGGGCGCGACGGCCCGTTGCATACGTTTGAACTAACCAAGATATAGCACTTCCGGCCGGAATTAAAAGCAGATCGGGGAATTTCCTGAAACAGGCGCGGGTTTATCCTGTTTTACCATCATCTGAATAGTGCGCTTATGCTGCAAGTATCCAGAAAATTTGAATACGGCTTGCACGCCGTTTCCTACCTTGCTATGAAAGGACCCGAGCGGGTCGTGACGGTCAAAGAGCTGGCTACTGAAATCGGGTTCTCCCAAGTGTTTCTCGCCAAGGCGATGCAGAGCCTCAAAAAAGCTGGAATTACCCGGTCAGTGCAGGGCGTCAAGGGCGGCTACACGCTTGCAAGGCCCGCCGAAGAGATCACCGTGGCCGACATCGGCGTGGCTATCGAAGGCAAACCCCACCTGATGCGCTGCTCCAGCGATAACTGCCAGTGCGAAATCGAATCCACCTGCCCCCATAAAGGCTACATGCTCAATCTCCAGAACAAAATCCAGCAACTGCTCGCCGAAACGACCATCGCGGCGCTGCTCGACACATACTCCCCTCCCAAACGTCTTGAAAAAGTCTCGTGACGCACGCCCGATCCCGGTGAGCTGAAGGCGCGAAACACGCCCGTAACGATTTCGACATAACGCACTGTTTCCGGTTGATGCAAGGCATATCTGTTCCGGGAACGGAGATTGTTTTGTTTATTGTTCCTGTCGTCACGCAGCTTTCCTCGTTGAAACGTCTGGAATTTTGTCAGTCAGAGCACTCATTGCATGTCATCCACTCAGAACCGTACCGAATCAAATACATCCATCGCAAGCACGGAGAATGGAGCTGAAACAAGGCTTCCCGACATCGTGCTTCGCGGCGTTTCGACGCACAACCTCAAGCATGTCACCGTTTGCATTCCCCGCAACCGGTTCGTCGTGTTGACCGGCCTGAGCGGTTCGGGCAAGTCGAGCCTTGCCTTCGATACGCTCTACGCCGAGGGGCACCGGCGCTACGTCGAGTCGCTCTCAGCCTACGTGCGCCAGTTCCTCGAACGGATGCCCAAGCCCGACATCGAAGCGGTTGAGGGCATCGCGCCAGCCATCGCCATTGAGCAGAAAGCGCTACCAAAAAATCCGCGCTCGACGGTCGGCACCGTTTCTGAAATCTATGACTACCTGCGACTGTTGTACGCGCGCATCGGCAAGATCTACTCGCGCGACACCGGCGAGCTGGTGCTGAAGCACACGCCCGAAGATGTGAGCCTGCAAGTACGCTTTTTCGACGACGGCACGCGCTTCTACGTCGGCTATCCGTTTCCGAGTCACCACGACCTCCGCAACCACGACCGCTCGGTAGCCGACGAGCTGAAAAACCTGCTCAAGAAGGGATTTTTCCGACTACTGCAAGGGGAAAGCGTGCTCGATATTTCCGACGAGACAGGCCAAGCCGCCGTAAGGGCTCTCAAGCGCGATGCACTGTCGAAGCTGCTGGTGCTGGTTGACCGGTTCGTTGCCAAAAAGGATGAAAAGATTTACAGCCGCGTCGCCCAGGCCGCCGAAACCTGCTTCGCCGAGTCGGGTGGACAAGCGGTCATCCGCGTAACTGGCGGCAAGGAGTTCCACTTCAGCAGCCGTCTGGAGCTGAACGGCGTCGCCTACCAGGAGCCGTCGCCGCAGCTTTTCGCCTTCAACTCACCCATTGGCGCCTGCACGGCGTGCCAGGGATTCGGGCGAATTGCAGGCATTGACGAGGATGCGGTGATTCCTGACAAGTCGCTCTCGCTGAAAGAGGGAGCAATTTCGTGCTGGAACTCCGAAAAGTATTCGTGGTATCGCAAGCAATTGCTGAACATCGCGCCCGAGGTGGGCATTCCGATCGATGTGCCGTACGAAAAGCTCAGCCGCGTGCATCGCGAAATGGTATGGAAGGGAATTGCGGAGAAGAACTTCAAGGGGGTGCGCCCCTTTTTCGAGGAAATCGAAAAGGATGCGGGCTACAAAGTGCACTACCGCGTCTTTCTGAGCCGCTACCGAGGCTACGCCACCTGCCCGGAGTGCGAGGGAGCGCGGCTCAATCCCGACGCCTTGCAGGTGCGCGTCTCCGGCAAGAACATCGGCGAAGTCGTGCGGATGACCATCGCCGATGCGCAGGAGTTTTTCAAGGGGCTCGACATTTCGCCCTTCGACCGCTCGGTAGCCGACTCGGTGCTGCGGGAGATCAACAAGCGGCTCGGCTACCTGATGGATGTCGGGCTTGACTACCTGACGCTCGACCGGCTGACCCACACGTTGAGCGGCGGTGAGTTCCAGCGCATCAACCTCTCAACCTCGCTCGGTTCGCCGCTGGTTGGCGCACTCTACATTCTCGACGAGCCGAGCATCGGGCTCCACCAGAGCGACTCGGCGCGACTGGTGGCGCTGCTCAAGCGGCTGCGCGACCTCGGCAACACAGTGGTGGTGGTCGAGCACGACCGCGAAATTATCGAAGCCGCCGACGAGGTGATCGACCTCGGCCCGCGCGCTGGACGACTCGGCGGCGAGGTGGTCTTCCACGGCCCACCGTCCGCGATGGCCGGAGCGGAAGATTCACTGACCGCCGACTACCTGGCGGGACGCAAGCAGATCGCCGTGCCCGCCGAGCGGCGCACGCCGGACTTTTCGCGCTGCATCGAAATCACCGGCGCGATGCAGAACAACCTGCGCAACATTGACGTCAAGTTTCCGCTTGGCGTCATGACCTGCATCACCGGCGTGAGCGGCTCCGGCAAATCGACGCTGGTGAACGATATTCTCAAGCTCGGCATCATCCGCGAAAAAGAGGGCTCGCGAGAGAAGGTAGGGACGCACCGGGCCATCAAAGGCCTTGAGCTGATCGAGAAGGTCGAGCATGTCGATCAGTCGCCCATCGGCAAGTCGAGTCGCAGCAATCCGGCGACCTACCTCAAGATTTTCGATGACATCCGCCAGCTCTTCGCCGCGACCCGCGAAAGCAAGGCTCGCAAGTGGAAGCCGGGCTACTTCTCGTTCAACATCCCCGGCGGGCGTTGTGAAACCTGTGCGGGCGAAGGCACCGTCAAGATCGAGATGCAGTTTCTGGCCGACATCGAAGCGGTGTGCGAGGAGTGCGAGGGCAAGCGTTACAAATCCTCGACGCTTGAGGTGAAGTACAACGGCCTGTCGATTGCCGAAGTGCTCGACCTGACCGTCGAAGAAGCGCTCAGCTTTTTCAGGTCGGAAAAGTCGATCCAGAAAAAGCTCAAGGTGTTGCAAGAGGTAGGGCTTGAGTATATCCGGCTCGGCCAGTCCTCCAGCACCCTGTCGGGCGGCGAGGCGCAACGCCTGAAGCTCGCACACTTCATCTCGCGCTCCGAGGTGAGCAACACGCTCTTCATCTTTGACGAACCCACCACCGGCCTGCACTTCGACGACATCGCCAAACTGGTACGCTGCTTCGAAGAGCTGATGGAGCGAGGCAACACGCTGGTCATCATCGAGCACAACCCCGACATCATCAAACAAGCCGACTGGATCATCGACCTCGGCCCCGGCGCAGGTGTGCACGGCGGCGCAGTGGTCGCTGTCGGTACCCCCGAAGATATTCGTGATTGCGAAGCCTCACTAACCGGGAAGCATCTGCGGGGGTATGTGTAGCGACAAAAAGACTTCAGAGACAGTCAGTACAACAAATTAAATCTCCATCTTCAGCGGATCGTCTTCCAGCGCGCCACCGTGCAGACGAATGTGGGGATAGTGCGATTCGGAGGTGCGTTCCGTCCACGCCTCGCCACCTTTTTCGACGATCGATTCGTTGTTCTCAACCGACAGACGGTTCGAAGCAAGCGCTACGATTTCAGAGAGAATTTCATAATTGGCTTTATCGGTCTCGGTTGCGACGTCATCCCTGATCTTCGAGGAGAGACTATCAAGCTTTTCCTGCGCGACCTTCCCAATGGTGGCGAGCATTTCAGAGTCCTGCTTATTACGATCATCCGGAGTCATACAAGGGCTTCGGTTTGTTTTGCCTGAGTTGTTACTGTTTCGTAATGAAAAAGTATTTGCAGACTAAAAAGATTTTTTTATAATTCTCTCAGTGTTTAGCACTCAACAATAGAGAGTGCTAAACACTACCCGAATCAAGTGTTCGGGAGCCATCTGACTTGAAAAAAAGTCTACAAGACTCAATATAAACCCAAACGAGAAAGAAGACAATGAACTTGAAACCATTAGCTGATCGAGTTATTGTTAAGCCCGCACCGGCTGAGGAAAAAACCAAGGGCGGCCTCTACATCCCCGATACCGGTAAGGAAAAACCTCAGTATGGCGAAGTTGTCGCCGTCGGCGAAGGCAAGGTTGCCGACAATGGCAAGCTTGTCCAGATGCAGGTCAAAGTCGGAGACAAAGTGCTGTACGGCAAGTACTCCGGTACCGAAGTTCATGTCGAGGGAGAGGACTACCTCATCATGCGCGAGTCTGACATTTTCGCGATTCTTGGCTGATCAATTCACCATACAAGTATTTATTATTAAATCCTAAAGGAGGAACGCTTTACAATGACTGCTAAAGACATTCTCTTTGATACCGACGCCCGTGCCAAACTCAAGGTTGGCGTCGATAAACTTGCCAACGCTGTGAAAGTCACGCTTGGCCCTGCCGGTCGCAACGTGCTGATCGACAAAAAATTTGGCGCTCCGACCTCCACAAAAGATGGCGTAACCGTCGCCAAGGAGATCGAGCTTGAGGACGCCGTCGAGAACATGGGTGCCCAGATGGTTCGCGAAGTTGCTTCCAAGACCAGCGACGTTGCTGGTGACGGCACCACCACCGCTACCGTACTTGCCCAGGCTATCTACCGCGAGGGCCTGAAGAACGTCACCGCTGGCGCACGTCCTATCGACCTGAAACGTGGCATCGACCGCGCCGTAAAAGAAGTTGTCGCTGAGCTTCGTACCATCAGCCGCAACATCTCCGGCAAGAAAGAGATCGCCCAAGTCGGCACCATTTCTGCCAACAACGATCCTGAAATTGGCAATCTGATCGCCGAGGCGATGGACAAGGTCGGCAAGGACGGCGTCATCACCGTCGAAGAAGCAAAAGGTATGGAGACCGAGCTGAAAGTTGTCGAAGGTATGCAGTTCGACCGTGGCTACCTCTCTCCCTACTTCGTCACCAATTCCGAAACCATGGAAGTCGAGCTCGAAGAGGCGCACATCCTGATCTACGACAAAAAGATCAGCAATATGAAAGAGCTGCTTCCAATTCTCGAAAAATCTGCTCAGTCCGGTCATCCGCTGCTCATCATCGCCGAGGACATTGAGGGCGAAGCGCTGGCCACCATCGTGGTTAACAAGCTCCGCGGCACGCTGAAAGTCGCTGCCGTCAAGGCTCCGGGCTTCGGTGACCGCCGCAAGGCTATGCTCGACGATATCGCCATCCTCACTGGCGGCACCGTTATTTCCGAAGAGAAAGGCTACAAGCTCGAGAATGCCACCATGGCCTACCTCGGTCAAGCTTCCCGCGTCAACATCGACAAGGACAACACCACCATCGTCGAAGGCAAAGGCAAGCAGGAAGAGATCACGGCCCGCATCAACGAGATCAAGGGCCAGATCGAGAAATCAACCTCCGACTACGACACCGAGAAGCTCCAGGAACGCCTGGCCAAGCTCTCCGGCGGTGTTGCCGTGCTGAACATCGGCGCATCGACCGAAGTTGAAATGAAAGAGAAAAAAGCCCGCGTCGAGGATGCGCTGCATGCAACCCGCGCAGCCGTTCAGGAAGGTATCGTCGCTGGCGGCGGCGTCGCTCTGATCCGCGCCATCAAAGGCTTGGAGCGTGCAACTGCTGACAACGGCGACCAGAAAACCGGTATCGACATCATCTGCCGCGCACTCGAAGAGCCGCTGCGCCAGATCGTTGCCAACACCGGCACGACCGACGGCGCTGTGGTGCTTGAAAAAGTCCGCTGCGGCGAAGGCGACTACGGCTTCAACGCCCGTACCGAAGAGTACGAAAACCTCGTGGACGCCGGTGTGGTCGATCCGACCAAGGTGACTCGCAGCGCGCTTGAGAACGCCGCTTCGGTCGCCAGCATTCTGCTCACCACCGAGGCTGCTATCACCGACATCGCCGAAGACAAGCCGGATATGCCGGCAATGCCTCCGGGCGGTATGGGTGGCATGGGCGGCATGTACTGATCCCCCGATTGCTCACAGCAACAGCAAAGGCCTGCGAAAGCGGGCCTTTGCTGTTTTATTGCTACGCCAACTAAAGGGGACTTCTAAATTCGTCAATCGCAGATTAAGCGAGTGTTCTGCGTGATAACAAGGCGCCTAAGCCCCGTAAAACTGATTGACACAAACCTGCGAAAATAACCGCTTCCACCGCTGAGAGCTATCGCTTATTCCGGATGCATTGCCGGTAACGATTCACTCCACTACCTGACAGACTCTCCCCCGCCCTTGTCAAATAATTCTTGGTAAAACGGCTGCAACCGCTTATATTCACACTCCCTGCTTGACAAGCATACGGAGAGGTGCGAGAGTGGTTGAATCGGGCGGTCTCGAAAACCGTTGTGCGCGCAAGCGTACCGTGGGTTCGAATCCCACCTTCTCCGCTCCAGGACGAAAGGAGGCCCGCCACAAGCGGGCTTTTTTCGTTTCCACCTTCACCGAACGCCCGCCCGTCGGCCTCCAGCCGTTGTTCATCCCCCCGATATTTCGTAATATCCCTGCCCTGATGCAATGCCCAATACCGGACGTTTTGTGACGTCCTCCACTGCGCCAGGCAACAGAACTACAGATTTACCAAGCAGTTAAGGAGAGAACTTATGGCCAAGGACAGCAGGAACAAGGTTAAGGATATTACACCATCGACGGCAATGAGCCTCATCAGAAAGGGCGCTCTTCTGGTTGATGTGAGGGAAAATCGGGAAGTTGACAGAAAAGCGTTTGACGTCGAAGAATTCATGTCGGTGCCGATGAGCACCTTTCGTAGCAAGCTTCATGAAATTCCAGCCAGCCGCAAGGTCATCATCGCCTGCCACAGCGGCAGCCGCAGCGGCTCGGCCTCGAAAATGCTGGCCAGCCAGGGCCATAAAAAAGTGCACAACATGCAGAACGGCCTCATCCGCTGGGAACGCGAAGGGCTGCCGGTGAAGAAAAAGCCATCGCAAAGTCCGCTCGTCTGGCTAAAAAAGATATTCATCAAGCAACCCTGACGCTGCACGCCACGCCGCCTGCGCACGTTCGACAGGCGGCCTCCCCTGCTTCTCCCACACATCTGAACCGCCCCCCTGAATTCACCGGATTTTCCGGAAAGCGCCCGCCGCGCTACATTGTTTTCAGCCTCCCCATTCCCCCCAATGATGACCTATGAACAACAAGCTGCTCATCGTCCAGAACATCAGCCACGAAGGCCCAGGAATCCTTGCAGATTTGCTGAAAGAGCATGACATCGGATTTGAACTTTGCGATCTGTCGAGAGGCGAAACCGCGCCCGATCCGGCAGGATTCGCGGGCATGGTGGTGCTTGGCGGCCCGCAAAGCGCCAACGACCCGACGCCACAGATCGCCGGTGAGCTGGCGCTGATCGGCAAGGCGCTCGACGCTGGCGTGCCCTACCTCGGCATCTGCCTCGGCTTGCAGCTCCTCGTGAAAGCTCGCGGCGGAAGCGTGGTGAAGTGTCGGCGACAGGAGGTTGGGTTTCGCGAACCGGACGGCGAACCATTCATGGTGGAACTGACCAGCGAGGGCAAGCGTGACGAGCTGTTCCGCGGCATGCCCGATCGGCTGCGCGTGCTCCAGCTTCACGGCGAAACGGTGCAGCTGACGGGCAAGATGACGCTGCTCGCCACGGGATGCGACTGCACGAATCAGGCGGTGCGGATCGGCAGTAACGCCTGGGGACTACAATGCCACGTCGAGATGACGCCTGCGATGTTCGAACGCTGGCTCGGCATCGACGTTAGCCTGAAGGCGATGAACCGCCGTAACGAACTGCTCGCGGAGTTCGAGGCTATCGGCGCTGAATACACCGAAACCGGACGCTCGATTCTGCTGAACTTCCTTGCCGTGACCAGCCTTGTCAACCCTTGATCGACCCGAAGGAATGAGCCTCATCACTCCAGCAATCGACGAGCGCCGTGTGCGCCGACTGAACCAGCGCGAGGATAGACCCTACTCGGTCATCTACTGGATGTCACGCGACCAGCGCGTGCGCCACAACTGGGCGCTGCTCTTGGCCTGCCAAAAGGCCAACCAGCTCGGCAAGCCACTCGAAGTGGTGTTCACGCTCGCGCCCAGCTTCCTCGGCGCACCGATGCGCCACTACGAGTTCATGTTTCGCGGACTCCGCGAGGTGGAGCGCGACCTGCGAGCGATGGGCGTCCCGTTGACCATGCTCTACGGCGAGCCGAGCGACACACTGCCAAAGTATGCCGCCAACCGAAACGCTGGAGCGGTCGTCGCGGATTTCTCGCCGCTGAAGCTGGTACGCGGCTGGAAGCAGGCAGTCGCGTCCCGGCTCTCGTGCGCGTTCTACGAAGTCGATGCACACAATATCGTGCCGTGCTGGCTCGCCTCACCAAAGCAAGAATACGCCGCCCGCACGATCCGCCCGAAGCTCAATGCCCTGCGCAGCGAGTTTCTGACCGACTTCCCCGAACCGAAATGCCGTCACCCGTCGGACACATTACCGCCTCCGGTGAAGTGGGACGACACGGAAACACTGCTCAAGGTTGACCGGTCGATCAAAGCCGTGTCCGGTTTGGAACCAGGAGAATCGGCAGCCCAAACGCGCCTGCGCGACTTTGTCGATGGCCGCCTGAACCGCTACGCCGACGAGCGCAACGATCCCAACTCCGGCGCGGTCTCGGCTCTGTCGCCCTACCTGCACTTCGGCCAGCTCAGCGCACAGTACGCCGCCCTCGAAGCCGCCCGCAGCAGTGCTTCGGAGGCCAACCGCGCAGCCTTCATCGAAGAACTGTTCATCCGCCGGGAGCTGTCGGAGAACTACTGCTACTACAACGAACGCTACGACTCGTACGACGGCATTCCAGACTGGGCCAAAAAGACACTGATGGAGCACGCCAGCGACCACCGCGACGCCATCTACACGCCAGAGCAGTTCGAGCAGGCGCAAACCCACGATCCGCTCTGGAACGCCGCCCAGACACAGTTGCTCGAAACAGGCGTCATCCACGGCTACATGCGCATGTACTGGGCCAAAAAGATTCTCGAATGGAGCGCGACACCGGCGGCAGCCTTCGACATCGCGCTCATGCTCAACGACCGCTACGCCATCGATGGCCGCGACCCCAACGGCTACGTCGGTGTGGCCTGGTCAATCGGCGGGCTCCACGACCGCCCCTGGATTGAGCGTCCGATCTTCGGTACAATCCGCTACATGAACTCGAACGGCTGCAAACGAAAATTCGACGTCACCCGCTACATCGCCAACATGACCAGCAAGTCGCAGCCTGCGCTATTCTAAGCGCGTTCACCCAGCAAAACCATCGGAAACTGTTCAGCCAACACTCGCCAATGGCAATCCACGATTTCGCCGATTAGGGTCAGGTTGAATTGAAGTACAGAGTCGGAGGTTCGGGATTGGGAGGTATAGGTTTTGGTGAATTTGATAA
>CBEUNJ010000037.1:0-14702 GCA_965544465.1 uncultured Chlorobaculum sp.
CGACCAATCGCGTCCGCAACGCCTTGATGTAGCTCTTCGAATTGCTCTCGTTGCGCTTGCTTGGCTCAGCCAGCTTTTTGCCGGGATCCGGCAAATAGCCGCAAGCTACAGCTTCGTCAAGGCCAGCGCCGAGATTGTCAAAAAGCTGCTCGCCGGTCATCATCGTTTCAGCCATCAGCCTGGGTTTCCGGTCGATGGAATGTCGATATCTTTCAGACCAACGATGCTAGCCACGAAGTTCACAGTCGCTTCCCTTGTCTTCTGGGCGACGGACAAAAGTTCCGCGTGCGCCTTTGCCTCATCCGGAGTGATACTATTATCGAAGTAAACCAGAATGTCGCCGTCAAGCTTAAGCTGGGTAGAGGCTAAAAGCTTGATTTTCATATCGGTGTTACCCTTGGCCAGATTGAGCACTTTCTCGAAGGTATCCGGCATGTTCGTGGCGCTCATATCCGCCTCGATTGATCCCTTGAACGTGACAATATCGAGACTTGTGAGGTCTCCGATTTGTTCACCGATGGTTTTAAATGCGCTTTGAAATACACCCATTGCAGTTCTCCTGTTTAGTATGAAATGAAGTGTCGCTTAACGGGGCTAAGCATATCCCCCCGTATCAAGGGCATCTCTAACAAGTGGAAGCGATAAAAGCGCTGCACAGAGCACCAAAGAGTATCGAGCAATTGCGATGCAGCGGAAGGCTTGTCCAGCGTGTCGAGCGAAGCCTCGAACGCCCCGGTTTGCCGAGCGTGTTGCAGCATCAAAACCTCCGTTTTCGCAAGAATGTCAGCGGCTGTTTTGAAGGATGGTATCGAAATATTCGAGCCCGTGAAAACGCGGATGGTGAGGGCTCCACGGTTAGACAACTGTTGAACCGCCCGCTGAAAAAAGTCATGTGGAGTGCCCTTCAGACGCGCGGAGGTAAGGCTTTTCAGCGTTTCAGAGGTGCGCTCAAGCGCGGGCGATGCAATAGTATTTGCCATGATGCGAAGGTCAAATGCGTTTGCTGATACGGCGCCGCAAGAACCCTCTCGTTGAGGCCCAAGCGAAAATTATCATAAAATTAGCAACCATACAATTTCTGCCGCCGCTGTTCTATCATGTTCTATCCTTGCCGCTGATGTGAACAACTCAGGAAATCTCTGCGTGAAGAATGCCATGATTCACCACTTGAACATCGGCAACGGATCTTTCGGATGCGTCACCACCCGCTGAAGGGTCAAGCGGGCGAGCGCCGGGTGATAACCTGCGTTGGGATAGCGGCGGCAGATTTCGTAGATGTAACGGCGCGGAAGGCCGAAGTTGCGTGCGCCAAAGGTGACGTCGATCCAGTCAGCCTGGCGGAAGGGTTCGACAAGCCATGCGGGGTTGCAGCTCCACGGGCCGAGCTTGTGGTGCTCTTCGATCATAGCTTCGATCTCATCCGCCCATTCGGTCCTGCCGGTCGATTCGAGGTAAGCGCGGGCAAGGCGCTTTGAGGGTTCGAGATAGTCAAAGGTACCATCCGTCCAGATGCCAAGGTCGTGATAGGCGGCGGCAATGGCGAGTTTCTGCCGATTGTCTCCATCGGTACCGACCAGCGCGCAAGCGAAAAGAAACACCCGGCGGCAGTGGTTGCGATACCCTGCAAAGTCGCGCCCGATCACCCTCATCCAGGGTTCGACCAGCGCATCCACGTTTGAAATGCTCTCTGGATTACTCGTCATGATGCTGTGAGTTAAGTTACCGATAGTACCTATTGTAAGTTTAACATATTTCTTCTTTCGGGGCTGCACGTTGCGTCGGTAACTTGTGCATTCTCTTTCGTTATATTTAACTGCTTACATCCGCATCTTTAGCTGTCCACAACGTCCACTACACCGCCTGCTATGTCAACACCCGCCGACCCCCATGAAGAGCGCCTCTCGGGCTCCGTCGAGCGGGTGACCTTTCACAACGAGGAGTCGGGCTTCACCGTGCTTCGCCTGAAGGTAGCCGGCCAGCGCGATTCGGTGGCGGTGGTCGGCCTCTGCGCCTCGCCCGCCGTTGGCCAGTTCATGGAGTGCGTCGGCGCGTGGCAGAACGACCGGACGCACGGCGTTCAGTTCAAGGCCTCAAAAATCACCCCCGTGCAGCCAACCACGCTCGAAGGCAAGGAGCGCTACCTGGCCTCGGGGCAGGTGAAGGGGCTCGGCAACTACTACGCGAAAAAGCTGATCGAGCACTTCGGCTACGATGTGTTCGAGGTAATCGAGAACGAGCCGGAGCGGCTGCTGGAAATTCCCGGCATTGGCCGCAAGCGGCTCGACATGGTCAAGGAGTCGTGGGCCGAGCAGCAGGCGGTGCGCGACATTATGCTCTTTTTGCAGGAGCATGGCGTCGGCACGGCGCGAGCGTGGAAAATCTACCGATACTACCGGGAGCGCGCCATCGCCGTCATCACGGAGAATCCGTACCGGCTCTCGCTCGACATCGACGGCATCGGCTTCCAGACCGCCGACGCTATCGCCACCAGCCTCGGTGTGGCGAAGAATTCGCTCATGCGGGCCGAAGCGGGCATCAGCTACGTGCTCGGCCAGATTTCACTCGACGGCCACTGCGCCGTACCGGAAGAAAAACTCATCGACGAGGCCTCCCGCCTGCTCGACATCGACCGGCCGCTCATTGCCAAAGCGGTGACCAACGAAAAGCTGACCCGCCGCATCGTGGGCGAAACGATTGACGGCGAGCCGTGCATCTTCCTCGAATCGCTGCACCGCGCCGAAACGGGTGTTGCCTCAAGCCTGTCGCGCCTGAAGCGCGGCGCGCTGCCGTGGGAGGCGCTCGACCCGCACGACGTGCTGCCGTGGATCGAAGCGGAGACCGGCCTCGAACTCTCGCCGTCGCAACGCAGCGCGGTGACGCTCGTGCTGTCGAGCAAGGTATCAATCATCACCGGCGGGCCGGGCGTCGGCAAGACAACGATTCTGCGGGCGATTCTGGCCGTGCTCCAGCGCGAAGAGGTCTCCGTGGCGCTCTGCGCTCCGACCGGACGCGCGGCCAAGCGGCTCGCCGAATCGACTGGCATCGAGGCCAAAACAATCCACCGGCTGCTCGAATTCGACCCGCAGGCGTTCGATTTCAAACGAGGACGCGGCAATCCGCTCGACGTCTCCTTCGTGGTGGTTGACGAAACCTCGATGGTGGACATCTCGCTGATGCAAAAGCTCGTAGCAGCGATCCCCGACCGCGCGGCGGTGGTGTTCGTCGGCGACGTCGATCAGCTCCCGTCGGTCGGTCCCGGCGCGGTGCTCGCCGACCTGATCTCGTCGGAGGCGATCCCCACCGTGCGCCTCACCGAAATCTTCCGGCAGGCCGCCGAGTCCAACATCGTCGTCAACGCCCACCGCATCAATCAGGGCCTTGCCCCGCTCAACAGCGAAGGCGAGGAGCTGAGCGATTTCTACATCGTGCCCGCAAGCGCGCCGGAGGATATTCACGACAAGGTAATGCAGCTCGTCACGGAGCGCATCCCGAAGCGCTTCGGCCTCGATCCGGTAAAGGACGTACAGGTACTCACGCCAATGAACAAAGGCGGCATCGGCGTGCAGGCGCTCAACGCCGAATTGCAAGCGCGCCTCAACCCCTTCGCCGAGCCGAAAGTGACCCGCTTCGGCAGCACCTTCGCGCCGGGCGACAAGGTGATCCAGCGAATCAACAACTACGACAAGGAGGTCTTCAACGGCGACATCGGCCTCATCGAACAGATCGATCCGGAAGAGGAGACGGTGACGGCGCGCTTCGAGCAGCACAAAGTCGAACACGATTTCAGCGACCTCGATGAACTCTCGCTTGCTTACGCCATAAGCATCCATAAAAGCCAAGGCTCCGAATACCCCGCCGTGGTCATTCCGCTCTCCATGCAGCACTATGCCCTGCTGGAACGAAACCTCGTTTACACAGCGGTCACGCGCGGGCGCAAACTCGTGGTGCTGGTAGCCGAACCGAAAGCGCTTGGGCGCGCCATCGGCAACTGCAAATCGAAGCGCCGCCTGACCGGCCTGGTACAGCGGCTGAAGGCGATGGGAAAGGAAAACTGGCAGAACTCCTGAGCCGCTCGACACGACGGCAATCGCCCCGTTTTTTCGTATATTGGCCGCAAATTGACGGCTCGCAAGCCGTTGCGCTTTGAACTGACGCATGAAACACCACACACTTCTTTTTCTGAGCGGCTTCAGCGGATCCGGCAAGTCAACCATCGGCCCGTTGCTGGCCAATTCGCTCGGCTTCGAGTTCATCGACCTCGACCGCGAAATCGAGCTTGCTGCCGGCAAGAGCATCAACCGCATCTTCGCCGAGGATGGTGAAGCTGCCTTCCGCGAACTTGAGCTGCGCACGCTGGAGCGCATCGGCATCCGGGAGCAGCTCGTGGTCTCGCTTGGCGGCGGCGTACTGGAAAACGACCGCTGCTTCGAGCTGATCCGGCGCACCGGCACCTTGATCTACATAAAATCGAGCCCGGAAATTCTCTCACTCCGGCTCCAGCACAAAACCGACCGGCCACTTCTGAAAGGCCCGAGTGGCGAGAAGCTGCCGCGAGAGCAGATTCAGCAGCGAATTTCGGATATTCTGGAACAGCGTGAGCCACGTTACCAAAAAGCCGATCTCATCATCGTGACCGACTCAAAAAAGATCGGCACGACGGTTGAGGAGATGACAAGAAAAATTGAACGACATATCCGCCGCGCCGTGCGGAGCAGCAACAAGGAGAAGTAAGAATCATGGAACATTCGACCAGCCCTATTATTGTCAGAACACCGGTTATCGACGCCATCGGCGAACTGTACGAAGCCCGTGGACTGGGCAAAAAAAGCGTCGTGCTGTTCGACGAAAACACCCGCAAACTCTTTGGTGACAGCATTCTCGCCTCGATGCAGCGGCAGGGATTTCGCACCGTCGAGCTGACAGTTCCCGCGCGTGAGACCTCCAAAAGCATCTCGACCGCCTGGAAGCTGTACGGGCAGATAATCGAGGCGGACGTTGACCGGAGCTGGAACTTGCTTTGCGTCGGCGGCGGCGTCATCGGCGACCTCGGCGGCTACATCGCGGCGAGCTACTACCGCGGCATTCCGGTGGTGCAGTTGCCGACCACCCTGCTCGCCATGACCGACAGCTCCATCGGCGGCAAGGTGGCCATCAACCACCCGCTCGGCAAGAACCTGATTGGCTACTTTCACATGCCCTCGCTGGTGCTCATCGACCCGGCATTTCTCCGGACGCTCCCCTCACGCGAGATTTTCGGCGGCATGTCGGAGGTGGTCAAGTACGGCTTCATCGCCGACCGCGAGTTTTTCGACATGCTCGCCGAACACTGGAACGAGGTGGTGCGCCTCGAAGAGCCGTGGATTTCGGACGCGGTCAGCAAGAGTGCCTTCATCAAGGCGGACGTCGTGGAGAAGGATTTCCGCGAAACCAGCGGCCTGCGGGCGACCTTGAACTTCGGACACACCTGCGCGCACGGGCTGGAAAAAATGGCTGGATACCGCAACATCCGCCACGGCGAAGCGGTCACCATCGGCATGGCCTGCGCGCTTTTCTTGTCGCACCGGCTGGGGCTGCTGGTGCGGGATGAAATGAACGAAGGACTTGCGCTGATCGCCCGCTTCCGCTTCCCGCGAAACCTCATCAACCGCCGCTTCCTTTCGCTTGACCGCCAGGAGCTGTTCGACGCCATGCACTCCGACAAAAAGAAAATCGACAAGCAACTCCGCTTCGTGCTCCTCGACCGCATCGGCCACGCCTTCCTGCACGACCGCGAAATCCCCAAAGCTGACGTGCTTGAAGCGATTGACGACGCGAAGGGTTGGTTTTCTTCAGCAGGGTTTTAACCCTGCGGACATTTGGTCTTACATTTTCTTCTATTACCCCGCCTTTCAAGCCGGGGATGGTTTTTTCTCCCGCACGAAATCAATCTCACGAGTTCATCCGCAAAAGCAGGTCAATTCCGCGCAGGACGGCAAGCTCGTCGTGCTGGGTGATCGAGGCGATCTCCGGGGCGATGATGCGGCTGTTGCCTCCGGTGACGAGCACCTCTGCCGGGGCTTGACCTGACTCCGCAACCAGCTCCGCGCCAATCGCTTCGATCAACCCGGCAATCTGCCAAACCGCTCCCCAGAAAATGCCGTTCCTGATGCACTCGCCGGTCGAGCGCCCGAGCAAGCTCGACGGTCTTTCGATGCCGACCTGTGGCAGTTGCGCGGTTTTCGTATTGAGCGCCCCAGCCATCATGTCGATGCCGGGCATGATCAGGCCACCGCGATACCTCCCCGCCGCATCGAGCACGTCGAAGGTTATAGCCGTGCCAATATCGACAGCGATTACCGGACGCTCTGCGAACAGGTGACGGCTCCAGGCACACAGCGCGATACGATCCGCGCCGAAGGTGTGCGGCGTGGCGTAATCGAGCTCGAAGGGCAGGCGAAGAGCCGAGTTGATGGTAATAACCGCAACCGGAAAGAAAAGTTCGAGCAGCGCTGAACAGGCCTCGGAAAGGGCCGGAACAACGCTGCTCAACGCCACGGCCTGCGGATTTCCATGACGAGATACGAACGACTCGAATAGCTCGCGCATCACCTCCGGCTCGCCGAACAGGGCGCTCGGCAATGATTCAACCGACGGTTCGGGCGCGCCGGTAAAGGCCGCCAGCGTCGTGGTGGTATTGCCAATATCGACGGCCAACCGCACCGGTACGGCGGTCGAAATGCTTCTGGAACTCTGCATTGAAGTCTCGCGGAACCGGCGTCGTTACGGCCGTTTAACGCTCACGCCAGAGCGCCTGGACAGCTCCGAGAGCATCTTTTCGGCGTCTGGCAGTCCGCCCTTGCCGTCGGTCACGGTAATCGAATCGCGCATACCAGCGTTTTCAGCCACGATGAACACCTGCGGCGGAGGATTGTAGGTAATCGGCTCTTGGTAGATGGAGACGATATCCTTGTACAGGAACATCTTCTTGTCACCGTTGCGGGAAGTGTACTCGATTCTGTCAGGCCCGAGCCGGTAGCGATCGCCGTCGTGGCCGTGCTCTGCGCTGAAGCGGGTGTTGTAATATTGCGGTACACCAAGCGCGATGGTGGTGATGATAATCATCAGCGTAGTTTTCCAGAGACATCCGAAATCGACGCCATAGCTGAACTTGCCTTTCAGGTAAAAAAGGGCCCATCCAGCGCCCAGAAACAGCATGGCCAGAAACCAGGTGACATAAAAATAGTTATCGAGCCACCAGCCGGGAAAGGACATCGGGTACTGGAAAAGGTCGGTCATGAGCAGAACGGTGTCTGAAGAGCGTCTCTGAAATCGCGCTGACCCGGCAAGCCGGAATCATCACGCTCTGGAGAGCCGCCCTGGTTTTCTTATTATTCGATTCAAAGGTCAAAAAATACACCTTTTCAGGAGATGTTCGAAATACAATTCTCTACGATCAACCACAGACCTGCCACGCTATGAAATCGTACCATAAAGAGCTCTGGATGGAGGTGCCCGCCAGAATGGATTTTGTCAACATCACCCGCGACGTCGAACGAGCGCTCGATGAAAGCGGTATCCGCGAGGGACTTTGCCTGGTCAACGCCATGCACATTTCGGCCTCGGTGTTCATCAATGACGACGAACCGGGCCTGCACGCCGACTACAAGCGATGGCTTGAAGAGCTGGCGCCGCACGACCCGTCTCGCTACCAGCACAACCGCACCGGCGAAGACAACGGCGACGCACACCACAAGCGCCAGATCATGGGCCGCGAGGTGGTGGTGGCCGTCACCAGAGGGCAGCTCCACTTCGGCCCCTGGGAGCAGATTTTCTACGGAGAATTCGATGGAAGACGCCGTAAACGGGTACTGGTCAAAATCATCGGAGAATAGTTCACCCCTCCCTCGTCCACCAAGTCCACTGTCCACCAACAAAAAAGCCCCGAAAATCCGGGGCTTTTTTGAGTTGTGCTTTTACTCCAGCGCTCAGTGCTCGAAGAGCATTTCGGAGTAGGTCGGAAGCTGCCAGCGGCTGCGATCAACCTGAAGCTCCAGCTTGTCGGCCACTTCGCGCACGGCTTCCATGCAGGGCAGAAGCCTTGCGGCGCAGAAGTCAGCCTGGTCGAGTTCGGTTTCCTGCTCTTCCATCTCGCCGATGGTCTCCTCGAGAACGGCGGTCAGCTCGATCAGTTTCGACAGACCTTCGGCCAGCGACTTGAGGTGGCCCGCCTGGTTCCTGAACGCATCCTCAGACAGACCGATGGAGTCGGCAGCGGCCACGAGGTTGTTGAACGAACTGGCAATGTCGCCCTGGTACTCCGAAGAGTCTGGAATGACCATGGTTTTGAGCATGAGCAGCAACGTGCGGGCCTCGATGGCGATGCCTTTGACGTAGCGCTCGATGCGAACGTTGTAGCGGGAGTCGAGCTCCTCGGCGGTCAGCACACCGTACTTGACGAACATGGTAACCGTATCGGGCTCGATCCATGCCCGAACCGATTCGGGGGTGTTTTTCAGGTTCGGCAGACCACGCTCCGCAGCGGCTTTCTGAAGCGCCTCACTGTAGTTGTCACCGGGATAGCGCACGGCCTTGGTGGCGGTGATGCCCTCGCGGACAGCGGCCAGAATAGCCTCTTCCTTCGACATACCGGCCTCGACTTTGGCAAGGATGTCGTTGTTCATTTCATCAACCGCTTCGGCCATCAGGGTGTTAAGCACCGTGTTCGGCACCGCAATCGGCTGGGTGGAACCGACAGCGCGGAACTCGAACTTGTTGCCGGTGAAGGCGAACGGCGAGGTGCGGTTACGGTCGGTGTAGTCTTTGTTGAGCAGCGGAACCTGGCTGAGGCCGAGATCGAGAATCTGCTTTTCGGTCTTGAGGTCAACCTTGCCGCTCTCGATGGCGTCGAGCACTTTCTCAAGCAGCTCGCCGAGAAAAACCGTGATGACAGCCGGCGGAGCCTCGTTGGCGCCGAGACGGTGGTCGTTGCCGATGCTGGCCACCGAAGCGCGGAGGATGGCGGAGCGTTTCAGCACACCCTTGAGCACGGCCACAAGGAAGACCAGGAAGTTGATGTTGGACTCGGGAGTATCACCCGGATCGAGCAGATTCATGCCGCCGTCGATACCGATCGACCAGTTGTTGTGCTTGCCGGAACCATTGATGCCTGCAAACGGCTTTTCAAACAGCAGCAACGCAAAGCCTTTCTTGTCGGCGACCTTGCGCATCACCTCCATGACCAGCAGATTGTGGTCAGAGGCGATGTTGACCTGCTCGAAAATCGGAGCGATTTCGAACTGGTGAGGAGCCACCTCGTTGTGACGGGTCTTGGCCGGAATGCCGAGCAGATAAAGCTCCTCCTCAACCTCTTGCATGAACTCAAGCACGCGATCCGGAATCGAGCCAAAGTAGTGGTCTTCGAGCTGCTGGCCCTTCGGCGGAAGCGCGCCAAGCAGGGTGCGGCCGCTCATCACCAGGTCGGGACGCTGCGAGTAGAATTTCTTGTCGATCAGGAAGTACTCCTGCTCCGGACCGGCATAGGTATTAACCTTGTTCACGCCGGTGATGCCAAGCGTATCGAGCAGGCGGATGGACGCTTTGCTGACCGCATCCATCGAGCGGAGCAGCGGGGTCTTTTCGTCGAGAGCCTCACCGTGATAGGAAATAAAAACAGTCGGAATGCAGAGGGTCATGCCCTTGCCACCCTTCATCAGAAAGGCAGGGCTGGTCGGATCCCATGCGGTGTAGCCGCGAGCCTCGAAGGTCGAACGCATACCGCCGGACGGGAAGCTCGAAGCGTCAGGCTCGCCCTGGATGAGCTGTTCACCCGAGAAACGTTCGATGACGGTGCCATCCATCTGGGTGGTCAGGAACGCGTCATGCTTTTCTGCGGTCGTGCCGGTCATCGGCTGGAACCAGTGCGTATAGTGGGTAGCGCCGTTCTCCATCGCCCACTCTTTCATGGCGTGGGCCACGACACTGGCGATGTCGGCCGGAAGTTTCTTGCCAGCCTTGACCGTTTCCTGTAACGCCTTGAAGACCTCTTTGGGAAGCCTTTCGCTCATGGCTTCGGTACCGAAGGTCAATGCGCCGTAGTAGGACGCAACCGATTTTTTGCTCTCGTTACTCAAGAGTTCCTCCTTTACTTGTTTTTAAGCGTGATAAATAAACACGAGTTATTCCTATACTTATTTTCTTGGTTTCTTTTCGTCAAAGGTGAGCAGCACCTGCCTGTCCTGCAAGTTTTTCTTGACAATTTCGGCGCTGATGCAGGTGTTCTTTTTCCACTGCGACAGCACGAAGCTTGTATTGGTGCCGAGCACTCCTGACCAGCTTTGGATGCGCGACAGGAGCTGTTCGAGCGAGGCGGTGTTGTGCGTCATGACCTTCATGATATGCGAACCCTCGCCAGTCACGGAGTAGCACTCCATGATCTCCTCCTCCTTCATGACATGCTCCATGAACGACTTGTAGTGCTTGGAGGAATCGACGCGAACGCGCACGAAGGCCTGGATGTCGAAGCCAAGCCTGCGCTCATTGACTTCGGTCGTAAAGCCCTTGATGATGCCGTTCTTCTGCAATTTGTCGAGCCGCTCGCTGACCGACGGAATGGAGAGCCCCACAATTCCAGCCAATTCGCTGAGACGCACCCTGCCATTACCGCCGAGTGATTCGATAATTTTCAGATCGATAAGGTCAAGGTGTCCGGACATAAACAGAATTTTTCAGAATCTTCGATTTTGCGGGAATTTAATAAAACAAAAACAATAAACAATTTTATTCTTAATAATGGCGGACTTTTAAGGCGTTTTTCCTAAAAAAATAAGGTCATAATGGCAAAGATAAGGAAAAGGACGCAATGATGCTGTCGGTATTTGCAAACAAGAATGTAAGTTAATAACCTATGTCACTCAAGCGCTTATTCAGGCCGGGGGCGGCATGACACGCCGTTTGCTATTCCAGCCAAAGCCAGAGAACGTTTACCGGGCACCTCTAAAAAGTATCATGAGCGATTCGAGTGCAAGGCGGATAGAGCGCAGAAACCGGAGTGTACGCGCTGTAACACGCGAGATTTCGAACACCACCCAAGCGCCGACAATCGAGGCTCGTCTCGTAATAAAGTTTTTAGAGATGCCCTACTGATCGAGAAGTATTTGCAGTTACCATCATGAAGGAAGTATCCAGAAAATTCTCCAGAGAGGCGGACGAACCGCAGGATTCCCCCGAACGCTCACTGTCGCAACCGGTTCGGGCGCACATTCCCGCCGCGCAAGATGTGCGTTTCGTGGTAAAAGAGTCGTTCAACCTCGGCTTCCGATTTCTAACCGACATTGAGCAACTCTTCAACAAAATGAATGAGGGCAAACCCGAACAACAGGATGAACCAGGCACAACGACATCACCAAAACACTGATCAGCGAGAACTAACCGGCAACCCTCTCATCGGTGGCACGATGATACTTTCGGGATACGGCGGTAAATCGTTATATTCCCCCCGATTCAATCTTGCAGGACATTCAGAGAACAGATCATCAATTCGCCTGGTTGCAATAAACGCAACAACCGGGTTGCATGACCAGCATCTGGGCATCTTTACAAAGTTGTTATGAGCGACCCGAGAGCAAGACGGACGGAGCGCAGAAACCGGAGTGTACACAGCGCAGCACGCGAGATTTCGAGCACCGCCCAAGCGCCGACAATCGGGACGCACAACAAGTTTTTAGAGACGCCCATCTCATGATGCCCTTCAGCATTTCCAACACCAAGCTTACAGTACGTTGAAAGTAGCCATATTCGGAGCCGGTGTCGCCGGTCTCAGCGCGGCCATCGAACTGGTCGATCGCGGTTATACCGTTGAACTTTATGAAAAACGCAAGGTTCTCGGCGGAAAGGTTTCAGTCTGGAAAGACAGTGACGGCGACTCGATCGAGTCCGGCCTGCACATCGTTTTCGGCGGTTACGCCCAGCTTCAGTCATACCTCGACAAAATCGGCGCGGGCGATAACTATCTCTGGAAAGAACATTCGCTGATCTACGCCGAGTCGGACGGCAAACAGTCGTTTTTCAAGAAGGCCAATCTTCCCAGCCCTTGGGCCGAGGTAGTCGGCGGCTTGCAGACGGACTTCCTGACGATGTGGGACAAAATTTCGCTCATCAAGGGCCTCTGGCCGGCGCTGGCCGGAAACGAGGAGTACTTCCGCAGCCAGGATCACATGACCTACTCCGAATGGCACCACCTGCACGGCGCATCGGAGCACTCGTTGCAAAAGCTCTGGCGAGCCATCGCACTGGCGATGAACTTCATCGAGCCAAACGTCATCAGCGCGCGCCCGATGATTACCATCTTCAAATACTTCGGCACCGACTACGCCGCCACCAAATTCGCCTTTTTCCGCAAAAACCCCGGCGACTCGATGATTGAGCCAATGCGCCAGTACATCCAGAGCAAGGGCGGGCGCATCTTTATCGATGCGCGCCTGGACCGCTTCGAGCTGAACGATGACCAGAGCATCAAAAGCGCCGTGCTGCGCGACGGCCAAACCGTCGAGGCCGACGCCTACATCTCTGCCCTGCCGGTGCACAGCATCAAGAAAATCGTGCCGAACGAGTGGCTGAAGCACGACTACTTCCGCGACCTACACCAGTTCGTCGGCAGCCCAGTGGCCAACTGCCAGCTCTGGTTCGACAAGAAGATCACCGATACCGACAATCTGATGTTCTCGCAGGGCACAACCTTTGCCACCTTTGCTGACGTCTCAATCACCTGTCCAGAGGACTTTCAGGCCAGCATGGGCACGGCGACCGGTGGCAGCGTCATGAGCCTCGTACTCGCCCCGGCGCACCAGTTGCTTGATCTGCCGAACGAGGTCATCACGGAAATGGTGATGAAAGAGATTCACGACCGCTTCCCGAAATCGCGCGACGCGAAACTGCTGAAATCGACCATCGTCAAGATTCCGCAGTCGGTCTATAAAGCGGTGCCGGACGTCGATCAGTACCGCCCCGATCAGGTCAGCCCGATCCACAACTTCTACCTCGCAGGCGACTACACCGACCAGCACTACCTCGCCTCGATGGAGGGGGCGGCGCTCAGCGGCAAACAGGTCGCTGAAAAGCTGCACCAGAGGCTGGGACGATAACGAATCCCGGTTTGCGATAAAATTCTGTAGGGGCAGACCTGCGTGTCTGTCCCTACAGGGCGCCTCTAAAAAGTGTCATGAGAGAGCTGAGTGCAAGGTGGATGGAGCGCAGAAACCGGAGTGTACGCAGTGGTAGCACGCGAGATTTTGAGCACCACCCAAGCGCCGACAATCGGGCCGCGTAATAAGTTTTTAGCGGTGCTCTACAGAATCAGAACGTCATTGAAACCCATCCCCCACAACCCGCCCCTACAATCAAAATCGCATCAAAACCCTCTCGCGGAGAGCATCGCGTTGAAATCACAAACCAACCTGCTGATCGTCTTTTCGAAAAATCCCATCGCCGGATGGGTCAAGACACGGCTTGCCGCTTCGATTGGCGACGCCGAAGCGCTGCGGATTTACGAGCAGCTTCGGGAGTTGACGAAACACGCAATAGCCGGTATCGAAGCCTCAAAAGCGATCGCCTATGCCGACTTCATTCCCAAATCCGACCTCTTGCTGGACGGCGGCGTAAAAGCGTGGCTCCAGCAAGGCGGCGAGCTCGGCGAGCGGATGCACCGCGTCTTCGTGAAGAGCTTTTCGCTTGGCTTCAGCCGCGTTGCGCTCATCGGCACCGACTGCCCCGAAATCAGCCCGTTCATCATCGACCTCGCCTTCCAGAAACTCGACAACTGCGACGTGGTGCTCGGCCCGGCGCGTGATGGCGGTTTTTATCTATCGGCCCTGAAGCGTCCATTTCCGGAGCTTTTTCTCGACAGAACCTGGAGCACCTCCAGCGTCCTGAACGATTCGCAGCGCATCTTGCGCAAGCACGGCAAATCGTGCGAGCTGCTCCCGGCGCTCTCGGACATTGACACCATCGACGACCTCAAAGCGAGCCGCTTATGGACGCCAAACCACGACTGAGCATCATCATTCCGGCGTGGAACGAGGAAAAAGGAATCGCCGGAACGCTTGAAACGCTGCTCGGAATGACAAAAGGACGAAGTGAGGCCGAAATCATCGTCAGCGTCTCGGGAGACGACCGCACCGCCAAAATCGCGAGCGCGTTTCCCGTCACCCTCTGCCACTCCGAAAAAGGGCGCGCTGTGCAGATGAACGCTGGCGCAAAACTGGCAAAAGGCTCAATCCTCTACTTTCTGCACGCCGACACCACGCCGCCGCCGTCGTTCTGCGACGACATCCTGTCGGCCATCAAGCGCGGCGCCGAAGCCGGATGCTTCCGGATGAACTTCGATGACCCTGACTGGCTCATGCAGCTCTACGGCTGGTTCACCCAGTTCCCGCTCACCATCTGCCGGGGCGGCGACCAGTCGCTGTTCGTAACGCGGGAGCTGTTGGAGCGCATCGGCGGCTTCGACGAACGGATGCAGATCATGGAGGACATCGACATCATCGAACGGATTCAGCGGCAGACCGAATTTCACATTCTCGACTCCACAGTCATCACCTCGGCGCGCAAATACCACGCCAACGGCACCATCCGCCTGCAAGCGATCTTCGGCACCATCCACCTCATGTACGCCCTTGGCTTCAGCCGGGACGACATCCGCGAATTTTACCGGAATTCGGTCAGTTAAG
>CBEUNJ010000038.1:0-14573 GCA_965544465.1 uncultured Chlorobaculum sp.
TCCCACTTGTTGACCAGAATCAGCACCCCCTTTTTGCGCTCGATGGCCATGTGGATAATTTTCATATCCTGGCTTTCGAGCCCCAGCCGGGCATCGAGCAGCACGAGGGCAACCTGGCAGCGCTCAATGGCGCGCTCCGTGCGCAGCGAACTGTAATATTCAATGCCGGCGTCGATTTTGGTGCGCTTGCGCAGGCCCGCCGTGTCGATGAGCACATACTCCTTGCCGTTGCGTTTCAGCACCGAGTCGATGGCGTCGCGCGTGGTGCCGGGCACATCCGAGATGATCTGCCGGTCGGTGCCGAGCAGGGCGTTGACCAGGCTCGATTTGCCGACGTTCGGCCGGCCAAGCACGGCCAGCTTGATTGATTCGTCATCCTCCTCTTCGTCATCGCTCTCCGGGCACTGGAGCGTCTCCAGAATATCGTCGAGCATGTCGGCTACGCCGCTGCCGTCACGAGCTGAGATGAGGTACGGTTCGGTGAAGCCGGTCTTGATCAGCGCGGCTGCTTCGAGGGCGATCTGCGGATTGTCAACCTTGTTGATTGCGAAGAAAATCGTCTTGTCTGCGAAGGTCTTCTGCAAGATTTTGGCGATGTCGAGATCGAGGTAGGTGAGCCCCGAGCGGCCGTCAACCATGAAAATAATAGCGTCGGCGTCCTCAATGGCGTGCATGGTCTGTTCCAGCATTGCCACGCTGAGCGTGTCGTTCTCGGGCGCATAGCCGCCAGTGTCCATCAGGAGGAAGTGCTTGCCCTGCCACTCGCCGGGATTGATGTGCCGGTCTCTGGTTACCCCCGGCGTGGGATCGACAATAGCGCTTTTCTGCCTGAGAATGCGGTTGAACAGGGTCGATTTGCCGACGTTTGGCCGGCCAACCAGGGCGATCAATGGTTTCATGTCTGAACGGCGGGGGAGCGTTTGCAGCACATCCGCGATTTGATTAAGGACGCCATCAAAAAAGGTGGAGCGGCGCCCTGAAGATTCTCCAAGGAGAACAAGGTAATAGTTTGTAGAATTAATCGAAATAAATTACATTGCTCAACCTTATTTTTCGGAATAGACCAGATAATCATTGAGAAGCATGAGCAAGACGTTAAGTTTTAAAACATACTCAGCCAAACCGGGCGAGGTGGAAAGGGCATGGTATGTCATTGATGCGGAGAACCAGATACTCGGAAGACTGGCCGCCCAGGTTGCCAATGTTTTGAGAGGAAAGCACAAGCCGCAGTTCACCCCTCACGTCGATACCGGCGATTTCGTGGTCGTGACCAATGCTGGCAAAATTGCGCTGAGCGGTAAAAAACACGACGACAAGACCTACTTCTCGCACTCTCATTATCCTGGCGGCGCCAAGTTCGGACAGGTCAAGAATCTGCTCCAGAGCAAGCCTGAAAAGGTGATCGAGCATGCCGTGTGGGGCATGCTTCCGCACAACAACCTCGGCCGTCAGCTCTTCAAGAAGCTGAAAGTGTATGCTGGGCCGGAGCATCCGCACGCCGCACAGATGCCGGTGGAAATGAACGTCAATCACTAATAATAACGAATACTGATGAAAGAGGTTATCGATACCGTAGGTCGTCGCAAGACTTCGGTAGCAAGAGTATTTATGTCGCCGGGCAAAGGCAAGATCGTGGTCAACAAGCTGCCGGTCGAAGAGTATTTCAAGGATGAGTTCAAGCGCAGCCAGGCGCTGAAGCCTCTGGTGGCCGCTGAGAAGCAGGATGAGTTCGACATCAAAGTCAACGTGCAGGGGGGTGGCTTGACCGGCCAGTCTGGTGCGGTGTGCTTGGCTATCGCCAGAGCGCTGGTTGAGTTCGATGAGTCTATTCGCCCGACACTCAGGACAGAACGACTGCTCACCCGCGATCCCCGCATGGTCGAGAGGAAGAAATATGGCAAGAAAAAGGCTCGCAAATCCTTCCAGTTCTCGAAACGCTGATTTTTTCTTAGCACTACACAACTCACATACCCTGTCATTCCGGCTTGCCGGATGAAGCTCCGGGGAAGTGTCCCGAGCATGCTCAGGATCCCCCGGAGGCGCTGTGAGGTCAGGCAACTGGCCGAGCAGATGCCGCTGGCGGCAGGGTAGAGGATCAACTAAACAAAGGAAGACAATCATGTCAAAATTCCAGCTCGAACAGATGCTTCGCGCCGGCGTGCACTTCGGTCACCTCGCCCGCCGCTGGAGCCCGAAAATGAAGCCGTATATCTTCATGGAGAAGAACGGTGTTCACATCATCGACCTCAAAAAGACCCTCGTTATGGCTGACGAGGCGCTTAAAGCCATTAAGGCTATCGCTTCGACCGGTCGCGAAATTATGTTCGTCGGCACCAAAAAGCAAGCCAAGGTTATTATCGCCGAACAGGCCGAGCGAGCCGGTATGCCGTACGTTTGCGAGCGCTGGCTCGGCGGTATGCTGACCAACTTCTCGACCATTCGCCAGAGCATCCGTCGCATGAACGCCATTGATCGCATGGAGACCGACGGTACTTTTGACATGATCACCAAGAAAGAGCGTCTCATGCTGCTCCGCGAAAAGGACAAGCTCGTGCGTATCCTTGGCGGTATCTCCAACATGAACCGCCTGCCCGCAGCGCTGTTCGTGGTCGATATCAAGAAAGAGCACATCGCTATCCGGGAGGCTCGTTCGCTCGGTATCCCGATCTTTGCGATGGTTGATACCAACTGCGATCCTGATGAGGTGGATTACATTATCCCGGCTAATGACGACGCGATCCGCTCCATCGAGCTGATGGTCAAGGCCGTTGCCGATACCATCATCGAAGCCCGCGCCATGCAGGATGAGCAGGAAGCGATTGCCGAAATGGACGAGCAGACTGAAGAGTTGACAGAGGAAGCTTCGAACGACTGATTCTTAACGCTACTCGTAACAAGGTCAGGGCTCTTCGCTGTTCTGGCCTTGCTATCCACAACATTCACGATATAACTTCCATAGATTATTATGAGCCAGATTTCTGCCAAGGACGTCAAGGAACTCAGGGATAGGACCGGCGTTGGCATGATGGAGTGCAAAAAAGCCCTCGAAGAGACCGGGGGAGAGATGCAGAAAGCCGTCGAATATCTTCGCAAAAAAGGAGCAGCCATGGCTGCCAAGCGTGCTGACCGCGAAGCCTCTGAAGGCGCTGTCTGCATCCTGATGAGCGATGACCAGACTGCTGGTGTTATTCTCGAACTCAACTGCGAGACCGACTTTGTGGCTCGCGGCGAGGTGTTCACCGGATTTGCCAATGAGCTTGCAGCCTTGGCGCTTGCCAACAACTGCGAGTCCCGCGAAGATCTGCTTGCTATCAATCTCGGCGAAGCTTACGGCAACGAGACGGTCGAGGAGGCGCTCAAGTCGATGACCGGCAAGGTTGGTGAAAAACTCGAACTCAAGCGTCTCGCAAGGCTGACCGCCGAAGATGGTGTTCTTGAGGCCTACATCCATCCCGGCTCGCAGCTCGGCGCTTTGATCGCTGTGGAAACCGATAAGCCGGAACAGACCAAAGAGCTTGCCCGCGACCTCGCCATGCAGGTTGCTGCTGCCGCTCCGATCGAAGTTGGCCGCGATGCTGTGCCGTCCGAGCTTGTTGAAAAAGAGAAAGAGATTTATCGTCAGCAGGCGCTTGCCGCAGGTAAGAAAGAGGAGTTTGTCGACAAAATCGTCATGGGCCGCCTCAATAAGTACTATCAGGAGGTGGCGCTGACCGAGCAGACCTTCATCAAGGATCAGAACTCCCGCGTTAGTGGTGTTCTTGACGACTTTATGAAGAAGAACCAGGCGAAGGTCAAAATCAAAGCCTTTGTACGGTACCAATTAGGAGCCTGAAACTGCAAAAAGCCTCGTTGATACGAGGCTTTTTTTTTGCTTATTATTGAGAAAGAGCCGTGTGTACACAGACCCGGCGCACCAGTCAACTACCAACTACTACAAGGAGAAGCCTTTATGTTAAAGTACGGTAGAATTCTGTTCAAGATCAGCGGCGAGTCCCTTGCCGGAGAGAGCGGATATGGTATTGACGCTGGCGTACTTGAAAAGTTTGCAGAAGAGATCAAGGAGGCCAGTGATCTCGGTGCTGAAATCGCGCTTGTCATCGGCGGCGGCAATATCTTTCGGGGATTGTCGAAAGCCGCGGCATCGATGGACAGAGTTCAGGCTGACTATATGGGCATGCTTGCCACCGTCATCAACTCGCTGGCGTTGCAGGACGCACTTGAGCGCCAGGGCATCTACACCCGCCTGCTGACCGCTATTAAAATGGAGCAGATCGCCGAGTCCTTCATCCGCCGCCGGGCAGTGCGCCACCTTGAAAAGGGGCGCGTCGTGATTTTCGGCGCGGGTACCGGTAATCCCTATTTTACTACCGATACGGCGGCTTCGCTCCGCGCCATCGAAATTGAGGCCGACGTCATCATCAAGGGTACCAGAGTCGAGGGTGTCTATGACTCCGATCCCGAGAAAAACCCCGACGCGGAGTTCTACCCACGTATTTCTTACTTCGACGTGATCCAGAAAAACCTCCGGGTGATGGACATGACCGCCATCACGCTCTGCCGCGAAAACACCCTGCCAATCGTGGTGATGAACATGAACAAAAAAAGTAACTTCACCCGCCTGCTCAAAGGTGAGCCCATTGGCACGCTCGTGCACGTTGGGGATGAGTGATTGGTTGATAATTGACACTGGATAAGTAAAGAGGGCGGGCTGAATGGTTCGCTCTTTTGCGTTTTTTGAGAGAGCGGGGGCATCAATATCCGACAGATCAGACGGATCAGGCTGATCTGTCGGGGTTTTCTCTGTTCAGCACTTCATCAATGGTTTTCCTGATGGTTTCCCAGTCGAAGCCTCGGTATTTCAGGAACGTGTAGAGCTTTTTTCTGATGGTTTCAGGCGGGCCATGGAGAGTGCGGAGTTTGCGTTCGGCGGCGGCGCGGCAGAGTTCGGACTGGTCGTAACTGGCGATGGCCTCTTCGATGAGTTCGTCGCTCAGCCCTTTCTGTTTGAGGCGTGCCCGGGTCTTGTATTTTCCCTCGGGCCGACGTCGGGCAATGCCTGCCATGCAGCTTCCGGCGAAGGCACGGTCATCGAGCAGGTTGAGTTGGTCGAGCCGCTCCATTGTCGAGGTGATCGCTTCCTGTTCGAATCCCTTCTTTGTGAGCTTGTTTTCGAGTTCCGCTCTGCTGTGATCCCTTGCGGCAAGAAGCCGCATGGCGTGATCGAACGCGTTTTTTCGGTCGCGGCGGTCGTCAGCCATCTTGCAAGTGATCGGGCAGGATTTGCCGCAAACAGGTGGGTTCAGGAGCAGGAGATGTCATCGGGATACAAAACGTTTCTAAACGTGCAGGCCTATCCTTTTTCGCATGGCGGTAGCAATCCAACATTGGTATTTACCGGCATAGATAAAACCATTCAATTTAGCAAAAAATTCGCTTAAATTTATCGAAGGGTTGGTGTAATAATGGGGTTTTTCTGTAAGCTTTCTTGTCCCGCACGCTTTCGGGATTGGGTGGCGCTTAAAAGCCTTTCCGATAGTGGTCGGAATACGCGCTCCGGTTTCTGCGCTCCATTCGCCTTGCCCCCACTCACCGGATCGCTCATGAGGCTTTTAAGAGGTGCCTGATAGTTATGTCGCAATGCATGTAATTTCAAATTGTCACTGTTTTTCAGGGTGTCCGGATTTTGCTATATTCCCTCCTTTATATAGCCACTGAGAGCTGCTTTACTCCATTGTAGTTTTCATCAACAGCTATCAATGCAAGGCGCTATTTTGTCAGGACTATTCTTGAACAGTGCTCCGAATGAAAACTGAAGGGCCGGGCTTGGAGCAGGCGAGCTTGCTGCATGGGGTTATTCGATAACACAGAGTTTGGTGCTGCTTGTGTGGTCAAAGAAGTGCCAATTGAAAGAACGGTTCTCTGGCTTATCTGGCCAGCATTATAGGGCTTTACTGATCAGATTACTCCGGTTTTGTTATGCTCTGAGCCAATCTGATCTGCCGTTCGTTTTTTCAATGTTATGTACCAAGTGTCGTATATAAATTTCCGGATGCCGAATTGAACCCTTAACCATGATGAAAGCATTAGTTCAATCCCTATGAAAAATCTCTGGAAAACATCCGATCTCGAAAAGACGGTGGCGGGCCGTATCAGTGCTGCTGATACACCCGAGGAGCTGGTCGAGCTTGTCTATGCTTCGAGATTGTTGGGTAGGGATGATCGGTTGGTTATGCACGGCGGCGGGAACACCTCCGTCAAGAGCGTTCTGACTGATATTATCGGCTACAAGGTCAACGTGATCTTTATCAAGGCCAGCGGTGTGAACTTGGCCTCGGTTGATGTCGGCGACTTTACTCCGGTGCGTCTTGATCCGCTTCATAAATTGCAGGAGATGTACTCTTCCGGTCAGCGCCACAGCGAGGAGGACATCAAGCGTTTTTCGACCAGAGAGTTCAAGAACTTCCTCTATCTCAACCTCTTTACCCTGACCGATCACATGGTGAACCGGTCGCTTAGCCCCTCTATCGAGACGCTGCTGCACGCTTTTCTGCCTCACCGTTACATTTTTCATACCCACGCACTTCCCCTTTTGACCCTGAGCAATCAGGCAGAAGGCGAGCGCCTGTGCCGCGAGGCGCTGGGGCAGGGCTACGGCATGGTGCCCTACATCAAGCCTGGTCTCGGGTTGGCCAAGTCAGCTTTCGAGGTTTATGAGCAGGCCCCTTCCATCGAAGGTATGGTGCTGCACAAGCATGGTCTGGTAACCTTTGGCGATTCGGCCAAAGAGGCCTACGATCGCATGATCAATGGGGTGAGTCGCATCGAGGAGCGCATCGCTTCTGCGGAGCGCAAGTCGTTTGTTTCGGTTGAGATGCCATCGCAGATCGCTTCGGTCGACCAAGTTGCGCCGATCGTGCGTGGAGCTTGCTCGTTTGAGAAGACGCCCGGCGAGAAGGATTACCAGAGCTTCGTACTCGAATTCCGCAACTCGTCCGCACTGCTCGACTATCTCAACATTGCCGATCTCGAAGCGTTCAGCAAAAAGGGCGCGATGACGCCTGACTTTATCATTCGCACCAAGAACCATCCGCTCGTCGTCCCCGCTCCGGATGCAGACGATCTGGAAGGGTTCGAAAAGGCGGTCAGGGCGAGCGTCAAGCGCTACGTTGAGGAGTATTGCGCCTATTTCGAGCGCCAGAAACAGGCGACCGGCATGGAGGTCTCCATGATCGATCCGATGCCACGCGTGGTGCTTGTGCCGGGTCTGGGGCTGTTCGGCCTTGGCCGTTCGGCAGCAGATGCGCGTCTGACCGCCGATATCGCCGAGCATTCGGCGCTGGCGATGCTCGACGCCGAATCGATTGGCGACTTCGAGTCGATTTCGGAGCGTGACGCATTCGAGATCGAGTACTGGGACATGGAGCAGGCTAAGGTGCGCAAGAACCGCAATGGCGGCGAGTTCGAGGGCAAGGTGGTGATGGTCACCGGTGGCGCTGGGGCTATTGGCCTCGCTACGGCGAAAGCGTTCAAACAGAAGGGCGCCGAAGTGGTGATCATGGATCTCGATCCGGCGGCGCTTGAGAAGGCGGCGGCGGAGCTTGGCAAAGGCACGCTGGCGATTCCTTGCGATGTGACCGACACCACGGTGGTTCGCGATGCCTTCGATACGATCTGCCGCACCTACGGCGGTATTGACATCATCGTTTCCAACGTTGGTGTTGCCCTGCAAGGCAGGATCGGCGATGTTTCCGACGAGCTGCTTCGCAAGAGCTTTGAGATCAACTTCTTCTCGCACCAGACGGTCGCGCAGAACGCCGTCAGGATCATGCGCGCGCAGAAGATCGGCGGTTCACTGCTCTTTAACGTTTCCAAGCAGGCGGTCAACCCTGGAGCCGATTTCGGCCCGTACGGTCTTCCCAAGGCGGCTACGCTGTTCCTTGTCCGCCAGTATGCACTCGATCACGGACGTGACGGCATTCGTGCCAACGGCGTCAACGCCGACAGGATCCGCAGTGGCTTGCTCACGCCGGAGATGATCAAGGCCCGGTCGGCGGCGCGCGGACTCAGCGAAAAAGATTATATGGCCGGCAACCTGCTTGGCCTTGAGGTGACGGCTGAAGATGTGGCCGATGCGTTCGTGCATCTGGCGCTCGAAGCCAAAACGACCGGCTCGATCACCACGGTCGATGGTGGCAACATCGCTGCCGCGCTCAGGTGAGCATCACAGTTTTACTATTCATTCAATAACCGCATCAGGAGGTCACGACGATGGCTGAATACGATAAGGACAAGCAGGCCAAAGAGTATTACACCGATATTCCGGTCGATACCCACGGCTTTTTTCTGAAAGGCGCTCACTCGCTCGACTGGGGCATGAAGAACCGCCTTTCGAGGATTTTCCGTCCCGACACCGGCAAGACGGTCATGTTCGCCATCGACCACGGCTACTTCCAGGGCCCGACCACCGGCCTTGAGCGCCCGGACGTGAACATCGTGCCGCTCATGAAGCACGCCGATGCCATTATGCTGACGCGCGGCATCCTCCGTACCACCGTGCCGCCGAGCCTCACCAAGGCGGTCGTCATGCGGTGCAGCGGCGGCCCGAGTATCCTCAAGGAGCTTTCCGACGAGGAGCTTGCTGTTGACATCGAGGACGCCATCCGCATGAACGTGGCCTGCATCACGCTTCAGGTCTTCATCGGCGGCGAGTACGAGACCCGCTCGATTCACAACATGACCAAGCTTGTCGATATGGGCCTGCGCTACGGCATTCCGACTATGGCCGTCACTGCTGTTGGCAAGGACATGGTGCGCGACGCCAAGTACTTCCGCCTCGCCACCCGCATCTGCGCGGAACTCGGCGCGCAGCTCGTCAAGACCTACTACGTGCCGGAAGATTTCGAGACCGTCGTGGCCTCCTGCCCGGTGCCGATTGTTATGGCCGGTGGTAAGAAACTCCCCGAGCTCGACGCTCTGACCATGTCGTACAACGCCATCCAGGAAGGTGCTGCCGGCGTCGATATGGGGCGCAACATCTTCCAGAGCGACAATCCCGAGGAGATGATGCTCGCCGTCAACAAGATCGTCCACGAGGGCTATAACCCGAACGAGGCTTACGAATACTTCAACACGCTCGTTGCGGGGAAGTAAACTCATTATCGGGGCGGTTTTATGACCGTCTTTACCGTCAAACGGGAGGTAGTGCGAACACTGCCTCCCGCGTTTTTATAACATTGCAGCGGCTGATCGAATCGAATTATGAATGCTGAAGACGTCAAAGGTTTTTTTGCTTCAAGGGAATCGCTCGACATGGAGCAATACCTTGTTCTTGACTACTATCTCGAAACTGTAGGAGATGTCGAGACGGCGCTTGCCCATTTTTGCAGCGAACAGTCAACCGCTCAGTGGAAACGGGTCGATGTCGATGAGGATTTTCGTCCGGTGCACGCCGCCAAGGTGATCGGTTTCGATGTGCTCGGCGAGCTGGAGCAGCTCAGCTACCCGGTCAAGCATGCGGAAACCGGTCGTATTCACGCCTGTCGCGTCACAATCGCTCATCCGCACCGCAATTTCGGCCCCAAGCTGCCCAACTTGCTCACGGCGGTGTGCGGCGAAGGCACCTTCTTCACTCCGGGCGTGCCGTTAGTGAAGCTGATGGACATTCAGTTTCCCGACAGCTACCTGGCCGAATTCACCGGGCCGAAGTTTGGCATCGAGGGGCTGCGCAATGTGTTCAACGCACACAATCGCCCGATCTTCTTCGGTGTTGTCAAGCCGAATATCGGTCTCAGTCCCGAAGAGTTCTCGGAGATTGCCTACCAGGGCTGGCTTGGCGGTCTCGACATCGCCAAGGATGACGAGATGCTGGCCGATGTGACCTGGTCGTCCATCGACGAACGTTCGGCGTTTCTCGGCAAGGCGCGGCGCAAAGCCGAGGCCGAGACCGGTGAGCCCAAAGTGTATCTGGCCAATATCACTGACGAAGTTGATAGCCTGATCGACAAGCACGATATCGCTGTGCGCAACGGCGCGAATGCGCTGCTGATCAACGCTTTACCGGTTGGCCTGAGCGCCGTCAGGATGCTTAGCGATTACACGCAGGTTCCGCTGATCGGCCATTTCCCGTTTATTGCCGCCTTCAGCCGCATGGAAAAATTCGGTATCCACTCCAAGGTGATGACCAAGCTGCAACGCCTTGCCGGTCTGGACGCTATCATCATGCCTGGCTTCGGCGGACGCATGATGACCCCCGAGGAGGAGGTGCTTGAAAACGTCGAGGAGTGCACCAAACCGATGGGCCACATCAAGCCCTGTCTGCCCGTACCGGGTGGCAGCGATTCGGCCCTGACGCTTCAGACCGTGTACGAAAAGGTCGATAACGTCGATTTCGGCTTCGTGCCGGGTCGCGGCATCTTCGGCCATCCGATGGGTCCGAAAGCCGGGGCGCAAAGTATCCGCCAAGCTTGGGAGGCGATAGAGCAGGGCATCCCGCTCGAAACCTATGCCGAGAGCCACCCGGAACTTCAGGCGATGATCGATCAGGCCACCAGAAAGCAGGACTGAGCTGTTCCGGGGCGTTGCCGGAGATTATCACGTTGCAATGAGAGGGCACCCATGAAAAAGCTCGAAAACAGGGTCGCTGTCATCACCGGTTCGACCAAGGGAATCGGTCGGGCGATTGCTCATGCGTTCGTCAAAGAGGGGGCCAAAGTGGTCATCACCTCCAGCCGCCACTCGAACGTCGATGCCGCTCTGTGCGAGTTTCCCGCCGGTTCGGCCTTCGGCCATGCCTGCGACGTCTCGTCGTACGAAGCGGTGGAGGAGCTGGTACGGGCTTCGGTCAAGCACTTCGGGGCAATCGACTGTTTCGTGAATAACGCCGGAATTTCCGATCCCTTCACCAGCGTTTGCCAGAGCGATCCGGAAGCGTGGAGCCGCGTGATCGATATCAACCTCAAGGGAACCTACCACGGCAGCCGCGCCGCCGCCCGCTATTTTCTGTCATCCGGCAGGCCTGGCAAGATCATCAACATGGCTGGATCGGGCACCGACAAAGGCTCGAACACGCCGTTTATCTCCGCCTACGGATCGACCAAATCCGCCATCGCGCGCTTCACCTTCGCGATGGCCGAGGAGTACAAAAGCTCGCCGCTCTCCATCATGCTGCTCCATCCGGGGCTGGTGCGCACGGAGATCAACCATCCGGAAGAGGCGACGCCGGAGCTGCAAAAGCAGCTCAAGACCTTCAATGTCATTCTTGACATCTTTGCGCAAAGTCCCGAGCTGGCCGCACGCTACGCCGTCAAGATGGCCTCCTCATGGAGCGACGGCAAAACCGGCCAGTACCTCTCCGCGCTCGACGGAAACCGCAAGAAGATGATGCTGTTGAGCTATCCGTTTCGTAAACTGAGCGGTAGCATCGACCGAACAATCTATTGACCCTGAACACCATGCGCACGCGAACCGGAACCCTGCTGCTTCTTTTCGGCCTGTTGACCGTCATTGTACAAGGCTGTTACAGCTTTTCGGGCGCGTCGCTTCCGGCGCACCTGCACACTGTGGCCGTCCCGCTGTTCGATGATACTTCGCAGGCCGGTATCGCGGAATTCCGTGAGCGGTGCACGCGGCGGCTGGTCAACAAAATCGAAGCAGAAAGCGATCTCTCCATCGAAGCTGACCGCACCAGAGCCGACGCTGTGCTCAGGGGGCGCATCGTCTCCTACGCTGACGAGCCAAGCCAGCTTGGCGGATCGACCGAACGGGCGGTGACCAACCGGATCACCATTGTGCTGAATGCCGAGTTCGACGACATGGTCACACACGAGCAGCTTTTCTCGCAATCGTTCGTCGGCTTCGCGGACTATCAGGCTGGTAGCTACGCCGCACAGCAAGGCGCCATCGACAGCGCTATCGACATGGCCGTCGATGAACTGTCCGACCGTATGATTTCAAACTGGTAGGGGGGGAGAGTAAAGAGATCGGTCAGATCGGACAGCTATGACTGATCTGATGAAAAGGAGGCAAAAGGAGTCGCCAGCTCCCCGGTGCGCGTTCCTTCCGCAAGCTTCAACCAGACTTTTTGACTCTGGCTTCAAGCTGGTTTTTAACCCACGATATTGCCAGATCCTTGCCGGTGTGCAGCAGTTCGATTCCTATTGAGCTTATCGCCTCTTTAAGTGGGGAGGGCTTGGCCGAAGCGGCTGGTTCTTCTGGGCTTGTTGCGGTGCCCATCGCTTTCGTTCCGGTTGGTTTTGGCTGTCTGGAGTCGATGAGCCCTCTCACAATGCGTCCAGCCACAAGACCAGTCGCGAACGAAACGCCCGCCGATTTCACCGGATGTTTTTTGAGCAGCCCTACCGGCGAAAGCTCTTCCTGCAAGTCATCTTTCAACTGACGGGTTCTCGCCTTTATCTGTTCTCCACGGTCGCTGATGGTCTGCTCTAACTCGTCGATTCTCGACTGGATATTTTTCAGCGGGTCATTTGCGGTAGTCATTGGCGGACAGAAGGATTTTATGGATAAAGTTTTTCAGAGCTTCGGGCCTGGCTTTGGTGAAGAAGGCGAAAAAGCCAAGGAACACCAGACTGACGATGAGGTAGCCGAGCCAGAAATGGTCGAGCAATTCGCCAATCATAAGGGCAACCGAGTTCAGCAGGTAGGATGCGCCAATCATCAGGACAACTGCAAGCAGTACCATGGCGCTGGCCAGAGCTACCTTTTCGGTCATCTCGATGCGGAACAGCTCCAGCTTCGAATCGATAATGGCCTTCATATCCTCAATGGTTGAGCTGACCGTTTCTTCGATGAGGCCCGGTACACCTTGCCGGTTCTGCTCCCGCTTTTTTTCGCGTTTGTTCTGTTGTGATTCCATACGACGGAGATTGCCTATTTATTCCTTTTCAGGAGGAAGCCAAGGAGCGTTCCTGCGCCAAGGGCGTAAAAAAATGAATGGACCGGATTTTCCCTGATATAATTCTGCGCCGTCTCTTTCGCGTCCAGAATTTTTTCGTAGGCGTCACTCTCCTTGAACTCATCGAACGCTTCGGAGGCCATCTGGGCTATATCGCTGAGTGGTTCGGGAAGCTCTTCGAAAGCTGACGGGGTTTGTTCTGGTTGTTCCTGCTGCGGGGTGGTGTTGACCGGTATCTGCTGTTCCATAATGGTCGATGGGGTCTGGTTAGGCGAGTATCGTATTTGCTTGGAATATAGGAAAAATTAACCGAAGAGGCCGGTGAAGCAGGGGCAAGATCAGCTTGAGTCAGATCGGTCAGCGATGAACATGTTGCCACATTTTTTAGAACAGCAGCCGCCCGCCGTCAACGTTGATGACCTGGCCGGTGATGTACTCGCTCTCCATTAAAAAGCGGATTGCGGCGACAATGTCCATCGGGTCGCCGAAGCGCTGCAAGGGGATTTTGTCGAGCAGGTTGGCTTCCGGCTCCTCGGCCCGGATGGGATAGGCCGAAATGGTTCCGGGCGCGATGGAATTGACAAGGATGTTCGGCGCGGTTTCCTTGGCGAAGATTCTCGTGAGGTGCTGGATGCCGGATTTCGAGACCGTGTAGGGAGCATAATTGCGCCACACCATGCCGGCTGAAATATCGGTCATGGTGATGATGCGCGACACGAACGGTTGCTTCGTCATGATCCGGGCAGCTGCCTGCATCGTGAAGAAGGTGCCTTTGAGGTTGGTGTCGATCAGGCTGTCCCAGTCCTGCTCGCTTACTTCGAGGAGGGTGGTGCGATAGAAGTTCGAGGCGCTGGTGATGACCAGGTCGAGCCGGTCGAAGTGCGTGCTGAAAGTTTCGAACGCCTGCTCGATCTGTTCCACCTTCGACACGTCGCACTGCACCATCTGTGATTCCGGGCTTACCCAGCGAATTTGTTCAAGCGTTTCGTGAGCCTTGCCTTTCGAATGAGCCCAAGTGAAAAAGATCGAATAGCCCTGACCTGCCACTGCCAGCGCGATCTCCGCGCCGATTTTTCCGGAAGCTCCGGTGATGAAGCAAACTTTTTTCCCTGAATTCGGCATAGTGGCGCAGGTTTGTGGGTTGTTGAAGCTTTTTCTTGCAAGGTAAAAAATAAGACCAACCGGTTGTAGAGGACGTACAGTTCTTATGGGGGAGGATTTCTGCAGAACGAGTGGCAGTTCATGTGATGGTCAATGGTGCCGATAAGCTGTAGCCTTTGGCTCTCACGGTTCTGATCGGCAGCTTGATGCCGTGCTCCGCGCCTTTCTGGCGCAGCCGGTGAGCCAGCATGTCGAGGGTTTTGCTTGTCGATATGACATTTTCGTAACCGAGAGCGGTTGCAAGCTCTTGGCTGTCATCTTCGACGACGATAATCCTGCTCCGGTTGTTTTCTTTGCCGGCAGGTGCTTCATGTTCAGCGGTGTGCGGTATTCATGGGAAATCATGCTCAGGAAGCGCTGCGGTCGCTCCACCTCCTTTTGCAACTGGATGTTCCGGTCGGCAATGGACTGTTCGAGGCGCCTGATGTTCTGTTGCTGCATCTTCTCAAGGGCATCTCTAAAAAGTGTTATGAGCGGGCTGAGTGCAAGGCGGATGGAGCAC